>CAXTCQ010000212.1:0-14578 GCA_964242965.1 uncultured Calothrix sp. | reverse complement strand
CCCTTGTCCTCCTTGTCCCCCTCCCAACAGCCCCATTGCCTTTAACTTAGCAACCGTGTAACTGTTAGTACCTCCTGCCAACTGCACATATCCTGGTAATTTAGCTGCCAAAACTTTTTGCCCTAGCTTCACAGCTGCGAGCGTAGTACCATCGCCAATATCACCGCTCATCGGACGACCATCGGTCTGCCATATCAATGCACATTTGAGCGGGGAAATTAAATTGTACAAAGAGCGCAGGTAGTCAATCAAACCTTCTCCATCAGGACAACTGATGGCTATCAATTTCAACCTCGAAATTTGTGGCAATATTGCTTGCCACAATCGCGTGAATTCTGTCAATCGTCCAACTTGCGTATGAATTTCTACGGCATCTACTCCCGTTGACAGTACTAATGGTGCGATCGCTTCCGGCGCTGACACATATGACCTTGTATAAATTATATCATAAGGACAGATAGGAATACAACGTCCGCATCCGTAACATTTCTCAGATATAACACCGGAAAAATTATCTTGTTGATTGTTAGGTTTATTGTTAAAAATTATTGCTTGGGCAGGACAAATTTTTTCGCATGGTCTGGGGCAACTGGAAGGGCAAACGGTTGGATTAAATTCGGCTTTACGAAAATGCGGGTCTTCTCCATCATTGAGACTGACCATTAACAAAGGCAACTTCGCAGTTGCATCAAAACCTAGCCGTCTCGCATCATTGACAAGAGTGGAGGCAACTGTCAAAGCTTCTTGTGCGGCTGCGATTGCAGCCGGGTCGGCTGCCACATCGATACAGTCAGCACCTGCCAAAGTGTAGGCTAGTGTTAAACTTCTGACCGCAGGCAAATGTTGGTAACTGGCTCCGCAGATCAGCTTGAACCAGTGACCTTCTTTCAGGGATCGTAATGGGTCGAACAATTGAGTCACATTTCTATTATGCTATTTGTGACAAAAAATAGTAACGTGAAGTTAAGAAAAAGTATTGAAAGGGAGTACTTGTTGGATAGGAATTTCGATAGTAAACAAAGCACCTTGTCCGGGTGATGAGTCGCTTACGAGATTTCCTTGATGTTTTTGAACGATTTGGTAACTAATTGATAATCCAAGCCCCGTACCTTTACCTACAGATTTGGTAGTAAAAAAAGGGTCAAACAAACGCGACCGCACTGACTCGTCGATACCGGGACCATTATCAGCGATCGTAATCTTTACGGTGTTGGTGTCTGTCAAGAGAGTGTAAATGCGAATTTCTGGAACTAGGTGGGAATAAAAAGTCGGTAATTGCGTTGTTGAATCCTGATAAAGTAAGTCATTTTCATTCACTTGCTTATCTTCACCTTGTTTTTCAATTTTACTACCAATATGCCATGCACTATTTCCCAATTCTAAAGCATCAATCGCATTATTTAATAAATGCATAAATACCTGATTAAGTTCGCCGGGATAACAAGTAACTAAAGGCAAATTACTATATTCTTTGGTAACGGTAATTGCTGGACGATGTGCTGTTTCCTTTAGTCGATGTTCTAACATCACCAAAGTACTGTCGATTCCTTCATGAATATTTACCGATTTCATTTGCGCTTCATCTAAACGCGAAAAATTTTGTAACGCTAAGACAATCGAACGAATTCGATCTGCACCTCTAAACATAGCACCCATTAAGTTGCCCAGGTCGTTAACAACAAACTTTAAATCGATATCTTCAACGATTTTCTGAAGTTTGGACGTAGGATTTGGATATTCTTGCTGGTATATCTCGATTAAATTAACTAAATCTTGAACGTATTGATTCGCGTATTGGAGATTACCGTAGATAAAACTGACTGGATTATTGATTTCATGTGCCACCCCTGCAACTAATTGTCCTAGCGCAAACATCTTTTCATTTTGAATTTGCTGAACTTGGGCAGCTTTTAAATCGTCGAACGCTTGTTGTAATAATATGTTTTTTTCTTGGAGTTTAACTTGCAATAAACGTAAATTTATTTGGTTTTCAATTCGTAGTACTACTTCCGCACCATGAAACGGCTTAGTAATATAATCTACACCACCAACGTCAAAGGCTTTAACTTTATCTAAAACATCATCAAGGGCACTGATAAAAATTATTGGAACTGTACTAGTTCTGGTATCGGCTTTGAGTTGTTGGCAAACCTCATAACCGTCCATTCCTGGCATATTAATATCGAGTAAAATTATATCAGGCAAGAGCATTTGACATGCCGTTAGTGCCATTTTACCGTTTAATGCTTTGCGGACTTCATATCCTTGTCCTGTTAACATTGCTGACAGTAACCGCAAATTGTCTGGAGTATCATCGACAACTAAAATACTTGCTTTATAAATACTATTTCGCTCTAGAAGCATTTTTCCTAATACCTATATTTGTATAACTTAACGTAATTTTTTATCCTTATATCTTTCACTATTCTTAATCAAACTTCAAAATTATGGTAGATATTACAAAAAATTCAATGTACGCACGATTGGTTATTTTTCAAGTGTATTTCAGCCAGTATCTGTGAATCTTTACATAATGAGTTATTTTCCAATTAGGTCTTATAATTAACTGCTTCAACTTTACTATTTGCGATACTTATGTATTGTCAATAATAGTGCTAAAAATTCTCATGTCACAGGTATTCAAGTTAGCTCATATTTATTAGTATAAATTATTACTCAAAATTTAATACATATTTATATTTAGTAAAATTGGATACGATAATAGGTTTAGACAGACAATCGCTCAAATTTGTGGCTTGTGAGAGGTTTTACAAACTTTAAACTGTACTAGTGGTTCGTGTCATTAATTTTGGGGGGTTGGTTGGGTGTTGAAACCCTTGGAGAGACGCGATGTATCGCGTCTCTACATCCAGCAGAATTAATGACACGCACCACTAGTACAAGTATAATAAAAAACCAATTAAAAGCTAAATATTGATACGTCTTTTTATACTAAATGATACTTGGCTATTACCACTGAGGATTTGTGGAAATCAAGTCCAGTACTAAATCTTGTTGAAGAGGTTTAGCAAATAGAAAACCTTGAGCGAGGTCGCAATTTAGACTTCGTAGTTGTGCCAACTGTTTAGGTGTTTCGACACCTTCTGCGATCGCACGCATACCCATTGAGTTAGCAATGCTAATCATTGCGGGGACAAGTCCCATGTTTGCTTGATTTTCCTGCATTCGCTTCACAAACGATTTATCAATTTTGAGTGCATTCAAAGGAAAGCTATGCAGGTAGCTCAACGAAGAATAACCAGTACCAAAATCATCCATAACCAACTTCAACTTTCGCTGCTTGAGTTGCTGGAGAATAGATTTGACAGCATTACTATTTTCCATAATGACACTTTCGGTTATTTCCAGTTCTAAACCAACAGTATTAATTTGAGTTTCTCGAATAATTTTATCGATGAGCGAGACGATATCTGGATTAGAAAATAATCGCGGTGATAGATTGACGCTAATTGTAATTTTATCGGCAAATACTCGCTGATTTTGCCATTCATACAGTTGTTCGCAGACCGTTTTCAATACCCAAGTATTAATGGGATAAATCAAACCCATTTCTTCGGCAGCAGGGATAAAATTAGTCGGTAAAACTAGCCCGCGTGTTGGATGCTGCCAGCGGATAAGCGCTTCTAATCCAGCGATTTTGCCTGTTTTGAGCGAAATAATAGGTTGATAATAGATAACAAATTCTTCGCGCTCAATAGCATGACGCAGGTCATTTTCTAACTCCAAAAGCTGAATAGCCTTGTCATGCATCACTGGGTCAAAAACGTGATATCTTGCTCGTCCTAAAGCTTTAGCTTCATACATAGCGGTGTCAGCATCACGTAGTAAATATTCAGGTTTGTCATAGTTACGATTTCCCAAACAAATACCAATACTAGCATTCATAAATACTTCGTACCGGGATAACTTAAAAGTAAGCGATAAGTGTTTAATAACAGACTCGGCAAGTTCAATTGCCATATCAATACCTGTAATATTTTCTAAAAGGATAGCAAATTCATCACCGCCAAATCGCGCTAAAGTATCGAAAGGACTTAAGGTCGTCTGGATGCGACGGGCAATTGCAATTAATAATTCATCCCCGACAAAATGACCGAGAGAATCGTTTATAACTTTAAAGCGATCGCAATCCAAAAACAAAACGGAAAATTGATAGTTAGCATCCTGTTTAGCATGGTTGAGGGCTTTTTCGAGTCGGCGAATAAATAATACTCGATTTGGTAACCCAGTCAGCGAATCATGTAAAGCAATATCAAGTAACTTTCCCTGTAATTCGCGTCGAGAATTCATTTCAATTTGGAGTTTTTGCATTGCTTCTTCCAACTCCGAAGTCCGCTTCTTAACTCTTCGATCGAGTTCGCTGTTCAGCTTCATAACTTCCAAACGAGCTTCACGTAAAGAAATTTGATTTTTTACTCGTACTAAAACTTCTTGAAATTCAAACGGCTTAGTGATGTAATCTAAGCCACCCGCTTCAAAAGCTCTAACTTTATCAAAAACATCATCTAAAGCACTTATAAAAATCACAGGAATATCCGCGCTTTTATTCCAACCTTTCAAGCGACGACAAACCTCATAACCATCGATTTCTGGCATCATAATATCTAGTAAAATCAAATCCGGTAAAACAGCTTGGCAAGCAGTTAAAGCCATTTGCCAATTCAAAGCTTTTCGGACGTTATATCCTTCTTTAATTAAAATTGAAGATAAAACTCGCAAGTTATCTGCGGTATCGTCAATAATCAAAATATCTTTTTTATAATTTTTTATATCCGCGTCATTCATTCTGAGTCTGCTTTGGTCAATTCCATAATTTTTTCAAATTCATAGTTATTAGCTAAATTCCTGAAAACTCGAATAAGTGGAGCATAATCTTCAGGAATTTGCAGGAGTAACTTGAAAATTAAATCATCGCTACAACTAGCTGCGGCATCATATACATTCTCGATCCACTTCGGTGATATTTGTGATAATAATTGCCGAATCTCAGTTATTTGTATTTCTTGAAGAACTGCATCTGTATTTGTATCAATTTGACTGATATATTTTACACCTAAATATTCACGCACTTTTTCGAGCAGTAATTCTTCAATAAATGGCTTACGAATAACATCATTACAACCAGCTGACAACATTTTGTGACATTCCTCCTCAAAAACGCTAGCAGTGAGGGCAATAATTATTGTTTGGTTCGAGGGGTTCAAAGAGGTAGGAGTAGAAAATATTTTTTGTTCGCGTGCTTTAATTGCTCGTGTCGCTGCGTAACCATCCATAATTGGCATCCGCATATCCATAAATATTAAGTGTGGTTGCCATTCACACCACTCCGAAATCGCATCAACACCGTTGCTAGCTTCTCTGACTGCAAAACCGATCGATATTAGTAATTTTGCTAAAAATAAGCGACTATCGTCCGCATCGTCTACAACTAAAATTCGATATTGCGGTTGGTGCGGTTCTAAGCTAATAATTTGCTGCTGTCTGCAACTACCCAATATTTCGCTTGGAGAAACAAGATTAGCTTGAATATGAAAGGCAAATGTACTGCCGATACCAACTGTACTACTAATAGCAATATCTCCTCCCATCAACTGTACGTATTTTCGGCTGATTACTAAACCGAGTCCCGTTCCTTGTTGGGACTGTCTGCCACTTTCGGTTTGTGCAAAAGGTTCAAAAAGCAACTTTATTTCTCCGGGAGAAATGCCCGCACCCGTGTCTGTGACTTCAAAGTAAATTTGGGACGTGGGGCAAGGAGACGGGGGAGACGGGGGAGACAGGGAAAAAATTCCCACCTTGTCCCCCTTGTCCCCCTTGTCCCCCTTATCCTCCATTCTGACGCGCAGTGTGACGCTACCAGCTTTTGTAAATTTAATCGCGTTTCCTAACAGATTGAGCAGAACTTGACGAAGTTTGCTGGCATCGGTTTGGATATAGCGCTTAATGTCGGGTTGATATTCAAAAGTTAAAGTTAAACCTTTGGCAGCTGCCGGTCGATGTAACAAAAGTTGGAGATTATCTAGTAATCGAATCAAATCAAAGTTACTAAGATTCAGAATGCTTTGTCCCGCTTCAATTTTCGACATTTCCAGGATGTCGTTAATCAAATTCAGGAGGTGTTCGCCGGCACGGTTAATAATGGCAAGATTTTGTTGGTGTTCGCTCATTAGCGCTGTATCGCGGCTCATCAGTTGCGTAAATCCCAGGATAGCGTTAAGTGGCGTTCGCAACTCGTGGCTCATATTTGTCAGAAATTCGCTTTTAGCTTTATTTGCCTGTTCGGCGGCTTTTTGTCCTTGGGCAGCAATTTTTTGCGATCGCATTAATTCCTGCTGTACGGTTTTGAGTTGGTCGATTAGTTTCAGCAGGTCAAGAGTACGTTTTTTGACTTGAGTTTCTAAGGTGCGGCTGTGGTGTGATAATAATTGTTGCGCTTGCTTGCGTTGAGATATATCAGCAAACGCTGCAACTGCAAAGCTAATTTTGCCCGATTCATCGTAAATCGGCATTGCCGAAACTTCGATGGGAATCGTTCGATTCGGATGGCGAATTTCGATATCATCGACGCTAATACTTTCACCTTGCAATGCTCTCGATATCGGCAAGCGATCGCTTGGATAAAGTTCCTCAGTACCAGCAATATAAACTTCGTACACTCGCGCTAAATCTTCCACCCTAGCTTCGGGTATTAAATCCTGCGGTAAAATTTGCTTACCGATTTTATTGATGTAGTAAGGTTTACCATGCGCTTCGACAATAAATACACCCATTGGCATCGCTTCTAAAAATTGATGGAGGCGACTCTCGCTCGCTAATAGTGCCGCATTTAACACCTTCAAATCTGTATTTTTTGTTTTCAACACTGCAAATGATTCTTGCAGTAAAATAGCCATACTCCCAAATCCCAATGCAAGTTCCCTCACTTCATCGCTACGTTTCTCTGGTATCGATCCCCATCTACCTTTGACGATTTTTTTAGCTGCAAAATTTAATTGCATAATCGGATTGACAATCCAACGGGCAGTTAGTATACCAATATATGTTGCCATGACGAAAGCAACGAAACACAGTACAAAAGTATTACTGGTGTTAGTATTTATTTGCTCCATCAAATCGCTCTCAGGTATTACTACAACAATCAACCAGTCTAAACCTAATTTGTCGCGCCAATTAGCATTGACAAAGTGACCAACTAATGCATTCGTAAATTGAAAATTTTTGGCATCTTCTTGCGATTCTAAACTGCCATTTTTTTGTAGCAAATCTTGTGCGATCGCTCGAATCAAGGGGTCGTTACTATGTAATCCTGACACCCTTTTGACTTGACCATTAACAACACTATAGGTTTGTTGGCTTGTCGAAACTAGAACAATTAATTTTGACTGATTTGCGAGTTTTTCTAATGTTTGCTGTCCGTTTTTAAAATATTGATAACCAATCAAACCGACTGTCCCAGAGATTTGCAAAATCAACGGTACAATGAAAACCGTTCTCAGAAACATATTGGCATAAACTTTGCCAAATAAGCCTTGGATGAATTGAACTAGCCCAAGTGTAGATAACATCGCTTTTGTAATTTTTTCCAGCCTTAAATTTTGGGAATTTTTGCTTTATTATGATGACTTGACGATAAATTCCCAACTTGTAACTATCACGCACAAGCCCGGAGGTTGTAGCTTCAAGTGCTTGAATTGAACTTCAGTCCATTTACGTACTACCTCAGATGCTAAAGTCTCAAACTTTGTTATAGCACCTTAAGTAAGTTAAGTATCGTCCACAACAATTAGAATACTCTTCTCAAACAGAGTGTAAGATTTATTTACGCAAATTTATTAATTCCTGGTTAGGGTATAGGGATTAGGGATTAAGGGTTAATTGCTCTACTTGCTCCCCTACACGCTTATTTTTGTAACGTTTTACACGTTTGGTACTAAAATCTCAACATGGCTGCCTATTTCTAACTTTTTCGACGCTTCGGATGCTGATATTTTAGTATTTACGCTTAAGCGAAAAAAGTGATTGAAGCGAGAAGCAGCGACCCAACTTGGTAAGGTTTCTCGTCGCTTATTGATAAATATTTTCTGAAAATTAGAATATGATTCTCCCGTGAGTGAATCGCGGGTTGGGACGATACAGCGCTGGCAAGGATTAATACCTTCAACAATGACATTTCCGATCCGAAACGCGATGGAATTGTTATCTTCGCCGAATAATTGGTCTTCCCAAAATGCAGGTACACCGCCAATCTCGATATTAGCGCGGATGCGGCGACGCATTTCGTCTATACTTACTCCGCTGAACCACGAAGCAACTTCTGTCAAAGTCGCTGTACTAATTATTGTTGGTCCGGGAGAACTGGTATCGTCAGGAAAACCCATTGACAGGTTTTGTTGCAAGGTGACAGGAAAACCAAAAAAATCACTCAATGCAGCGACGAGTGAATTTTGTTCGTTGTCGAGATGGAATTGTTGGGAATTACTCTTAGGTAATTGAAGTGAAACTTTTCGGTCATCCAGATGAAATTGGCATCGCACTAAATGCACTTTGGGATTGTGCTTGCCATTCACAAACTTGCCGCGTTGGTCAAAAATTGCAAACTCGCGGTCAAACTTCAAAGCACCACTCGAAAGCAATGAAGCACTTTTGACATCGACTCCATCGAGTGACTTAATGGGATAAAGTGAAATTCTGGCTAAATATGGCACAAACCTTGAGTTTATCTGCTTTTTAATAATTAAGTACCAATTATCATCCAACCATCAATAGTGGTAATTTTTTGTTGATGTTTCTTCATGAAAGCGAAAAATAAGAAGAACGATCTCTGAGAGAATATTATTGGCAATTAAAGATTTTGCGTTATCCCAAGGGCATTATAGGGGCACGATAGGGGCACGATAGGGGCACGATAGGGGCACGATAGGGGCACGATATATCGTGCCCCTACGGGGGATTTTGGTTATTAAATTTTTACGAATTAACTGATGGAGTGACCCAGAACTAAGGGTAAATCGGCGATTTATCAATACCGCCAACTTTATCAAGAGGCCAAAATCTAACTACTGCACGACCAATAATATTCTCGCGGGGGACAAGACCCCAGCAACGTCCATCGTAACTTTGCATCCGGTTATCACCCAATACTAAATAATGGTTGGGTGGAATTGCCTCGGGTTTGTATAAATACGGTGGCTGTTGCCCTGATTGACAAACATCAATTGATGTCCGCTGTTCGTCAGTTAAGTATTTAGCTTCAGCAAGCGGTTTACCGTTGACAAAAACCTTATCATCTCGAAGTTCGAGCTTTTCTCCCGGTAGACCAATCACCCGCTTAATAAAGGCATCTTCATATTTTTCTTTTTTTAGCTCTGCGGTCGGTGAAAACACGACAATATCGCCGCGTTGCGGGTCAGAAAATTTATACTTTAATTTATCAACTATAATTTTGTCTGCTTCCCATTGATTCGGTGTACCGTGCAGCGTTGGTTCCATTGAACCAGAAGGAATCCAGCGAGCTTCGGCGACGAAAGTACGAATCCCCAACGCGAGGACAATACTTAATACAACTGTTCTACCTAGTTCTGCGATCCAGGAGTTATCGGATTGTTGAGTCGAATTGTTGTCAGGCACTTGATTTTGCATTGAATTACTTAAATAAAAGCTTGGTATACAGATAATTGACCCGTCAAGTAGAAAAAACTATATTTGTTAATTTTAACCTTAGGTATCTGAGATAGCGATAACGTGGAGGAAGGTGAACTTTTCTATCGTAAAGAGCAAAAATTGATTGCTACAAGTGCAACCAAGTTTACTCTGAAGGAATATTAGTTTGTAAAACAGAGTTCCAAAAGCGCTCTAGCACTTACCCCCATGTCCAGTTCTACTAGTTTACTCATTCGTCGTGCCAACATCATTTTACCCAATGGTGAATTTATGGTTGGGGATGTGTTGACGTGCGATCGCACGATAGTCGAAGTTGCACCGCAAATTTCGACTGCAACACCAACACATGAAGTTGACGCACACCTTTTAACTTTGTTGCCAGGAGTTATCGACCCACAAGTACATTTCCGCGAACCAGGTTTGGAATATAAGGAAGATTTGTTTACTGCGAGTTGCGCTTGTGCCAAAGGTGGAGTCACAGCATTTTTAGAAATGCCGAATACGCGACCGTTAACTACTACCCAAGAAACTCTAGACGACAAGTTGCACCGTGCCTCCCAAAAGTGCCTTGTTAATTATGGCTTTTTTATTGGGGCTACGTCAGAAAATTTACCCGATTTAGAATCGGCACACCCGACATGCGGCATTAAAATATTTATGGGGTCGATGCATGGTCAGCTGCTGGTTGATAGCGAAACAGCCCTAGAAGCAATATTTTCCAAAGGTACGCGCTTGATTGCGGTTCATGCCGAAGACCAAACGCGAATTAACCAACGACGGCAAGAATTTGCGGGCATAACAAAAGTCGCAATTCACTCGCAAATTCAAGATAATCTTGCTGCACTGCTGGCAACACAACAAGCATTAAGACTTTCCAAAAAATATCAGCGACGGCTACATATTCTACATATGTCCACAGCAGAAGAAGCCGAATTGCTGCGTCACGACAAACCAAGTTGGGTAACCGCAGAGGTAACACCGCAGCACTTACTTTTAGATACGAGTGCTTATGACAAAATTGGCACTCTCGCACAGATGAATCCACCATTACGCTCCAAGAGCGATAACGAAGCTCTCTGGCAAGCGCTACGCGATGGCATCATCGATTTTATCGCTACCGACCATGCTCCCCATACTCTCGAAGAAAAAGCCCAACCTTACCCCAAATCCCCTTCGGGAATGCCGGGAGTCGAAACTTCCCTAGCATTAATGTTAACCGCAGCGATGCAAGGAAAATGTACCGTTGCCCAAGTTGTCAACTGGATGTCAACAGCTGTAGCGAAGGCTTATGGGATACAAAAAAAAGGCGCGATCGCACCAGGTTATGATGCCGATTTAGTTCTTGTCGATCTAAATACCTACCGTCCCGTGTTGCGCTCAGAATTACTGACCAAATGCGGCTGGAGTCCTTTTGAAGGCTGGGATTTAACTGGTTGGGCGCATACAACAATTGTTGGTGGTAATATAGTCTACCGCAACGGCACTTTGTGTACAGACATGCGCGGTCAAGCTTTACAATTCGAGTAAAATATTACCCTTTATTAAAATTCCCACTCCAAACCCGCGTCAGCGGGTTTTATTTTGTCTTTCGATCAACTCAACGCTTTTAAGCCGCAATTGTACCGAACCGTACATTTCTACATCCTTGATTCACTGCTGTAGTAACTTATACCTCTTGACATGATATTTTATTGAGATAAACTACTCAGTGAAGTCACTGCGATCGCTTGTATCAAGTTAAATATATACTGTTGTAATTTTTAAGTTTTCTTAGCTAGGTTAGTCCGATTCTCAATATTTTCCTTGATAATTGCTAAGTTTTAGCAAAAATTTTCATGCGAACTTGATATTTGAATAATTTTTCATCGGTTTTTACTGACTGGCAATTCTACTGATTTAAAAATACTTACAAGTAGATAATTAATTTTTAATTGAATTGAAAATATCAAAGTCAAATGTTACGCAAGCAAGCTAATCTAAAATTTTTGAGTTTTTTTGTTTACGAGAAAATACTCAGGTGAAAGTAAAATCTCTATGTAAAACTAAATGAATCAATAAATCAATTGAGGTCAGCAATGGCTTTTACGCAATCAAAACTAATTTTTATTGATTTAAATATTTGGAGAAAAAAGGATTTTTGATGAAATGGATAATTAGCTATTTCAACCACGAATACAAATCTTGACATTTAGTAAGCCCGACATACATAACTTTTCGGGAAGTATTAGCAAAGTTTTTGAGCCAGTTTATTGAAAGCCAGAATCATCGGTTTATACAAGAAGAACTTATTAATCGAAGATTGCGAATCTATTTTAGTTACAAACTTATTAATTCAAATCAGGAGATAAAGAACAATGATTATAATTTTTGACAATGAAAGAGGCAGTGGTAGAATTCAAACACTTGCATACAAAAAACTGGGTTAAGGGGAAAAGGAGTAGGGAGCATCCTCATTCGCTATCCTAGTGCAGTAAAGTTATTCGACTCTTAATCAGGTTATTCTCCCCTTACTTCTCTTCCCCGGATTTGTGCGTTTACCTTTCCCCCTTACCCCTTTCCCTTCTACAAATAGCCTTCGCTTTCAGCAAATTGACGCAACTTAGGTATGCACTGACGTTGGTAAAAACTACTTAAAGTTGACACACTTAAACCGAACTCTGTCGATAATTGCTTCCAACTAACCTCCGGAGGTAAGCGTTTCAAAATTAACACCTGACAATTGACCTGCGGATGTCCTTGAACGTGAGTTTGACGTAATTCTCCACTCGCATCACATTCCACCCACTGTTTGACATTCTCTAAAATAGGAGAAGCATCGGTTGGTGCTGGAACATTATCGATGGGGTCTACAATATCACTTGTATCTCCCGATGCTGACTGACGTAAATTTACACCTGCTTTTTTAGCATTTTCCTCTTGCGTCTTCAGATACAAATCTTGCAATCGGTGCTTCAAATAAAAATTTAGCCACGTTACAACCGTACCTCGGTCGGGGTCGTAGGCTTCGCAAATATTACGGCAAAAATATAACCAAGTTTGTTGCAGTCCATCTTGATAGTAGGGGGTACTTTCCCTCCACAACTTTCCAGAAATTAAGCGAATAATTTGCGTCAACTTTCGTTGACGTACCAAACTTCCTGGTGGATGTCCGCAAGCTTCACTAACTAATTGACGTAACTGTTCCTCCAATTTACTCATATCCGTAATATTAATCCAAGCAAAGCAATCAGATTTTTTTAGTATTGCTTATAAAATGTCTGGGTAAAATTACCCATTCTCGTGATATTACAGGAAAGAGGGGGAAGGGGGAAGGGGAAATTCAAGCGAAATGTATTCAGGAGTTTGAAACTCCAGTCAAGGTTGAAACCTCGATTAAACTTTAGTTTTAGCTTAACAAGGGTGCCATTTTCCGCTTATAACCCCTTGCCCTATTTTTGTTGCCATGAAAATAGATTGCGCCACCACGATGATGTAGCTTGACCGCTAAATTTCATTTTTTGGCGAATATCTTGAATATTCCAATTAGTCAGTTTAGCGAGGGTTTGGGCTTCTTGTTCGTAACGTTTGTCCAAACTGCGCTTGTATTCTCTACCAGATGCACACTTGGTTTCACCTGTAAAGGGATGTTGTAATATATAACGTCCTTGGAAGTTTTCGCGGTTGGAGGTTTCTTGAAACATCAAATCTTCGGGGAATTTATCGCGGGTGTAACGAACGTGTAACCGGGTAATGAAAACATTGCTACTGCTGGGACGACGAAAACCAGGGGCAATTGGGGCATTATCGGGGCTTTTATCGAACCAAAATACTCCTGCATCTTTGAGTTCTTCACTGTTGAGCGGGTCAGCAGAACAAGGGTCGCAGTTTCCCATATCCCAAGCATATTCCAAAAATGCAACTTTCCGGTCTTCTTTGACGTAGGAAGTTTGGAACATCGACTTATAAAAGTCGCCGAATTCTTCTTTGACAAACAAAGGTATGTTGTTATCGGAGGGGACTTTCACCGTCCGGTAGTTAGTAATTTCCGCTTGTCCTTTGGGAGATAATACGTAGACAATCAAATCTTGCTCGCTGGTAGCGTTAATCATGCCCAACCGAATTGGTAACATGAATTTGGGCGAATTGTAAGAAATTTGTAAAGGACGCAGGTTTTGATAACCCATGCGTTCAAATTTATCTAAATTTACTTTGGCAACAAAGAATTTCATTGAGGAGCGAATATAAGGTTTGAGCAGTGCTTTTGCTCCTCGCGGAATTTTGTAACCGTTGCGGTTGAGCCAAGTTTCTAACCCACCAGATTCTTTCGCACTGAGAATGAGAATATCGTATTCACCAACATTAAAACGCGCTTCGACGGTGACACCCAAACTGCGATCGCGTGACTGTGACTCTGCCGCATTTCGCCTAGCAGAACTCATTGATGCAGGTGGTGGAAGCATTACCGGGTAGTTTTGATTGCATGGGTCTGGGTCAAAGTATTCAACCAATCGCGGCGCACTAAATGCATCCAAACGCTCGATAATTTTGGGTTTAGCTACCAATACTTGCTCTTTTTTCAGTACTGTTGGTACGGGGACAACGATGGCAAAATCTTTGACTTCACCTTGATAATCGTTTGCCATTGTTAAAACAGTTTTTTGACCATCTCGTGCAAGCACTACTTGCGAAGCTTTGTTATATAACTTCGTATCGGCTTTCGCTACATAAAACCCGCAAAATGCCCAAGCAGAAGGTGCAAAGCATAGTATTGTTAAACAGACTACTAGAAGTGAGACTAAGAACTTTTTCATTTTTTTAATAAGGAGTAGAGAGCTGTAGAGACGCGAAATTTCGCCTCTCTTATTGAGTTAGGAGTTTTATAATCTTTTCTCCCCCATCTCCCCCATCTCCCCCATCT
>CAXTCQ010000211.1:0-14602 GCA_964242965.1 uncultured Calothrix sp. | reverse complement strand
GATATAGTACTATCCACTATGGATAATTAGATGGTAGATGCACCCTGATAAATTTTCACCCTAATCCCAACCGGGACTGGGGTTTTTTATTTTTATAAAACAAAAGATTTTGTGTAGGTAATTACTATATTATTTTCAAATCCTCCCGATACACCATCATCCCCGATGGATAATTAGATGGTAGATGCACCCTGATAAATTTTCACCCTAATCCCAACCGGGACTGGGGTTTTTTATTTTTATAAAACAAAAGATTTTGTGTAGGTAATTACTATATTATTTTCAAATCCTCCCGATACACCATCATCCCCGATGGATAATTAGATGGTAGATGCACCCTGATAAATTTGTACCCCAATCCCAATTAGGATTGGGGTTTTTTATTTTTAAAATACTAATTAGTCGTAAAATATTACTTACTTGAATTTAGCTAGCACATAACCAAACACTTATGCCTTTTTGCAAAACTTCCGGATATATCGATGATTTTTATGGAAAAAACTTTAGAGATGCACCCTAATTCATCGTTGTCCTCGGTCGTTAAGACTGAGGGCTTTTTTATCGGAAGATAGCAGGCAATAAACCTGGTGCCATCCATAATGCATAACCGATAAGCGCAAATAATAAGGTTATTGATACCGTCAGCACGTAACCAACACACATTAACAAACCATCTGATTCAATAGTTGCAACAGCCAAAACCAGTATTCCGACAGTTGGGATCGGGTTAGTTAGAGGAATCGGCGATATTAATAGTACCGTTAGCCATGAAATGCAAAAACCATTTAATCGCCAAGCCCAAGTATGGTTTGCAACTTTAGCTAACCGAGGACGAGTAATTTTTTCTAATACCTTGGTTACACGTTTCAAGTTTTGCAGAATGATTTGGGCAAATGAACGTGGAAACTGATAATTTGCAATTTTTTTGGGCAGCCAAGGAGAACGTCTTCCCAAAACCATCTGCATTGATAGCAGCAAACAAGCCCCACCAAACGGTCCGGTCAATCCTGGTGGCATTGGAAACAGAAACGGTAATACCAATAATGCAATAACTAAACTAAAACCTCGTTCTGAAGTGTTTGCCAAAATATCACCAAGCGTTAATGGCTCTTCGGCTAATTTATGTAAAAGCGACTTTATATCTTGAGAAAATCTCAAATGTACTAGATGCGAATCACTATTTGTTGCCATCCCTACCTTACTTAATTAATGAATGAAAATTTTCCAACTTTAAACTCCCTACATCTGCTACAACAAGGGGGAATCCAAAGACGCGAAATTACCCTACGGGTTCCGCCTTAGCGGTACGCGTCTCTACATAGACGTTCCTTTGCGCCTCTTAATTTAAGCTGGCGGCACCAAAACCTCTAACGCTTGAGGAATGACTCGAAAATGTGCAGGTGTATAAGTTGTAATCTCACCGTCTGTGTTAATGGGACGCGGCTTGCGGGTTTCTATATGAAATTCCTGCCCATTTAGCGTCCGAACTTGACGCGAACGAATGTGTTGCCCGTTTCGCATCGCAGGTAATAAAGGTATTATTTGCCACCATTGTTTAATCTCTAAACTATATAAATCTAACCTTTGGTCATCAATTGTAGCATCGGGAACTACTGCCATTCCACCACCATAATAGCGACCATTGCCCACCGCTATTTGCACGGTTTTTACGGAAATTGACTGACCATTGACATTGATCTGGGCGCTAAACGGTCGAGATTTCCAAATCACTTGTAACGCTGTGGCTGCATAAGCCAAAATACCCCAACGCCGTTTTACTTCTTTGGTCAACCGCTGCGTAATTTTTACACTCAAGCCTAAGCTAGCAACATTAAAAAAGTGCTTCCCATTCACCCAGCCTAAATCAATCCGTCGGATTTCGCCGTTGGCAATAATTTTGCACGCTTCGGGTAACGAATTGGGAATACCTAAAGTTCTTGCCAAATCGTTGGCAGTTCCCAAAGGTAAAATACCCATCGGTAATTGAGTTTCAACCAAACCATCTACCGCCGCATTCAACGTACCATCACCTCCACCAACAATTACCAAATCAACTTGATGTTTATACTGATGAATAAGCTCTGTTAGATGATGGGGATGGTCGGTTGACTCCTCGATTAATTCAATACCCAATTGTTTAAGGCAGCTAATTGCTTGCGGTAAACACTTTTCACCTTGCCGCGAGTGACGATTAACTAACAGTAGTGCCCGCCGATTTTTAATCTGCCGGCTTTGTGGTTTAGATGTTAAATAATTGCTGTCTTCCATATTTTACGGAATCCTTAAATAAACCATAATGCAGCCTTGTGAAATCCGCTCAAGGTATCATGTAAACAATTATCTTTAATTACACGTTACTTTGTAATTATTACTGTATTAAGTTTAGCCTTTATAACCGTAGGTGTATTGACACCGAGGCAAATAGGTAATAGTCACCAAAAGACGTGTAATATTAAAATTTGTGTTTCTAATACTGATATTCATACTAATATCATACCGCCAATAAAAAATAATATATTCGACTGGCAAAAGTATTTAGCGATTAATGATATTGGAACTGGAGGTTTGAGTATTTTGACCGTAGTGCTAGAATATCTTTCATCGGTAAGTTAATGTAATATAAAGTATAGGAATACCCCAAAGATTTTTGAAAAGATACGTAGGGTGTGTTAGCGACAGCGTAACGCACCGAACCCTTGATAATGGTGCGTTACGACTTGCGTAAGATAGCACCCTACAATACCTAACTTTATTCAAAAATCAAACCGGATTGCTATAGCACTAAGATTTTATGTTGCTTGTACAGCAAAGAAAATAAGCCAAAGTGATGCATTAGAAAAGTATTAAGACTTTGACTCAAACAAAACGAGCAACACCAACTACTTAAAGCAGAGGGTAAGGGTGCTGTCTGACCGGGAATAACAAAAAGGAAAACCGCCACTCCGCTACTGATGCCGAACAGTGCAAAATAATGGCTAAACTTAATGGATGGAAGTTGCTTTATGTGGAGTCCAACGGAAGTCAAACTCTCAAAGTAGATTGCATTTTTGAAGGCGAACAGACAAGTTTTGTACCAAAGGAGAAAGATAATGAGTGAAAGATGGATTATTTTCCATGCTGAACCCAACCAACCTGGATGGGAAAATCGCAAACTTCCAATTGGTGGTTTAACGGGCATTCTTAACGAACAGTGGGATTATACCGTCAGCGACAAAATACCAGAGGTCGGGGAGCGATTTAGGCAGTTTTTACGAATTGAGGAATTTGTTGACCCCCAGTTTCCAAAAAGTTCAACCCATGTAAGGGAGGGGGATTGGGTAATTACTAGGGTTGAACAATACCCGGCGGCCGATCGCAACTCTTCAAAACAAGAAATTGTAGTTTGCTACTGCAAATTTGAACCAATCATGTCAGAATTAGAGCCACTTGGCAGAGGACAGGCAAGTCCCCAACTACAAGAGTTCCAAGTTTGACAATTCTCCTACGAACAGTTCGTACAAAAGGGGGGAAAATAAAAAGCGATCGCTTTGCTCAACTAAGACGATTTTGGGTTTTTGCTAGGATTACCAAAATAGTTGACTTAAACGCAGTGCGGTGTAAAAACCTCCAAAGCCTCCACCCAGTAAAGATATTACAGATTTTCAAGATATTGGTAAATATGATTTGGAGCGCAGGCAAGATATATTTAGTGTACTGATTTATTTTGGTTGATTACCATTAACCACCCGGATATTAGCGACTTCTAGCTTTCTCCACAAGTTGAAAAACTACACTTATAACGTCACTAACCCCGCACATCCATTGACGGGGCTTGTAATAAAAAGACCAGCCACCTTTTAAATACAAGTTAAACCATTATAAAACAGACCACGCTTTTGTTCATGCCATTAATTTTGACCATGAGCGTGAGGTCTAAATCGCCGATAACTTTTACGCACGTCGGGGATCTAGCAACCCATCAAAACTAATGACACGAACCACTAAATTTATCTAAATTCCGCAATTACTTCGATTCTGCCGATAATATTTGCATTAAATTCAGATAATTCTTCAGCAGGTATCCAATATTCTTGATATTGCGAACCTCCGACAGTTTGAATTATATACTTCTGTAAAAATTCTGTTTTAACTTGAAAACGGGTAACATATCCCATATAGTCAGAAGCTTTATCTTTAGTATTCCAATCTCTAGCTATTTGTATTGCGTATTCTTCACTTAATACAGGATAAAATATTGGTTGAAATGGGAGTCTTGGAGGAAAGCTAATAAAACCACTTTCTTCGATTAATTCAAATTCTTTACGTCCAATTGGACGATACAGTGTTATTGTTTCCATTTGAATTCATGATTATCTAAATAAATGAAACAATATTATATTGCTCATTGCTAAGAGGTTGTTTGAAAAGTGGTTGGTTGTGATTTTAGGCACTAATCGATCCCCCCTAACCCCCCTTAAAAAGGGGGGAACCGGAATCAAAGTCCCTCAACTTATCGGGGGATAATGGTGGATCTGAAATGTTTTGATACCGACAGTAGGACTTTTCAAACATCCTCTAAAATTGTGGTATAAAAAAAAGACAAAACTATACGTCGCATCTCACAATATATAATAAATTAGGAATAAAATTTGCTAAAATCCATATTTTATTTCACCAAGTAACGTACTCTTGCAACTTAGATAACTTATTTAAACTTATTCCTTTAACTCTTTCCAAATCTTTCAATGATGTAAATGGTTTTTGCTGACGGGCAATAATAATTCGTTGTGCCATTTTTTTGCCAACACCTGGGAGAGTTTCGATTTCTGCAAGAGTCGCAGTATTTAGGTTGATTTTTAGAAGTGGTTTATTTTCGATTGTCGATGGTGCTTTGATTTCCGAACATTGCTTTTGCTGTGCTTCGATTTTTTGTTGAATTCTTTGCGGCAAACCGGGCTGTGAATTTTTATAAAGTCGCTCAAACTCGCGGGTATAATGAGCGGCAATAACAGGATTTTCAATTACTACAAGTGTCTCATCATTACCAAAGTTGGCAGCTTCCGACCAGTTATGCGAACCTGTAATTACTGTTTGGTTGTCAATAACGCCAAATTTATGGTGCAGTAAGTCACCTTTTGTTAATGAAGGGACAGCAACGGTAGTAATTGGACTTTGCCAAGGTTTATTATCGACTTCGTATTTACATTTACTGCTAAATGCCAAACCCATCATGTCCAAACCTTCGCTATAAGGACGATAGGCAAAGTTTTTTTCCAAAATAGCGCGAATTTCAACCTTTTGTTGATGTCGAATATCTAGAGTATTCGCAAATCGTTGTTCGGAAAAAACAAATAATGCCATATCTACAGATTTAGTTGCAGTTTCTAAGGTTTGATTAATTAATCCGTTAGTACTATTAATCCAGGGTTGTGTGGGGGAAGTAGGTGAAAAGTGGATTGTAATTTTACTATCGCTTAATTTAATTGTCTTGGGTGGACGAATTGGTTTTTTAATGCCAAATTTTTGATTGCTGTTTTTTTGCAAACCATTCCCCCACATTAAGTTAAATTCTTCTGTAAATACAGCAGCAACTTCTGGACTGTCGATTTTTAACAAATTATTAGCATTTCCTGTCGTCTTCAGCCGATTAAAATCGCCATGTACATCAGAAGTTGTGAAATTTGCCGAAGTGGTAATTACAAAACGATTATCAACTATTACAAATTTATGATGCATCAAGTTACTACCTCTACTTCCATCGAATGTATCGTCGAGTTTGGGCACTTTCGCATTATTTATAATCACTAAAGCATCGCGTTGTTTAATTTCGTCGTCACTGATTTTTTTATCTTTATTAATATCAACAAAATCAAAATACTCTCGATACTTGTCACGTTCCCTTGGGTTGAATTTAGCTACCTCTTGGGGTGAAAAACTACTCCAAGGACGATTGTAGGTATTTTCTAAAATTACCCGAACTTTAATTCCAGCTTTTTGCTTGTCAGCTATAATCTGTGCTAGTCTCGGTAAACGGAATTCTTGAACTGCTACATCAACCGATGATTTAGCTTCAGAGATTGTATCAATGATTTGTTGTTCTAAATTATCCCCAAGGCGTTTTTTATGACGATATGGCTCCTGATACTCTGAAGTTTGGGTATGATTGAAATAAACTTGTATTAAGGGGTCTTGCGGTAGAGGTTGTAAACGTTGTGGTAATTTAGCTTTTTGGCAACCAGTTAGAGCTAATACAAGCAAAAAATAATAATATCTTTTGATAGAGGTAAAATGCACGACTTTGAGTTTTTCTAAAATCTGAGCGGACAGATATATAGTTCCCAAAATTGTGCGTGAAACTTTGACGAGCGTGGAAAATAGTTAATTAAGTAATTTATACCCTCTATTTTCGTTCCTGAGTGTGTTCTAAGATTAATAAAGATATGCAAATTTATCTTGACTATAGTGCTACTACTCCAACTCGCCCTGAAGCGATCGCACTCATTCAATCTACCCTCGCACATCAATGGGGCAATCCCTCTAGTTTGCATGAGTGGGGACAGCGGGCTGCTACAGTTATGGAAACAGCACGGATGCAGGTGGCAGGTTTAATCAATGCATCTGCACCCGAATCGATTATTTTTACTTCAGGTGGCACCGAAGCTGATAATCTAGCAATTATGGGTGTAGCTCGGCTATACTGCCAACCTCAGCACATGATTATTTCGAGCGTCGAACATTCGGCTATTTCCGAACCTGCAAGAATTTTGGAACTTTGGGGATGGCAAGTAACTCGCTTGTGTGTTGATATGAAGGGTAGAATTAACCCCCAAGATTTAGAAGCGGCAATCCAGGAAAATACCGTCTTAGTATCGGTAGTCTTCGGGCAAAGTGAAGTTGGAACAGTTCAACCGATTGCAGAATTGGGTGAAATTTGCCGTCGAAGAAAAGTATTATTTCATACGGACGCCGTTCAAGTTGCAGGGCGCTTACCTATAAATGTCGAAGCATTACCTGTAGATTTACTGAGTTTGTCCTCTCATAAAATATATGGGTGTCAAGGTGCAGGCGCTTTGTACGTGCGTCCAGGTGTAGAATTGATGCCGTTATTATTAGGAGGTGGACAAGAAATGCGATCGCGTTCGGGTACGCAAGCGATTGCGATTATCGCTGGTTTTGGGTTAGCGGCTTCCCTCGCTGCGAAGGAAATGGCAACCGAGACACCTCGATTGATAAAATTACGCTCACGCTTATTCTCGCATTTGAGTGATATTCCCGGTTTAGTTATAACTGGCGATTTGCAGCACCGTTTACCGCACCATGTTAGTGTATGTTTCACATCTACCAATGGAGAGAAAATTAATAGTCGAAATTTAGTTCGGCAAATGAACCAAGCTGGAATCGGTATTAGTGCAGGTTCAGCTTGTAATAGCGGTAAAATTAGTCCAAGTCCGATACTTTTAGCAATGGGTTATTCCGACTCATCCGCTTCTTCAGGTATTCGCATGACATTAGGAAAAGATACCACCCAAGAAGATATCGATTGGACTGCGATCGCATTTAAGCAAATTTTAGCAAGGTTGGATTGAATCAAAGAAGAAGCAAGAAGCAATTCGTAAGTTTTGAGATGAGGATTCAAACCCGCTCCTCAAAAGGGGGAACCTGAATTAGGTCGGGGTATTAACCCCCAGAGGACAATCTCAAACCAGAAAAGACTGCCTTTTGACTTCAGCTAGGCAGTCAATTAGTTTTTAATGCATACCACAATTAAAATCTGAAACTAATTAGATATAAATCTAAATTAACTTTTGTAATCTATGACGCTTGCGGAAGAAAATCTTAAGTTTTGTTAAAAATGGTTGTTTTATTTTATAATAGTAACTATTGGCAAACGAAAAAGCTGCCTCTCAATCCGAGAAAGCAGCCTTCATATTGATGTATTCATTGTTAAGGATATCAAATTTGAGATAGGCGTGAGGTATTAAGGCTTAATTTTCCTTAGAGCTTCTTAACTATTTTTGCAGCTTAATACATTAAGTTGAGCCAAAAACGATAACCTTATTTGTCTATAAGCTTGATATGTATAGCATTTTACCCATTTATACGTTACAAAACCTCAAAGTTAAGTAATCTAGAAGTTGTAGGTATTTTGGCTATATTTATCAATTTTTGGGGATTAAAACCCCGACCTTCTTTCTCCTTACGAATTCAATAGCTTTGCAAAATAATCAACAACGTTTATATTGCATTCCTGGTAGTTGCGACACCAACCCCATCAATTCTAGTTCGAGTAAAGCTCCTGAAATCAAACCAGGAGTTATTTTTGTTTTTTGGACAATCGAATCAAAAGAAATCGAATCAAAAGAAATCGCATCAAAAACTTGCTGAAGTTCGGGAGATAACTGCGGTATTAGCTGTACGGGTGCTTGAGGTTCGACAACAGCATCGAACTGCGGAATAGCACCGAGCATCTTTAACAATTCATCGAGTTCTTTGACAATTGGGATAGCACCTTGAGCAAGTAATCTCAAACAACCTTGCGACTTCATATCATCGAGTCTCCCCGGTAGTGCGTAAACATCGCGTCCAAATTCATTCGCATAAGTAGCAGTAATCAACGCACCCGACTTCAAAGGTGCTTCCATCACCAACACAGCACGACTCAAACCCGCAATAATTCGGTTGCGACGGGGAAAATGGGTACGGTCGGGAGGTGTTTTGCTTGCGTATTCGCTAATAATTAAGCCTTGTTGCAAAATTTGCTGGTAAAGTTTTTGATTCTTTGCCGGGTAGACAATATCGACACCCGTACCCACCACAGCAATTGTGCGTCCTCCTGCTGCAATTGCGGCAGCATGACTTTCGGTATCGATTCCCTCAGCTAAACCCGAAACTACAGTAAACCCATTTTTTGCAAGTGCGGTACTAATTTGTCGCGTCCACCGGATACCATACTCGGTAGGTTGTCGAGTACCTACAATCGCTACAAGAGGTTTTTGTCCAAGATTTTCTGGGATTTCGACTTCACCGCGATAGTATAAAATTGGCGCAGGACTAGGTGTTTCTAACAATAAGCGCGGGTAATTCGAGTCACCAGGTGTCCAAAAATTGGGGTTTTGAATTAGATGTTGCGCGAAGAAACTTTCTGGATTGAGGTGCTTGCGAGTAAAAGTAATGCGATCGCTAACAACTTTTTGAGCAGTTAGCAAACCCAAACCTTCGACTTGGGCTAATTTTGCAGCATTACATTCCCAAGCAGCTGCCAGCGAGCCAAAATGTTGATACAACCGAGGCAGCAATACTGGACCAATTCCGGCAACTTGCGACCAAGCTAACCAGTATGCACGTTCTTCCGTCAATTCTCTATCCTCATCTCATCTGAGTTATTATTCCCAAATTTGAAGAAGATTATATCAATTCGTACAGTGAAGATGCTCTTAAAAAGCGCCCCTAGTAGTTCGTGTCATTAATTCTGCGGGATGATGTAGAGACGCGAAATTTCGCGTCTCTCTAAGTTGTAGGTTGGGTGTAGCGCGTTAGCGTTACCCAACTGTTAAATGTTGGGTTCCACTTACGTTCCACCCAACCTACGCCTGTTTCTTTCAACAAACGAAAACTCCCAACATACATACACAGTATGTATATTGGGAGCAATCAATGTAAAGAGAGCATATTTAATTAAGGGATAAAGTATTGAATATCAAGTTTTGCATTCATACCTCATCCTTGAAAATTTCCACTTAATTAACCACCAATACCAGCCATTTTTTGCTGTTCTTCGCTTTTCGCAGCTTTGAACTTAGTAGCGATTTGCTCGCTTTGTTCGGAACTGAAGTTATTACGGATTGCAGCAAACATGGTGCTTTCTTCTTGACGAATGTGGTCGCCAACTACATCCATGATTTCTCTAATTTTTTCCTTGAATTGAGGTGAAGAAGGTTCGATTGCTTTAGCTTGGTCTAACAAGACTCGCAATTGAGCTTGTTCGTCATACAATTCTTGGGTGTCACCTTCACCGTAGAAAGGACGAACTGCGGGGTAAACAACTTTTTCTTCCGCAATTGAGTGTACTAAAAGGTCTTTGTAAATTTGACCGAAGTACTCTTGGATTTTTTGAGAGTCGTTGGTGGCTAGCAATTGGGTGAATAAGGTATTAACCTTACCGTGATCCAGGCGAATGATATCCTGGATATTCATATCTTGCTTATCGCTACCTTGGGTAACAGCGCTACCGACAACACCGCTAAATGCGGCCATTGCGTCTTGTACCCTTGCCCAAATACCTTGGTCTGCTTCTTGTCCTGTGAGTTCGCGGACACCCAATACTTCTAAAACACCTTTGAGTTGTTCTTGGTGAGCGCGGTTTTCAAAGTTAATAGTATTGAGAGGTCCGATTGCCATCATTACATCAGCACCAACTTTTTGTGCTGCTTTGTGAATGGTCAAACCGGTCATTACTTGTTGGTGCTTGAGCAATTCATGCTGGAACACTTTTTCATACAAGCTCAATTCCGAACCTTTCATCAATTCACCAAGCTTTTGAACCATTTCGGTGATGGTTTTTTCGGGTTTTGCTTGAACGCCGTATTGTACGATTACGGTGTCCAAAATACCCATATTTTTGTTATCGTCTTCAAGCATCTTGCGAAAGCGATCGCTAATATCTGCATCGTTAGTTTCGCGTAAAAATAATTGCTCGTTGGCAATCAGCAAGTTTTGAAGTTCTTTCATGCCTGCCAATTTCATGCCAATGGCAGAGCGCTTGGTATCATCTAAAGTAGCAACCATTCTCTTGTTCTCCTCGAATTAGCTTTCGTATAATCGCTTAATCTCAGGTTGCCACATCAAACACAAGACCTTCATCTGACTTTTGAGCGATTCGGCGATTAATATTAAAATCTAAAGGTAGACAGTAAGCAATTTTTCGAGCGAATTTCCTATCTATACTTTGCGGTAGATAAAAACTAATTTTTTCCTCCATCGGTAGATAGATAAAAATTACTATTCGATTTTCTAGATTGGCATAAGGGGATTCAAATAGGAGATTTAGCGACAATGCCCGATAGTCCCGGACTTGGAGAACAGGCGTTAAATAAAGCCGTGGAAATCGGTTTATCGAGCCAATTAGATGAAGTCGAAAATTTAGATGTGAGCGTTAAAACTGACCCATTGCAACTTTTACAAGGTCATGTTGATGCGGTTGATATCGCTGGTGAAGGTTTAGTTATGCAAAAAAGCCTTCGCGTTGAAGAGTTGCAAATGCGAGTCAACAACGTGTCGATAAATCCTCTTAGTGTCGCGTTTGGCAAGGTAGAATTAACCGAGCCGACTCAAGGTACTGCCCGCGTTGTTTTAACTGAAAGCGATATTAATAGTGCTTTTAATTCTGAGTTTATTCGTGAGAAATTACAAGACCAAAAGGTTGAAATTGACGGAAAATTGGTAAGTATCGTACCAGATAAAGTTGACTTTCATCTGCCTGGAGAAAGTAAAGTTACAATCGATGCAATTGTAAGATTAAAAGAAAACAACGAAATTCATCGAATTTCGTTCGCAGCAGTTCCTCACGTCAGTTCCGATGGCAAAAAAATAGATTTAGAAAATGTTGAATATGGCGAAAGTGAGGAAATATCGCCGACTTTGACAAAAGCGTTAGTTGATGCGAGTAGCGAAATTTTGAATTTGAATAATTTTGATTTACAAGGAATATCTCTAAAAATCAAAAATTTAAAAGTTGAAATAGGTAAATTGATTTTGACTACTGAAGCTTATGTTGAACAAATTCCCTCAATGTAACTTCAAGTCCAAATTTCAACTTAAGTAGGTGAGTGCAAATAAACATAAGTATGCTAAGACATATTTGTATGCTTTAATCCCTTAGCAACGACAACTGACAGCTGACGAGCATAACAAAGCACGCTTTATTCGTGCCAACTTACTTAATTTCAGCAAGAGACAACATATCTTCCGTCCTACTAACAATTAACTTAACACTCTTAACACTATGGATACACAAGAGCGAAATACCACCCCATATCCAAATATTCCCAACATACTTGAAAGTGACAGCCGCGAATTTCGTGATACTGGTGTACCGAGTACAGTTGCAATATTAGGACATCCTATTCACCCTATACTCGTCCAATTTCCGATCGCTTTCCTTGTCGGGGCAACCTTAAGCGACGTTATATATTGGTTTGTCCGCGATAGTTTTTGGGCACTTGCTGCTTATTGGCTCATCGTTGGGGGTTTCGTAGGTGGACTAGCTGCCGCACTCACGGGAATGCTCGACTTTCTACGCATCGAACGAGTCCGCAAGCGTACCGCTGGTTGGGCGCATATGGTTCTCAATATCATCGTCATGGTATTAACGCTCGTTAACCTACTGCTTCGTTGGAACCACCCCGTTTCTGCGGTTTTGCCTTGGGGGATCGTTATTTCACTTATCGCAGCAACAGCTCTGGGTATTTCTGGATGGTATGGCGGCGAACTCGTTTATCGTCACAAAATTTCAGTAATTGGTAACGGTAATCCCAACTTCCCTTAACAATTACCAACAGCAGTTAAAATATCAGCCTGGTTTCGTAAAGGAACCGGGCTTTTAAGCACTTCAAAATTTACATAATTGAAATAATCCTCTGTTCGCTCGTCGCAGATGTGATTGGCTTTATTATTTATATTATTTGTAGTTGCACGCGGACACACGCATCGTAACTATAAGCAAAAGCTATGCAGAAACGAGTTAAAGTCAAACCCAATTCCAAATCACCAAAAATTATCGAAGCAGAAGATGCCAGCCTCATCGTGCATCTAAAATCACCACCAATTGATGGCAAAGCGAATGAAGAATTAATTAAAGTCCTTGCTGACAAATACGATGTTCCGAAATCTTACATCACAATCAAATCTGGTTTAACCTCCCGGCAAAAGCTAGTTGAAATTCAGGAGTAGGCAGTAGGCAGTAGGCAGTAGGGGAGAGGGGGGAAGGGGGAGAAAATTGCTTGTCTATCTCCATATCTCCCCACCTCCCTACCTCCCTCATTCCTCCGTAATACTAATGTATCCGGGTTGACTTTTGACTCGCTCAATCCAAGCTTGAATGGCAGGAAATTGCGTCAACTCATAGCCGCCTTCATCTGCTACATGGGTGTAAGCAAATAAACAAATATCGGCAATCGAATAACGTCCGGCAACAAAATAATTATGCTTTGCCAAATGATTCTCCATTAATCTTAGCGCTGCATAACCCGATTCGCGTCTTTTGTCGATTTCCACTTGATATTGCTCTGCCCGATTGAGAATGGAAATCCAAAATCTCGGTGTGGCAATGTAAGGTTCGTGACTGTACTGTTCAAAGAACAACCATTGCATCACTTGGGCACGCAAAAAACGGTCGTATGGTAAATATTCTGTTCCTTCACTTAAGTAAATCAAAATGGCATTTGATTCTGCCAAGTATCTACCTTGTTCAATTTCTAACAGAGGTATTTTACCGTTTGAATTTTTGCTCAAAAACTCTGGAGTGCGTGTCTCACCCTTAGTTATGTCTAAATTTATTCGCTCAAAAGGTGTCCCCAGTTGTGTTAGTAAAAGCCGTATCTTATAGCCATTCCCTGATGGTAAAAAATCGTACAAGCGCAGAGTTTTCATGCCAAGAAATTGGGACGAAGTTTTAAAATATAATCGGGTGAAGACCAATATCTTATCAGATAAAACAAATATCTAAGATAAAATTTTCTGTATACACCAGTGAAGAAATAAAACATCAATAAATTTTGTGGGAAAATTAATAAAGTAGCATTTGTTTCTCGGATTTAGCTATCGATTTCTAGTCAGCGTTTGATGATAAAACTATGTGCGGAAGATACACTTTAAACCAGCCAGCAAAGGTTTTAGCCCAGACTTTCGGGATTCAATTCGTCCTAGATTTGCAACCCCAATACAACATCGCACCTACGCAAATGGTGGCAACAATATTACATAACCCTGAAAGCGATAAGCGTGAATTGCAGCAGTTACGCTGGGGGCTAATACCCTCTTGGGCTAAAGACCCTGGTATTGGTGTGAAAATGATTAATGCTAGGGCCGAAACGGTTGCCGAGAAACCCTCATTTCGTTCGGCATTCAAGCGGCGACGATGTTTGGTAGTTGCAGATGGGTTTTACGAGTGGCAACCGCAAGAGAATAAAAAACAACCTTTTTATTTTCGGCTTCAAGATGCACAACCGTTTGGCTTTGCTGGGTTATGGGAACAATGGCAGTCACCAGAAGGTAAACAAGTTACCTCCTGTACAATTGTGACGACAGAAGCTAACGAATTGATGCAGTCAGTTCACAACCGAATGCCTGTAATTTTGAAGCCCGAAGATTACGATTTGTGGCTGAACCCACAACTTCAAGCCCCAGACACGCTACAACAACTATTGCAGCCCTATTCACCCGAAGCTATGACTGCGTACCCAGTTAGTACCGTAGTAAATAGTCCCAAAAATAATACACCTGAGTGTGTCGTGCCAATTGGGGAGGGAGTAGGGAGTAGGGAGTAGGGAGTAGGGAGTAGCAAAAAAGGAAAGGAGAAGGGATAAGTAAGGGCGGGTTCACGAGTTATTATTTGGGTAAACGAGAT
>CAXTCQ010000210.1:0-14749 GCA_964242965.1 uncultured Calothrix sp. | reverse complement strand
AATCGAATCGATTCTTGCCTTCCTAATGCTAAAATTCCAAACTTAGTTAGACTTTGGTAAAATAAATTATGCACGCTTGTTTGTAAAGTTCGATTGAAATAAATTAACACGTTGCGACAAAGTATTACATTGAATTCATTGAAAGAGCGATCGCTGACTAAATTATGTAACGAAAAAATCATATTTTTTTTGAGCGATGCATCGAAAATAGCATTACCGTAAGCTGCTGTATAATATTCGGAAAATGATTTCTTTCCACCAGCTTGAAGATAGTTTTGCGTATATTCTGGCATGTTTTGTAACGAAAAAATTCCCGATTTCGCAACATGCAAAACTCTTTCGTTGATATCGGTAGCATAAAGTCGGCAGCGATGATAAATACCTTCTTCTTGGAGTAAAATTGCCATCGAATATACTTCTTCCCCAGTCGAACACCCAGCGTGCCAAATCCGAATAAAAGGATAAGTTCGCAATGTGGGAATAACTTTGTTTCGTAATGCTAAATAAAAGCTAGGGTCGCGGAACATCGAGGTGACAGTTACGGAAAGATTGAGTAAAAAACGCTCCATGTATTCGCGGTGATGTAAAATCTTTTCTTGGAGTGCGGAGATATTTTGCAATCCTTCTAAATCAATCATATGTAAAACTCGGCGTTTTATCGACAGACGAGAATAGTTTCTAAAATCAAAGTTGTAATAGCGGAATATTGCTTCTAACAACAATTCTATTTCGATATCTTCAAGTTTGCTATTCATCAGTACAGCCAAACTCGTAAGAGTGAAAGTAATTGCTCGGTATCGACGGGTTTAGTAATATAATCGGATGCACCTGCTTCGATACATTTTTCTCGATCGCCTTGCATAGCTTTCGCGGTAAGTGCGATAATTGGTAAGGATACGAATTGTTTATTTTGCCGAATATATTGGGTTGTTTCATACCCATCCATTTCGGGCATCATCACATCCATAAGTACAATATTGATGTCTGGATTTGCTGATAAAACTTCAATACCTTCTTTTCCATTTTCAGCATATAACACATGCATTTGATGATTTTCAAGCACGCTAGTTAGCGCAAATATATTACGCATATCGTCATCTACAATCAAAACTTTTTTACCAGTCAGGACAGTATCGCTTGATTGAAATTTTGTAAGTATTTGTTGTTTGGTTGCGGGTAGTGAAGCTTGAACCCGGTGCAAAAATAATGCTGTCTCTGCCAAAAGTCGTTCGGGAGAACTAACATCTTTAATAATAACTGTCTGGGCAATGCGTCGCAGTTCGGTTTCTTGGGTTCTCGTAATTTCTCTACCAGTATAAATAATAATTGGTAACGCTTGTCCATTTGGTTCTTGTTTGATTTGTTCGATAAGTGCAAACCCGCTCATATCAGGTAGTCCCAAATCGAGTACCATACAATCAAAATATTGCGAACGGATTGCTTCTATTGCTTCGGAACCTGTAGCAACGGAGGTAGTCGCTACATCGTCATCGGTAAGTAATTCGACAATACTTTGACGTTGTGTTGCATCATCTTCGACAACCAACAAGTTTTTAACTTGACGTTCGACAAAGGCTTTGATTTTAGTTAATGCTTCGGTTATAGTGTCGCTAGAAATCGGTTTTTGTAAATATGCGATCGCACCTTGTTGTAAACTCCGCTGTCGGCGCTCGTCTACTGTCATAATATGTACGGGTATATGACGAGTATTCGTATTATGCTTCAATCGATCCAAAACCGTCCAACCATCGATTCCCGGCAAGTTTATATCTAATAAAATCGCAGTGGGTTGAAATTGTTGGGCTAGTACTAACCCAGTACTTCCATTTTGAGTAACTATACATTTAAACCCATGCTCGCGTGCCATGTCATATAGTATACCTGCAAACTTGATATCATCCTCAATAATTAATAGAGTGCGATCGCTTGGTTGAATATTATTTCTATCGTCGGTAATTGGGGAGGAAGTGGGAATTGGGCAATGAGGATAATAGACCGTTGAATCAGACTCCTGACTCCTAACTCCTTCCTGACTCCTGACTCCCGACTCCTGACTCCTCACTCCCGACTCCTGACTCCTCACTCCTAACTCTTGACTCCTAACTCCTAACTCTTGACTCCTAACTCCTAACTCTTGACTCCTAACTTCTGACCCTTTAATAAGAGGAACATACAGTGTAAATATACTTCCTTCCCCTAAACGACTTTTCAAAGTAATTTCACCACCCAAAAGACGGGCAATTTCGCGGCTAATCGATAACCCTAAACCCGTACCACCGTGTTTCCGACTCGTGCTACCATCGGCTTGTTGAAATGCTTCAAAAATTATTTTTTGCTTAGAGGGTGCAATTCCAATTCCAGTATCGCTAACGCTAAAAGCAATTACAGCTTCGGCTTGATTTAAATTTTGATTATAAATACTCCAACCTTGTTCTGCTAAATTTACAGTTAAGCAAACTTCACCTTGTTCGGTAAATTTAAAAGCGTTGGAAAGTAAGTTTTTTAGAACTTGTTGCAACCGTTTCGCATCGGTATTCATAGCGTCAGGTAGATTTGCAACAAAATCAAAGTTGAAATTTAAACCTTTGGTGCGTGCAACTTCCTGAAACATCGGTTCCAAATTTTGCCTTAACTCGACAAATGCATAAGGGTAAAATTCAATCGACATTGTACCGGATTCGATTTTTGCTAAATCCAATATGTCGTTAATTAACTCCAATAAATCATTTCCCGCAGCATAAATAGTTCGGCTGTATTCAACTTGCTTGGCAGTCAGATTTGCTTCGTTATTCTCAGTCAGAAGTTTCGCAAGAATCAACAAACTATTGAGAGGTGTTCGCAATTCGTGCGACATATTAGCGAGAAATTGCGATTTATATTTAGAAGAAAGTTCCAATTCCTCTGCTTGGATTTCCAAGGATTGACGAACTCTTTCCAACTCGCCATTTTTAGCTTCGACTTCTTGCTTTTGGACTGCTAGCTGTTCGGCTTTTTCTTCTAATTCCGCATTCAGTTGCTGCAATTCTTCATTAGAATTTTGCAACTCATACTGTTGCTGCCTTAATAACTCCTCAGACGCTTGCAAAGTTTCCGTTTGTTCGGCTAAACGTTCGTTACTTTCTTGAAGTTCCGATTGTTGGTTTTGCAATAATTGTGCTAAAGCTTGCGACTGTTGCAATAACTTAGTATTCTGAATATCGGCTGCGATCGCATTTAGTACCACGCCCAGTATCTCACTTAATTGCTCCAAAAATGTCAGAGATATGGGGCTAAATCTTTGAAGTGCAGCTAACTCAATCACAGCAGTAACTTCATTCTCGAATAATATCGGTAGCACGAGAATATTCAACGGTGTAGCTGACCCCAACCCCGATGTGATGCGAATATAATCGCTAGGAACATCTGTAAGCAATATTTTTTGCTTCTCTAACGCACATTGTCCTACCAGTCCTTCCCCAAACTCGAATCGATTCGATAAATTCTTCCGTTCTTGGTATGCATAGCTACCCACTAACCTCAGTACTGGAGGTTTTACATCCGAGTCCGTGAGATAAAAAATACCTTGCTGTGCTTCAACCAAGGGAGCAAGTTCGCTTAAAATCATCCTCGCAACAGTTTCCAAATTTCGCTGTCCTTGCAGCATTTGGGTAAACTTTGCTAAATTCGATTTTAGCCAATTTTGTTCTTGACTTCGTTCGGTTGTCTCGCGCAAGTTGGCAACCATGCGGTTAAATGATTTTACTAATACCCCAACTTCATCTCCACGACTAGTTTCGGGGACACTTACTGATAAATCTCCATCGGCAAGTTTAGTCGTTTTTATCGAAATATCTCGTAAGGGATTGGAAATACTGCGATTTAGATAAAGAGCGATTAAAGTTAATAATAAAAAAGTCGAAGGTATACTAATACCAATTGTATTAATTGCTTGTTGAGTTGCTATTTCTGTTTTTTGAGTGCGCTGCTTTAATAAGCGTTGTTCTTCAGCTTCTATTTCCGATGTAATTCGCAGAATCTCGTTCGTCAATCTTCTCCCACCATCGACATTAATCGATTGCTTGACTGCTTCAATTCCCTGTTTTTCTCGCAACGCAATTCTATTTTCTATGACTGCCAAGCGTTGATTAATCAATGGTTCTAACTTGTTAATACGAAGTTGTTGCTTGTTATTGTCTTTAGTAATTTCACGTAGGGTTTGGATATCTTCTTTAACAAAATCCACTGCACCAGTATAAGGTTCTAAAGAAACTTTATCTCCTGTAATAATATAGCCGCGTTGTCCAATTTCCACGTCTTGAAGATGCGAAATTAAATCTTCTAACTCACCTAATACTTCATAGGTATGTGTTTGCGAGCGAGCGTTATCGATTAGATTCGTAGTTGTCCGATATGAAATAATCCCTAAAGCACTAATAATTGCCAATCCAACTCCAAAGCTTGCCCCAATTTTTGCACCAAGTTTTAAATTTTTAACCATAATGAGTCAAAGTTAGGAGTTAGGAGTTGGGAGTTAGGAGTTGGGAGTTAGGAGTTAGGAGTTGGGAGTTAGGAGTTAGGAGTTAGGAATTGAGAGTAATACAGGGTCGCATCGTAGATGAAGTATAGTACTGAAATCAAACCATATATAAAGCTTTTTTTCTCCTGTCTCCTGTCTCCTGTCTCCTGTCTCCTGTCTCCTATCTCCTATCTCCTATCTCCTATCTCCTGTCTCCTATCTCCTATCTCCTGTCTCCTGCTATAAATAGTTTTCAGATGATTGATGCGCGATCGCTTTGGCAACGGCATAATAAATTAACATTTAACAAATTAAATACATCCTCCCTTGGTATAGTCTATTTAAATACTTGCTGAAGGTAGAAAGTTTTCTATGCCTAAAGATACATTAATTGTGAGAATATTCACCTTGTTTTACAAAACACACCTCGATTTATCCGGAATCCTTAACATTTAAAATGTAGCGACTAATCTACGTATATTTAGTTATTTTATTATGAAATCTAAAAATCAAATGCTCGCGGGTACTGCTGCACTACTAGCAGTATCTACAATTGTCGTCGGTGCAGGTGTAGCGCAGTCCCAACTTACAACCCAATCAAAAGTATTTGCTGATGGGTTTGGTCGTGCCAGAGTTGGGATGACTGTTAAACAAGTTAATGACGTGGCAGGAACTCGCTTAGTTTCACTCGATGGTAAACCAATTCAAAGTAAAGGTTGTTTTTACGTTAAACCCAAAGAACCCCAAGGTGTGCAATTCATGCTTACCGATGGACGCATTGCGAGGGTGGATATAGTCAATAATAAACAAATCACCACCGTTAGCGGTGCGAAAATTGGCGACACTGAAGCCAAAATCAAATCGCTTTATCCCGGACAAATTAAAGTCACACCTCATAAATATGTTCCAGGTGGACATTATTTAACTTTCACCTCTTCATACCCGCTGTATAAAAAGTATCGAGTCGTGTTTGAGACAGATGGCAATCGGGTAACGAGGTATCGTGCGGGGCAATTGCCTGAAGTTGAATTTGTTGAGGGATGTAGTTGATTGGGGGAGTTAGGAGTTAGGAGTTATTTTTTTTATCTTACCCTTTACCCCTTACCCTTTACCCCTTACCCTTTACGCTTTTTCCAATTGATTAACTTCCTTGGGAACCCCAGCAGTTAAGACTTCGTGTCCTGTAGGTGTCACCAAAACATCATCTTCGATGCGAATACCAATACCTACCCAACGCGGATCGATTTCGGGTTGACCTTCGGCAGGTTGGGTATCTGGGACAATGTAAAGTCCTGGTTCCACGGTCAGCACTTGACCTGGTTGTAAAATTTGCGGTTTGTCGTCACCATATTGATATACACCCACATCATGAACATCTAAACCTAACCAATGTCCAGTGCGGTGCATGTAAAAAGGTTTGTATTTTTCCTCTTCGATTAACTTGTCGATTTCACCTTTGAGTAAGCCAATTTCAACTAAACCCTCGGTGAGAGTGCGGACTGCGACATCGTGTGCGAGATTGTAGGGATTTCCTGGTTGAACTTGGGAGAGAGCATTTTTCTGTGCTGCGAGTACAATCTCGTAAAGTACTTTCTGTTCGGGTGTAAATTTTCCTCCGACGGGAAAAGTCCGAGTGACATCCGAGTTGTAATAACCGTAGGAACAACCTGCATCGATTAATAACAATTCGTTGTCCTGCATTTGCGAGTTATTCTCAATATAATGCAGCACGCAAGCATTTTTCCCCGCAGCGACAATCGACGGATATGCGACACCTTTCGCACCCCGCATCCGAAAAATATGCTCGATTTCTGCTTGCACTTCGTACTCATAACGTCCGGGTTGGGCAAACTTCATCGCATGGTTATGTGCTTCCACAGCAATATCAGCAGCTTTTCGCATCAACTCCAACTCAGCTTCACTTTTAACTAACCGCAAACTGTGGAGAATTGGACCAGTTTCTTCGATTGCGATGGGTCCCGTACCGCGTTTGGGGTAAGTCCGCATGAGTTGCTGCCAATGGGTGAGGACTTTTTCATTAAAAGTGCGATCGCGTCCTAAATGATAGTAGATGCGACTGGCTTTTTCCAAATACTGCGGCAATTTTTCATCGAGTTCCGCAATCGGATACGCTACATCAGCACCGTAAATTTCCTTTGCTGCATCCACCCCACACCGATAACCACTCCACACTTCGAGTTGCTTATCCTTGGGTTGTACAAACAGCACGAATTTGTGTTCGGGGTGATGAGGTGCGAGTACTGCCACAGCTTCCGGTTCGTTAAACCCGGTTAAATAGAAAAAATCACTGTCCTGACGATAATTATATTCAACGTCATTATGCATTACCGCCATTGGCGCACTGCGAAAAATCGCGGTTCCATTGCCAATTTTAGCCATTAATTGCTCTCGACGTTGCCGATATTCCGTTTGCATAGCTGTTTAACTTAACTTCTCAATTCTGAATTCTGTATTCTGTATTCTGTATTCAGTATACAAGCTGATTATCTTAATCCTCGAAGGTAGGGTGTTAACTCAACACGTTACCTCGATTGATTTGTAGTCAGTAAATCTATCAACGATTCACAATACAAGTAATTGCCAAAAATCAACCGGAAAACCAGAGATTTGCGATGAATAGCATATTTACGGGGTATAGCAATGTACCCCAATTTACTAAAAACATGTTCTTAATAAGAAATTTTTCTCAATCGTTAATTTATTTATTTTCCTTGTTAATGTGAAACAATTGCGACTGCAACGGCACTTACTAATGAGTGACATCAACCTCTGGACAACCGCCGACCATGCCTTGGGCTATTTAGCTTCTTCAGATACAATTCCCCATCGTACTGAAGGTGAAGCGGTACTTTTGAAACTTGTACCCCCAGACGCAACACGCATTCTTGACTTGGGAACCGGGGACGGGAGGTTGCTGTCATTACTAAAGATTGACCGTGCTAATATTGCTGTTGATTTTTCAGAAACTATGCTGTCAGCTGCAAAAAAGCGTTTCGCTAACGATACCAAAACTCAAGTAATCGCTCACAATTTAGATGAGCAATTACCTGGGACATTAATCAAAAATGGTCGCTTTGATGCGGTGGTGTCCAGCTTTGCCATTCATCATCTCACCCACGCACGCAAGCAAAGCCTTTACACAGAAATTTTTGACTTACTCGAACCTGGTGGAATTTTCTGCAACCTGGAACACGTATCATCCCCGACACCAGCTATTCACGCATATTTCCGGCAAGCCATCGGTCAGGCAGATGCACTCGAAGACCCATCGAACAAGCTTTTGGATGTGGAAACACAACTTAGTTGGTTGCGCGAAATTGGGTTTACGGATGTCGATTGTTACTGTTCGTTGTTTGAATTAGCTTTGTTGGTAGGACGGAAACCAAACTAAGAACATTGTGGAATTTATGAAATGAACTTAATTTGGCTATTGTTGCGAGCTTCCTCGTTACAGGTTGCGATCGCAATCGTTACAGGTTTAATTAGTGGTGGTACTTCTGCCCGACTGATTGCGTTAATCAATAGTGCAATTAACGGTAATTCCACTACTGACTTAGCTTGGCAGTTTCCCGTACTAGCATTTGTAGTTCTCATCAGCAGCATTATCTCGCAAGTTCTATTAATCAAGCTTTCCCAAAATGCAGTTTACCGTTTGCGGTTGCGCTTGAGCCAGGGAATTTTATCATCTCCTTTGCGTCATCTCGAAGAACTCGGTACAAGCAAGCTGTTGGCAACGCTTACCGACGACGTGGCAACGCTGTCGAATACCGTTTACGCTATCCCATTTATTTGCGTTGATATTGCCGTCATCGTCGGCTGCTTAATTTACATGCTAACGCTATCGGGAGCAGTATTTGCCTTCACGATTGGCTTTTTGATGATGGGAATTGGTAGCGTTCAAATTTTGATTAATCGTGCCGATTATTTTCTGAAAGTTGCACGAGACGAACAGGACAATTTATTCAAGCATTTCCGTGCAATTACCGACGGGATTAAAGAACTTAAATTAAATACAATTCGTCGTCAAGATTTTATGATTGACGAATTACAAGTAAGTGCAGCCAAATCCCGCGACCAAAATTCCGCCGCACTTTTCACATTTTCAGTTTCAACGGGTTGGGGAAACCTGTTATTTTTCATTTTAATTGGTTTATTACTTTTTACTTTACCGCAATTCGTAGATATTGCCCCATCTGTACTTTCGGCATATGTACTGACTCTGACATACATAATGCTACCAATGCAAAGTATTTTAGATAAACTTCAACAGTTAGTTCGAGCTAGTGTAGCACTCCAAAAAATTGAAAAATTGGGTTTGGAATTGGCAATGCAAAAAGAAGAAAATACTTTAATTTTACATCCCATTACCCAAAATTGGAACAAACTCGAATTACAACAAGTTACTCATACATATAGAGGCGAAAAAGAAGACAGTAAATTTACTTTAGGTCCGTTTGATTTAACCTTTAACCAGGGAGAAATTGTATTTATTGTTGGGGGTAACGGTAGCGGCAAATCGACTCTTGCTAAATTAATTACCGGACTTTATATTCCTGAATCGGGTAAAATCTGCCTTAATAGAAAAGTAATTACTGACGATAACCGCGAATGGTATCGCCAGCATTTTTCGGTTGTTTTTTCTGACTATTACTTATTTGAACGTTTATCGGGTGTAAATAATCTCTTTTCCAAAAGTCAAGCTAAAGAGTATTTACGACAGTTGCAACTCGAAAATAAAGTTGAAATTAGAAACAATCGATTATCAACAACTTCGCTTTCCCAAGGACAGCGCAAACGTTTAGCCTTGCTGGCAGCATACCTCGAAAATCGTCCAATCTATCTATTTGATGAATGGGCTTCCGACCAAGACCCAATTTTCCGCGAAATTTTCTACAAACAGATTCTTTCAAATCTGAAGCAACGGGGTAAAACGGTTTTAGTTATTAGTCACGACGACAATTACTTTCCAGTTGCAGACCGAATTATTAAGTTAAATTACGGGAAAATTGAATACGACAAACCGAATAAAGGGTAAGGGAGGAATAAGAGTAATTACTATAGCAATCCGAAATTAGTTGAGTGAATGTCAATGTAGGGAAGAAAATAGCTACGCTGTAACGAAATGCCACAGAAAATTTAAAATCCTTACTCAAAGTAGGTTTTCAAAACGATTAGTACTAACAAGGATATTCCTTTTATACCATTTCACGTTATTGTTGATACAAATACGTTAGGTAGGGGCACGGTAGTGCCGTGCCCCTACGACTATTCGTATGTATCATGATTTTTGTGAATTGGTATCACTCCTACACTTGGGTTTTAGATGTGGATTTTCCTAGCACCACTTGTAGGCATCGTCACGTTGTTGTCACCTTGCTTCTAACCAAGCTTGTAAATCAGCCATACTAGTAAAATCTAACAGTGCCTCGCCAAGATTTTCTAATTGTTCGAGTTCGAGAGTTTCAACACGTTCGCGCACTTGTTGAGGTAATTCTCCTACCCGTCGAGTTAATTGACGAAGAACGAGCGATCGCTCTCCTTCTTCCTTGATTTCTCGATAAACCCTCGTTTCCTTTAGCGTAATTCCTAGCATCGATTCAACCTCCTTTTGACTTAATTGTTCAAACTTGTACACCATTATTGTCGTCACTAGGTCTATTATGGCGCGACTTGCGGTTTCGGGCTGGGAAGAGGAACGGTCAAGCAAATACCTCGCTTCCTGCGGTGCAAGTTCATCTTCTACCGTAGTTAATACCATCAGCGCTACCCACACGGGTAATTGACGAATATTCCCCAATTCGTCCAAATATATCCGATGTACTTGGTCGCCATTAAGTTGGTTTCGGTGAGGATGAATATCACTTTGTTCAATACTACGCGAGGGGTAAATTATAACTGCTTGCCAATCGCTAAATCTGACGCGGTTGCGGTAGAAATATAACGATGATTCTGCAAATACCCTTTCATACAACATTTCATCTTTTTGAAACTGGACCTCACAGAAATATACTACTCCTGCACCTTCATTTTCCGGTGGTAAAAATACCCCGTCAATTTCAAATTTAGTTTCTTTGACAGCGACTGAATCAAATCGATAACTATCGGCATTTATTGGAGGATTTGTCAATAGTTCAAATAGTAAGCTGGGGGATTGTTGAAAGAGTTTATAAAATATTGAGTCTCGCCGCATAAAGCATTTTACTAATATGAGCATTACAGGTATTATCCTGCGACCTGGTTAGCGTTACCCATGATTCGGCTTATCGAAAATATAAAGTTATATCAAAGTATCCGCAAACACTGCATAAAACCGAGGCATCAGACAAATAGTTAATAAGACTGGAATTTCAAATTGCGGTTGTGTAGTAAATATACGAGCCACAGAGGACGCGGGGGTTCCCCCGAATCACGCATGTGGCGTTAGTCCTAGAGGATATAGATTATATGAACAAACAAATTTTGAGTTTAGCGATTCCCCTTATAAGTATCGCGTTACCTGCTATTTTGGCTCTTTTTCCCGCTTTGGCAGATAACTCAAATACCCTTCAAATTGATGCAACACAGCCAGTAGTTGCTGCACCTATTTTTAGCGATAATGCTGCCGACCAAGTAATGCGTCGTAAAAAAGGACCCGGACCCGGAGGTATACCACCATACGAAGGAGTAAATAATGGTAGTGCAATCAATATTACCAATGGCGAAATCAGGGAACGACCTAAACCCCAAGGACCTGGTGGTAAACCTGATAAACAAACAGACGTAAAGGTAGACGGTAGTATTGTTATCAATCGAGGTGGTGAAGACAGATACCGACCCAAACCCAAAGGACCTGGTGGTATTGATGCAATCCCAGTCATCAACCACACAATCGTCGCTCCTCGGCAATAACCTTTGGGTTAGTTTTGAGATAATCATTTAACCATCGGCAACTGCGAACTAGTAAATTATCTAAATCTAGATTTTGCAGTTGCTTATCGTTGTAACGCCAAAGTTTCACCGTAGCGTCGTTACTTGCGGTAGCGATGATTTTGTCATCGAAGCTGAAAGTCACATTTTCGATTTTACTGTTGTGTGCTTTGATACTGGTTAATAACAAACCATCCCGACTGCGCCACAGTTTCATAGTACCATCAGCACCGCCCGAAGCGATGATATTACCATTGTGGCTGTAGCTGAGGCTGATTATTTCGGCTTTATGTCCGGTTAAATCTTGCAATAACTGACCGTCACGACTGCGCCAAATTTTGATGTGACTATCGACACTTGCGGTCGCAATGGTGTTACCGTCAGGGCTAAAGCTAACACCCATGACTGAATCCTTATGACCTGTCAAATTTTTTAGCAACTGACCGTTACTAAGTTGCCAGACTTTAACAATTTTATCAGTACCTGCCGAAGCTAGGATTTGTCCGGTTGGGTTGAAACTAACATTAAAAACCCCTGCGGTATGACCTGTCAAAGTTTGAATGAGAGTACCATCGTTGGTTTTCCAAATATTGATAGTTTTGTCGTCACTTGCAGAAGCAATAATTGCACCATCTGGACTAAAAGTAACATAGTTGACTTCTCCACTATGTCCGGTAAGAGTCCGCAGCAAAGATACATTATTTGCGTCAACTTTCCATAATTTAACGGTCTTGTCTCCACTTGCAGAGGCGATTAACTTGCCGTTGGGTGAGAAACTGACACTATACACCCCTCCGCTATGTTCTGCGATCGCTTTGGGAAAGGGATTATTTTGAAGTTTGGATAATGAGTACAATTTTAAAGTATTATCGGCACTTGCTGAGACAATAGTTTTACCGTCAGGACTAAAACTCGTAGCGAAAACACCCGCACTATGTCCGGTTAAAGTTGTCAGCAAGTTACTTTCATGGAGATGCCAAAGTTTGACGGTGCTATCTCGACTCGCAGTTGCTACCGTTTTACCGTCGGGACTAAATCTAACACTTTCGACATCAGCATTATGTGCTGGAATGGTTTGAAGTTCAGTACCCTCACTAGTCCAAACTTTGATTGTTTTATCTCGACTACCGGAAACAAAAGTTTGACCATCGGGACTGAAAGTTGCGCTTGTAATACTACCCCCATGCGCTTTTTTGAGGGTTTTGATTAATTTACCATCACTATTCCACAGATTGATAATACCATCGGCAGCAGCTGAGATAATCGTTTTACCATCGGGACTAAAATTAGCACTATTTACCCAGTCATAATGTCCCTTCATCGTAGTCACATTACCGTCGCTAATTCTCCACAACTTCACAGTTTTATCTTCGCTTGCGGATGCTATAGCATTACCATCGGGACTAAAACTAATCCTCACTACTCCTGCTTCATGTCCCAAAAAAGTTTTGAGTAATTTCCCATCACTGTGCCAAAGTTTGATGGTTTTATCTTCGCTTCCGGTCGCAATCGTTTTACCATCAGAACTAAAAGCAACACTATTGACTTCTTCGGTATGATCTGTCATCGTTGCTAGCAATTTGCGAGTGCTAACATTCCAAAGTTTAACAGTTTGGTCGGCACCACCAGAGACAATGGTTTTACCATCGGGACTAAAACTGACGCTGAATACTCCTCCATCATGTGCGGGTATTTTCTGGAAGCTACCATCTTTACCCCATAGTATAATCGTACCATCCAAGCTCGCAGAAGCAATTGTATTACCATCTGGACTAAAGCTAACGCTAAAAACTTCACCCGTGTGTTGTTCCAAGCGATTGCTTTCTTGAATAATATCAATTACCTGAGTCAATGTTTTAACCGTATCGGTTTTAAAGTTAGTTGGTGCGAGAAAAGTACTTTGGAGTTGTTTCCCAGCTTTGACTGCAACAATTAACGCTTCAAGCTGTTGATTTGATAATAAATTTGCCTTAGATGAAGAATTTAACGCTTCAATTTCCCTTAACTTTGCTTCGCGTCCTTGCCAATAGGCTAACCCACCGAAGCTACAAGCAGCAATACCCAAAATGCTCAACCCAACTACAGCACGTTGCGCTTGACGCAAGCGTTTCTTTTCCTGAAATTGCAGACGTTTGCGTTCAACTAAACATGCTTCGATATATCTTTGCACGTCTAGTGAAAGTTCATCGGTGTATTTAATATAAATATCTTCAGCTTCCGCAAGTCGCACACCTTGCAAAAGAAAATCTGCTTGTTCGTTACTTTGCAACCAATTTTGAGTAGCTTGTTCGATTTGTCGCTGCTTTCGCAAACGTTCCCGATTTTCCTCCAACCACCATCGTAATGTAGACCAGTGACGAATGAGGATTTCGTGAGCAACCTCGACTGTGACGGAGGAGGGAGTGGGGAGTAGGGAGTAGGGAGTAGGGGGGGAAGTGGGAGTTAATAAATTCTTATTCTTATTCTTACCTTCGTGTTCTTCGTGTCCTTCGTGTCCTTTGTGGTTCATTACTCCCTGGTTTTGGTTAATTCCTTTACTACTTGGTTCTTTTGCTGTTTCGGTTTCTTCGAGATTGACGACTACTAACTTGGCATTTGTTAAAGCTTGTAAAGTCCTATCTACCAATTCTTGAGGATATTTTTTGACTATCAACTCCGACTTAAATACACGTCGTCGGGTGTCTTCTGTACCTTCCCCCAACTGAGTCAAAGCGAGAAAAATCCACTTAGCGCAATCTTGCAACTTTGGTTCTAAACTTTCATATAAAGCTTGCGAAGAACGTTCTAAAGCACCTTGAAGACCACCAAGCTGCTGTTGATATGCTTGTAAAGTTAATTCACCATTAATACGATGCTGCCAAAGTTGTTCTAAAACAAATTCTAGCAACGGCAAATCACCCACCGAATTGTCAAGTTCGCGCAATAAAACTTCAACTAATTCCGGTTCGACTTTTAACCCAACTTGATGAGCGGGTTTGGTAATTACTTGGCGATAATCATCTAAACTGAGTCTGGGTGAAACCAGTAGACTCGATTGCTGTAAAGCTTGAGCGAGTGCGGGTACTTCCAAACAAGGAGCGATGAAATCTGCGCGTAAAGTGATGATTAGTTTAAAGCGATCGCTTGCATATTTTACCGCTCCCAGTACCAGTTCTAAAAATTTTTCCCGGTCAACATCGCAAGCAAGGGTAAACAATTCCTCAAATTGGTCTACTACCAGCACTATCATCGGATGTGATTGACTTCGCAACCAGTAAACAAACCCTTCCACACCTTGGTGTAATATTCCCTCGTGGAAGAGAGGGGAAGAGGGGGATGGGGGAGACA
>CAXTCQ010000209.1:0-14749 GCA_964242965.1 uncultured Calothrix sp. | reverse complement strand
GTTAGGAGTTAGGAGTTAGGAGTTAGGAGTTAGGAGTTAGGAGTTAGGAGTTAGTCCATGTAGAGATGCGTTTGCCCTTGGCGTTCCCGTTGGCGCAGCCTGCCCGAAGGGCTTAGGGTAATTTCGCGTCTGTTATTGAGGAGCGGAGTATATAGATTTTGGTGGGCAGGGTAGACACTACAACATATATCTACTATCTACAATTTTATAATTTTGCCCAAAGTTTGGATGAAACAGGTTGAAAAGTCGGTTTCGTAATATTTTTTGTATTAACGTGAAAATAAAACCCGATTGTGCTAATAACCGGGTTATATAAAGCAATTGGTGCGATTTATCCAAGTTGCTGTTCGCTAAGAAATGCTTCGATTTCGGCTGGTGTCGGTTGGGATGCGATCGCACCTGATTTCAATGTAGTCAATGCTCCAACTGCACTAGCATAGGTAACGATTTGTTTTGCAGTTTCTTTATCGCTTAAAGCTTGGATACCGCGAGTTAGTAGCTGATGCATAAACCCTGCTAAGAAACTATCCCCTGCACCAGTCGTATCGACAACAGGTACATGGAAGGCAGGTAATAAATCTTCGTTTTCATTAAAACAATAAGCACACCCCTTTTCTCCGTCTGTGACTAAAACACCTTCAACTGAGTCCAAACGGTACTTAATAGCCCCAGCATCGCTGGTATCAAATAACCATTCTGCTTCCTCCTTAGCAAGCTTGATAAAATCAACTTGCTTAAAGATTTCCCAAATTGTCGCTGGGGCAATATCGGGATTTTTCCAGAATACTGGTCGCCAGTTAACATCAAGCACAATTTTCATGTCGTATTTTTCAGCAAGGGACAAGGCACGATGCAAAGCTTTTCCACTTTCAGGGTAAGCTAGCTCCAGAGTACCCAAAACCAAAAAATCCGCCGCTTCAAATAAAGATTCCGGTAAATATGACGCACTCAAACGTGTATCAGCAAACTCGTCGGTATCGTAATTACCGAAACCAGCAAAAGTGCGATCGCCGGACATACTCCTAGTAACAAAAACCTGTCGCGTTGGGGCAGTTGGATGGCGTTGCACCCCGACTGTATCAACACCGACATCGGATAATAGATTTACTAGTTGATTACCTACTTCATCTTCACCAATACAACCAATAAATCCCGTAGGTATTCCAAGCTTTACCAAAGCACAAGCTACATTCGCGGGTGCCCCTCCTGGGTAAGGAGTCCAGGACTCGACTTCCTCAAGTTTTCGCCCTAGTTGATCGGCTAAACAGTCAATTAAAATTTCGCCCAGGCATAAAACACGGGGATTGCTCATCACCTGCATTCGCTTTTCGATTTTTACGAAAGATTTCCTTTATAAAATTTACAATGAATTTCACACAAGTTTCGGCTGTTGTTCACACAATTAAACAGCAAAATTAATTACCAAAATTACACCATTATTGTGCCGTTATAATAATGTGCTTCTTAGGTAATATCTTGGTGATTTGTTTAATAATTAAGTATTAATAAAAACAATCGGCTGCCAAAATGTGTTATCGTAAACCCCAGTCATGAAGAATTATTCATTATCGTATTACCGCTAACACTTGAAACACCGACCAGCAAAAGAATCCTCTAAAATGAGAAAGAGCGATTAAGTACATATTACTAAGCGAGGATTCAATAAGTCATGGCTGGTAGCGAGTCTCAGGCCCCTGTTAGTCTGTCAGACAGAGAACTGCAAATTATCGATTTAGTGGCTACTGGCTTAACTAACCAAGATATTGCGGGGAAACTGGAAATTAGCAAACGTACTGTTGATAATCATATCAGCAACATTCTCACCAAAACTCAAACCGATAACCGAGTCGCACTGGTTCGTTGGGCAATGCTGTGGGGCAAAGTTTGCTTGAACAATGTAAATTGCTGTCTTTTGCCAAACCAAAGCGATTGAACAAAAGTAATCCGCGCTTTATATTACCGTTAAATTTTGATGGGTTGCGATTTGTTCACCTCACGCCACGATTTGGTTGTCAACACGTCAAACAGCAACACAGACTACTTTACTATCGGTTATGGTCAGAGGCTAAACGTTTCTTGTGCCAACGCATCGAAGAACGCATCTTACGTTTATAGGGCAGGTGTTGCACTATCAATTTGTCTCTGAAATTCTGCACCCACGACCTCGAATTCTAAATGTACTAGGTCTTCGCATCTACAATCTAGGGAGTAGGGAGTAGGGAGTAGGGGAGTAAGTGAAGATAGGAAAGATATTTCTCCCCATCTTCCCTACTTACCCCATTTCTGTATCTTTATTTGCTTTTTTGTCTGCATATCTTTCCCTACTCCCTACTCTTAATCAATAAAAATTAGCAATAATTTAGTGCTATAAGCGCTACATTTAAAAAAATAGATGTTGCTCCATAAATTTAAGGAGCAGTATGATTATGAATACCTCTGTTTGTACTAAGGGTGACTCGAATCCTTTCGATTTTATTAATCTTGATTTTATCGCCCCACAGCCCGCTCAAGATAGCGAATTGCTCAAGCATTTACACTTTGTTCCTGGATTAAAGGAAATTTTAATGCTGCGGCAAGTTCATGCCCTCGAACATGCTACAGTCTGGGTTTTGAGTCGGTCGTTGAATCCCCGTGTTCCTAAAAGTATTTCAAGCAATTTTCAAGTCGATAACGAATTGTTAGGTGGTTTATCTACCGACCAAGGGTTTTATCTGTACGGTCAAGTCAATATCAGCGATTTACGACGTGCAGTCACCCTCGCTCTGCACCGCTTGACTGATGGAGAATGGAATTTGGCAGTTCATCCCCGTTGCGGGACGAATGTATCGGTGGCGATGGTATTAACAGCTGGATTGGCAGTCGGGATGCATTTATTATTACCGCGCGGTCCAATCGAGCAACTTATTGGGTTAGGAGTGGCTGCTAGTACCGCAGCCGAACTTGCCCCAGATATAGGCGCTTTGACGCAGCGCTACATTACAACTTCGATTCCTTTTAACTTAGCAATTGAAAATATCACGATTACCCATGATCTTTGGGGACGCGAAGCGCATTTTGTCAAGGTGCGATGGCAGGAGTAGGGAGTGGAGGAAGATGGGATAAAGAAAGTAAATAATTTTACCCCTATTCCTTATTCCCTACTCCCTACCCCCGGATTCTATGTATCGCCTTGCGTTGTTAGCCTGTATTATTTTTATCGTGCCGTTCGGTTATATTGTGCGGTTTTCTCAAGGACTTGGTTTAGAATGGCTGCACGATTTGTTGGGGAGTGTTGCTTATGAAATATTTTGGATATTATTAGTTGCATTTATGTTTCCGAAAGCTTCTGCGGTTTGGACTGCTTTAGGGGTTTGTCTTGCTACCTGTGGATTGGAGTTTCTGCAACTTTGGCAACCTCCTTTTTTACAAGCTGCCCGTGCGACGTTGATAGGAAGGTTGGTTTTGGGTAATACGTTTGTTTGGTCGGATTTTATATCTTATTTTGTCGGTAGTTTTGCTGGCTGGGTTTGGATGCGAAGTCTGAAATTAAAGTTTAGTAAATTTCGCTAGTAGTCCATGTCATAAGTTTTGAGGGATTCTAGTCCTCTCGATCGGATCAAAATTAATGACATGAAGCATTAGTTGTTTGTTTTCTAAATCACCGCTTATTTTACTTGAAGAGTTATAAAATCGAATCCTGTTAGGTAGCTTTGGTTGCAAACTCTTAAATCCCAATTCTGTACGGGCGGGTTCATGAATATTCCTAATTTTCTAATTTGATGTTGCTAAACTCGTAACTCGTAACTCTTTACTCCTAATTTCTCACTTCTGTGGGGGTGGGGCGGGTTTAAAAAGATTTCTCTTTTGTGTTAAAGACTATCGGTGAACCCGCCCCTACTATCCTTCGTGTAATTCGTAACTCTTTACTCCTAATTTCTCACTTCTGTGGGGGTGGGGCGGGTTTAAAAAGATTTCTCTTTTGTGTTAAAGACTATCGGTGAACCCGCCCCTACTATCCTTCGTGCCATTCCTAACACAACAACTCTTAACTCCTAACTCTTTACTTTTTATGCGATCGCTTTATTTTTTACTTCCTGGGACTGATGCGAAATTCGCTTGCGGTGGTTTATTTGCTGAATTGAAAACGCTGAATATTGCACGGCAAATTTGTAATGCCGAGGTTGTAACTTATCGTCAACGCGAACCAAATAAGCTGTTTTTAGATGATTTGCTCAAAAATAAAAATTTAGATGATGTAATTTTCGTAATGAGTTGGGGGTTTGATGTCCCGAAGTTGGCTGCGAAGTTAAAACCTTATAATGTGGTTTACCATGCTCATAGTGCAGGTTATGGTTTTAAGCTCACTGCTAGCATTCCGATTATTACGGTTAGTCGCAATACGATGGGATACTGGGGACAGTTAGCCCCAAATTCGTTAATTTATTATTTGCCTAATGAAATTAGCGATCAGTTTCATAATTCAAATTGTCCACGCGATATCGATGTTTTGGTTCATACGCGCAAATCTTCAAAATATTTAATGCAATTGATTCCAGCTTTGCAGCAAAAATGTAATGTGTTTGTGATTGATTCGTTTATTGAAGATTTAGCTAGTTTATTTAATCGTGCCAAAGTTTATTTGTATGATTCGGCTGAATATTGGGCTATGCAAGGTGTCAGCGAAGGTTTTGGGTTGCAGCCAATGGAAGCTTTAGCTTGTGGCTGTCAGGTTTTTTCAAGTTTGAATGGCGGACTTTCTGATTATTTAGACCCTGGATTTAATTGCTATAAAATTGCTGTATATTCTCAAGAGTATGATATTAAACGTATATTAAAAGTTGTTAGTACATCTCAAGTATCTACTATCGATGAAGCATTTTTTGCTGAATATCGTATTGACAATATTACAAAGCGTTTACAAGTTATTATTAATGATTTGAATGATTTTTTTGACCACAAACAACATCACATGTCAGATATTCGAGATTTAACTCAATTACGGATTTTACAGTTAAATTCGCAACGAATCTTTACTAAAGTTAAAAATAAGTATTTTAAATAAATAGTGGATTAAGGATGCTACATAAATTTATTAATTGACTTCGATGTATCCTCGCTACCATAAGAGTATTAAATTAAGTTGTCAGCTGGAGTCCGATGCTGCAAGTCGAACAAATATTACAAAACCGTTACAAATTAGAGCGATCGCTTGGTAATAATGGAGTACGTCAAACTTGGCTAGCTAAAGATTTACATTCAGAGGATGATGTCAAAAACTCGCAAGTTGTGGTAAAGTTATTAGCCTTTGGCGGTGCTGTACAGTGGAGCGATTTGAAACTGTTTGAACGGGAAGCACAAATTCTTCAACATATCAATCATCCACGCATTCCTAAATATATTGATTATTTTTGTATTGACGAGCAAATGTTATGGTTTGGCTTGGTGGAAAAATATATACCTGGCGAATCACTCAAAGAAAAGCTGGCAAGAAGTCAGCGATTTAGTCAAAAGCAAACCAAAAAAATAGCAATTGAAGTTTTAAAGATTTTAATTTATCTTCACGAATTAAATCCGTCGGTACTTCACCGCGATATCAAACCGAGTAATTTAATTTGGGGTGAAGATAATCGCATATATTTAGTGGATTTTGGTGCAGTTCAAGACAAAGCTACTAAAGAAGGTACAAGTTTTACTATTGTCGGGACATATGGATATACACCAATCGAGCAATTTGGTGGAAAAGCTGTTTTTGCATCCGATTTGTATGCGTTAGGTGCAACATTAATTCATCTATTAACTGGTCTTTCACCTGCGGAGTTACCGCAACGCGATTTGCGGATTCAATTTGAAAATTTGGTGAGTTTGAGTCCAAGTTGGATTCGCTGGTTGCAAAGGTTAACGGAACCTGCACCCGAACAGCGATTTATGAGTGCGCGTCAAGCTTTGGATGCATTAAAATTTGAGTTTGCGCTTCAGTCGGCAAAACCAGAACGTCCGGTGGTACGGAAAGAAGCGATTAATAATTCTGGATGCGGTATTAACAATATCAACGAACCCGTTCCGGAAGAGATTTTAGGATGGAATTGGGGTGCTTTCCTTTTACCTTGGTTTTGGTTGTGGACAAATCAAGTTTGGGTAGGGTTATTGTGTTTCTTGCCTTCGATTGGTTTGGTAATGATTTTTGGACTTGGTGCCAGAGGGAATGAATTAGCTTGGAAAAGTAGACGCTGGCGCAATGTTGAACATTTTAAACGACATCAGCGCGGTTGGGCGATCGCAGCACTTTTTGTTGGCGCTCCAGTCAGTATTATTTTATGGAGTATCGCTATTTATATGATTTTTAATTAAGAGGGAGTAGGGAGTAGGGGGAGTAGGAGGAAAAAAAAACTTTGGCTTGCTGAATTCGAGTACGAAATTTAAAAATCGACTGTTTTAATATCTTACTCTTTGCGCCTTTGCGCCTTTGCGCGAGGTAAATTCATGCTTATAATCAGCAACACCAAAACTTTTAACTTTATAGAGACGCGAAAAAAAGCGTCTCTACATGGACTAACTCCCAACTCCTAACCCTATAGGACATGCAACATTTGTCCCACCTAGTCCGCAGTAACCACCAGGATTTTTTGCCAAATATTGCTGGTGATAATCTTCAGCGTAGTAATATTCTGGTGCGTCGATAATTTCGGTAGTAATCTCACCGTAACCAGCTTTTTTCAATTCTTGTTGATACGCATCCCGCGATACATCAGCTAGTTTCTTTTGTTCTTGCGAATACACGTATATTCCCGATCGATACTGAGTGCCGGTATCGTTACCTTGGCGCATTCCTTGAGTTGGGTTGTGGCTTTCCCAAAAGGTTTTCAGAAGGTCTGTGTAACTAATTACTTTTGGGTCAAATACAACAAATACAACTTCATTATGTCCCGTCATCCCCGAACACACTTCTTGATAAGTAGGATTTGGGGTGTATCCATCTGCGTAGCCTACAGATGTGCTAAAAACACCATCGAGTTGCCAAAATTTGCGTTCTGCACCCCAAAAACAGCCCATACCAAACATTGCAGTTTCCATTCCTTGTGGAAATGGGGGTTTGAGGGGATTACCGTTGACAAAATGCTTTGCGGGTACGGGCATTATTTGCGTTCTCCCGGGTAACGCTTCTTCGGGTTTAGGTAAGCTGAGTTTTTTACCAATTCCAAAAATCATGCTTTGTACTCCCTATGGTTTTAATAAATTCGTTTACCTTACTTAATATTGTAAGGATTGATTGGCTATTAGTTGGAGTGCGATCGCGTATTGATTTGGTGTTGATACCCGGACAATTAGGAAAAAATATACTTAACTAATTATGCCGGAACCTCAGTGACAATGGACACACAAGCATTGACCAAAGGTAATAAAGGTCCGAGTTGTTCTTGTCCGTTGACTGCTAAATCGCTATGACATAGATACAATCGCTCGGAAACTCGCGCTAATAAATCGGCTAAAATTCGTTGTACCCGTTGGTTTTCTGCCTGGGTTTCATCTTCGGCTGTCCAAGGTTGCCCGATGCGATCGCGCAAAAACAAAGGGGCACCAAATAAGGTCGCAGCACCACCTTTAGCCCACAATTGCGAACCCACATCGAGCCAGAAATGCCATTTGTGCAATTTGCGACTCGAACGATACTGGAAGATTGTGGCTAAAGTAACTGCATTTGCTGCTGGTCCGACGGGACGAACCGGGTAAGGATTCGCAGTAATTGTCCCGCGACGCAATAGTTGAACGAATTCAGCAATAGTTGAGGGAGTAGGGAGTAGGGAGTAGGGAGTAGTAGAAGAAGTAGAAGAAGTAGATAATTTTCCGACTCCCTCCATCCCCCCTACTCCCCACGGACTACTCCCTACTCCCTCCCTCCGAATCCGAGTATCAATTTCCCAATAATGTTGGGCTGTTTCTAGTAATTCGCGTAAAACTGCTAGTTGGTCGTATGACAGGGTAATACCATTGAGGAAAAATTTTTCAATCGCTGCGTATAACAAAGAAATCGGACTGGGAATAAAACGTTGCTCAAGTCGGTTTCGCTCTTTTGCAATCCAGTCTAATATTTCGTTATAGGCAGTTGTAGCGGCAAAACCCAGTCTATCCCAACGGTCAAAGGCTGTTACTGGTAACAAATTCGGGCTATCGGGGTGGGGTACGAAGCAGTAATCAGCGATTATTCCAGCACGTACAGGGTCGATTTGCGAATTTTTGGTTAACGGTTGGTTGTCTGTGGTTTGTAGTGGTTGTGCTATTTCTGCTTCTATTTCCAATTCTCCCCGACTTAGTACTACTAACATTTCTGCCACCGCATCCCTGTCTACTAAGCGTCCTAAACCTGGGTAAACAAGCGTTAAAATTGTCAGTAAAGCGCGAATCAGGGGAGATGCAACTAAGGGAAGTTGACTATTAAGCAATTGAACGGGAATATTTTGTTTGTTAAGGATTTCAACGAGAGTGTATCGTGCGATCGCATCTAAACCTGGAGCGATCGCGGCAATGTCTTTTGGCTCAACTTGTTTTTCTTTAACTGCTTTGACTATCATTTCAGCAGTTTGACGCAGCAGCAAAGCACGCGAAGTTGTTTGAATCGATTGAACGATATCGGGCAAACTCAATAATGTCATCGGTTCGCTGACGAGTTCTACCATCGGTGTCGCTAGGATGTCCGCGAGGTTGCTTAAAGGTTGTGGTGTTAGCGTTTCGATTTTACATCTTGCGCTTAACCCTGATAAATAGTTGGGGTCTGCACCCAATCCCAACCGCACAATACTATCCGGGTTGTAACTAAATGCACCTACTGCACCCCGGTTGAGTAACACCTCGAATAGGTGACGTGCGATCGCTGGATAATCGCCAACGTCGTCTGCCAATATCGCTTGATATCGCTGTAATAATCGTTGCTGATAAATTGGGTCGGGCAATAAATGCTGAATGTAAAGTTCTGTAATAATTCCGTAACTCAAAAATCCCCGCTCTAAACACCAATTGCGCCACTCTAAAAGCAATTCGGCATAAAATTCCGGCTCCAAATTTAAACCTTCCTGCCCCTCAAACGCTCGCAGCAATACATTACCAATTTCCTCGCAGGGTGTCCCACTTACTGCTGCTAGCTGCAATAAGTCAAGGATGCGCCGTACTAAACGATACTCATTCATACCCGCACGCTGCAATACAACTTCGGTAAGATGCGATCGCCACAACCGTGTTGCTAATTCTTGCTCGGTTTCGGGACGTAACCGTACTGGAAACTGCGCCTTTAAATTTAATAGTTTAGTAAGTAGCGGAAAAAATAATATTATTTCATCCTGAAAAAAACCTAATGGCGTTTTCACCCTTATTGGGTATCTTCCCTGAGTTGTAGTAACAATTTTATCTGCTAATTCACGTTGATTATCGCTATTAGCAGCGAAGACTAAAACACCCGGTTCGCTCTGGTGGATAAATAACCGCCTTGGTATATTACTGCTACTTTTGTCTTCTGATTTAGTATAAAATAATTGTTGGTTGTCATTATTACTCCGTACCCAAATACAAAACTCCTCTACTAAGCGAGATGTCTTACCGCTGCGACTCGGACCAGCAATCCAAAGCGAATCGAAAATCACAAACCTTCTCCTTGGCAATTTGTTAGCATAACTCGTACATTAACTTTAGGTTAATAAATCACCAAACAATGTTGGATGATTCCTTAAAATGAACAATTTAAGTTTTGGTCAAAAAATTTACTCATATTTAGTATCACTTTATAAGTGGTATTTACGAACACAAGAGCGCTCTTTAGATAAAGCTTACGATGCCGCATTATATATTAAAAAAATCGAAGACGAGCATTTTAATGGTAATAAAATTAACATTGATTGGTCAGAGTATAGTAGTGTAGGCAATTACTTTGAATCAGATTTAAAAAAACACTTAAAAATTGTGCGGATGCGTTTGGCTGAGTTTAACGCTAGTCGTTTTTTTCTAGATGAATCTAATCAAAAAAATGCAAAGCGGTATGAAGTTGAGTTTTCTAATCCCGCGCAAGTTTTAGAAAAGTTAACATTCATCGATCAAATTACTGCTAAATATGCACTTGATTTTGAACCGGAAGTAACTCCTGCCGTAACTGATAATCAATTGGAGGTTATCGATAAAAAGCGGACGCTTGCTCAAACAAGACTCGAAAGCTTAGAGATAAAAACCTCAAGTCAGCCAAAACGAGGTAAAATGAATTCAACAGGAGTATTACCGCGTTCGTTATTAAGCACGATTAGCCGCTTACAAGTTGAATTAGACCCAAATGCCGAGCAAGATGTTGTCCAAAATTTTCGTAAGGCTCAACGCCGAACAATTATTTCTATCAGGTTTATACTGTTATTAATTATAGTACCTATTTTAACCCATCAACTATCAAAAGCTTTTGTTGTTGGGCCAGTGGTTGACCATTTTCGACATTCTCCAGAAGTGGCTATCTTTCTAAACGATGAAATGAAAGAAGAGGCATTGAGTAAGTTACAAACATTTGAGGAGCGAATCAAGTTTCAAAACTTGATTGGCATAGTTGCACCAGTTTCTGGGGAAGAGATGGAAGTTCAGCTTAAAGAGGAAGCGAAAGAAATTGCTCGTGAATATCGCCTTGAAAGTGCAAATGCAATCAAAAATGTATTTGCTGATATTTGCTCGGTATTTACTTTTAGTTGGTTGTTAATTGTTAGTAAGCGAGAAATTGCCGTTCTTAAGGATTTCTTTGACCATGTTGTTTATGGTTTGAGCGACAGTGCCAAGGCATTTATCATCATTTTGTGTACCGATATTTTCGTAGGATTCCATTCCCCACACGGTTGGGAAGTGATTCTCGAAGGTGTATCGCGTCACTGGGGGATAGCTGGCGATGAAAGTTTGATATTCTTATTTATTGCTACATTCCCAGTGATTTTAGATACGATTTTCAAATATTGGATATTCCGCTATTTAAATCGCATTTCTCCTTCTGCGGTTGCAACATATCGCAATATGAATGAATAACTTTGTTTGTGACTCGTTCCCAATCTAAAGCTTTGGAAATGCGCTTAAGGAGGCAAAGCCTCCAATCATTACTAAAGAGAAGTATTTAATAACATTATGAAGCTCTGCCTTAAATTTGATACATTAGGCTAGCAGGGATTTATACAACTTATGCTGGAACAAAAGCCCAAATCGATCGCTAGAGAAGAGGATATTCTACAGCTTTATCAACGTCCACCAATTATTACTAGTCTTCAGACAGGTTGGCAAGGTTTCGGTTTGGCATACATGTGTCAGCCACCTGGCGAGGTTCCCGAAGTTTCTACTCCTAGATGGCACTCGGTTGGTATTTTCACACATGGAAATAGGGTAATTCATGCTGACAGAAAAATCGATGGACGCAAACAGCGTGATGCTGTAATTGGTGGTGATATCATTATTACTCCAGCAAATATAGGGCATCAGGCAGCTTGGGAAGAGGAAGGTGATTTTATTATATTGGGAATTGAACCCCAATTTTTTTCCCTTGCTATTAATGAAGCTGCTCAACCCGAAGAAGTCGAATTAATCTCGCATTTCGCTACACCTGACCCTTTAGTTTATCAAATAGCAATTGCCCTCAAAAATATTTTAGAAAATAATCCGACTGGTAGTCGCCTATATGCGGAGACGATGGTAAATGCATTGTCAATACATTTAGTCCAACATTATTCAACGCGGAAACCAAAAATACAAGAGTATAAGAATGGTTTGTCGAGACGTAAGTTACAGCAAGTTATCGACTATATTAACGAACACCTAGACGAAGATTTAGGTTTAACAGAATTAGCGGTACTTTTGCAGATGAGTCCGCATTACTTTTCGCAATTATTTAAACAATCTACAGGTTCTACTCCGCATCAATTTGTCATTTACTGTCGCGTCGAACGTGCCAAAGAATTAATTATGCAAGGTCAATTTACGATTGCTGAAGTAGCTTTTATAGTTGGGTTTGCAAATCAAAGTCATCTCAATCGGCATTTTAAAAAGTTACTTGGTGTAACACCAAAACAAATTTTAATGAGTTGAATATATACTAAATAAAAGTCTTAATATCTGTGGAGTATAAATTCAATGTTTATTACAGAACAACGTAGCTACTCACTTCAAGAATACTTAGAAATTGAGGTAGAATCTCAAGAACGTAACGAATACATTGATGGTCAGATTATTCCTATGACAGGTGGAACACCCAATCACAATATAATTGCTGGCAATTTCTATGCAGCACTTAATTTTACTCTTAAGCGTCAACCATATAAAGTATTTTTTGCCGACCAAAAACTTTGGATTCCGCAAAAACGAATTAATACAGGGGTAGCGCGTCTCAAACCCTATTGACAAGCGGACTTGCTTGATCGGTATATGATTTGAAACGGGAGCATCCAGTTTTGGCAGAAATACCCAAATCACCAGGGCAAACATATTTAATTTTAGTACCGAGTGTGGACAAATTTAAAAGTAGCTAAAAACACTATATAAAAATGCTAGTCTAGACTCATCTACAATCAATTTATTGATAAATTATCAATAAAACCAATAATTCACACGACTCCGTGTGCGAAGCACGCGGAGAGCTATGCGATCGCATAGCTCTGCGGAGGTATATCGCGCTTTTAGCGATACCAAAGTCGTGGGGTTCCACGCAGTGGTACGAAGATGGAGGGCTGCGGGTAGGCTGTTGACTTTGTACGAAATTAGCCAAAAATTTTCATGCAGTTTTTGTATTTACTCTAGGAGTATTACCCTTTGCTGTGCCCTGATTGAAACCTTTATTACGACTATTATTCTGTATGACGCATTATGGGCTTAAAACCTATAAAGTCAACAGCCTAGCCTGCGGGCATCGCGTAGCTCTGCGGATGCCAAGCACCCGCAGCCGTATAAGTTGTTAGTTTTTATTGATAATTATTATTAATAGAATGATTATAGTTGAGTGGAGACTACCAGTTTAATATAGTGTTTTTAGCTACTTTTAAATTTGTCCACCTCGATACTAAAATTAAATGTGTTTGCTTTGGCGATTTAGGTATTGCTGCCAAAACTGGATGCTCGCTTTGAAACAAAGTAGTACTATCCGATAAGCGGTAAGATTTAATCTATCTAACTACAAAATCGTTTAACATGTTAACAGGATTTGAGAAAAAGGGTAAAGCTGAAATATCTTTGACCCCGAATATAGATAGCAAAGACATTACCAGTAAATTTCAAGAATACTTCACACAGGTAAAAGATCCAAGAGTGGAGAGGACGAAATTACATTCACTCACTGATATTATCACCATCTCTATTTTAGCAGTAATAGCAGGCGCAGTGGGTTGGGAAGATATTGAGGAATATGGACTTAATAAAAGACAGTGGTTGTCAACATTCTTAAAACTAGAGTTTGGTATCCCTAGCCCAGATACATTTAGGAAAGTTTTTGAGAGAATTAACCCCAAAGAATTTGAGCAATGTTTTCGAGTTTGGGTGCAATCGCTAGTTGAAAAATTAGGTGTAGAAGTAGTTGCGATAGATGGCAAATCGCTTAGAGGTTCATATGACCGAAAATCTCAGTTGAAAACTCTACATATGGTCAGTGCTTGGTCAAATAAACACCGTTTGGTCTTGGGACAAACAAAAGTTAATGAAAAGTCGAATGAAATCACAGCAATTCCAGCACTTTTAGAAATGCTAGATATATCTGGCTGTATCATTACTATTGATGCAATGGGTACACAGAAATCTATTGCTCAAAAAATTATAGAAGCTAATTCTGATTACGTTTTAAGTCTGAAAGATAATCATCCCACACTACATCAACAAGTAAAAAAATGGTTTGAAAATTCCCTATCTCTTGGGTTTAAAGATGTTGATGTAAATATCAGTCAACGGGTCGAAAAGGGGCATCATAGAATCGAAAATCGCAAAGTTTACACCGTGCCAGTGTCACAACTACCTCCACTTCATGAACAAGATAATTGGGTCGGGCTAAAAACAGTTGTAATGGTAGTGCGTTCAATTCAGCATTGGAATAAAACTACCAATGAGGTGCAATTTTACATCACTAGTCTTGCCAATGATGCAAACAAAATTGGTAGTACAATTCGACAGCATTGGGGAATAGAAAATTCTGTTCATTGGACATTAGATGTTACCTTTCATGAGGATGCATCCCGAATTCGTTCTCTGCACAGCCCGCAAAACTTTGCTTTACTACGTCGTATTGCCCTTAATGCTTTAGAGCGAGAATTATCTTTTCGTCGCAGTATTCGCCAAAAATCACGACGAGCAGCTATGAATGATCGCTACATGCTTTCTGTGTTGGCTGCGGCTCTGTCAAACTCAGTCCCTCTGTCATAATCCCTGTGTCAATAGGGTTTGAGACGCGCTAACCCTGCGAATTAATACTTACCCTGATGTGATGGTTGTTACTGGTGAGTTAGAATTTCTTGAGGGACGAAGAGACACTATTACTAACCCATTGATGATTGTAGAAGTTCTTTCAAAATCTACCAAAAATTATGACCGGGATGAAAAGTTTGCAGCTTATCGAACGATTCCCAACTTTCAGGAATATCTGTTGATAGAACAGTATACAATGCACGTTGAACAATATAGTAAAACCGATAATAACCGTTGGACATTTAGTGAATATGAGGATTCAGAGCAAATAATTTCGGTTATTGATGGAGTCGATGGGAGGTATTATCCTCCGCACCTCTCCTTGAGAACGTAGCGT
>CAXTCQ010000208.1:12641-14800 GCA_964242965.1 uncultured Calothrix sp. | reverse complement strand
GCAAGTAATTCGAGTGCAGGTGCGAAAGGACCGCAACGCGAACCGATGAGAGTAATTTCATCGACGACTAAAGCTGAAGCATCGAAACTCAATTTTCCAGCATAAGTACTTTTTAATACTAAAGTTCCGCGAGGTCGTAAAGCGCGACGGGCAATATCAAAGCCGCCATCGTTACCAGTACATTCCACTGCAATATCAAAACTACGTTCGCATACCGCATCAACAAAACCAACTTTGATACCTTGCGCTACTAAATTTGCGAGTTTTTCCTGATGTTTTCCCACAGCTAGCAAATCGCAACCTGTTAAAGCCAGTGTTTGCGCGACTAGTTGACCTAGTTTACCATCGCCAACTACTAGCACGCGATCGCTCGAACCGATCGTAATTTGCTGCTGAATTTCCAAAGCTGCGGCAACTGGTTCGGTAAAAGTTGCAACATCAGTTGGGACTGTATCGGGTACGATATGAAGGTTATTTACTGGCAGACACAAGTAATCAGCAAAGGCTCCATTGCGGTTGACAATACCAAGTACAGTGCGGTTTTCACAATGGGTTGGGTGTCCGTTACGACAATAGCGGCAATAACCGCAGGCAGCGTTGATTTCACCAACTACCCGCTTATGAAGTAGATGTTCGGCTCCTTTTTCGACGACTCCAACAAATTCATGCCCTAAAATGCCCGTATAAGGATAGTAACCACGTTGAAGTTCGAGGTCGGTATTACAAATTCCCGCTGATAAAACCCTTACTAGGGCTTCATTTGGAGGTGGTTCGGGAATGGGGATATCGGTACGAAGTTGAAGTTGTTGGTTTTCTAGCCAGAGTCCTTTCATAAATGCTAAGTTTTTGAATGCGACTTGATATTGGTCTGTAGTTGCGCTTCAGCGCTCTAGTATAGGTTGGCAGAAGTAAGAAGGCAGAAGGGGTAAAGCTTATTTTGTCGGCTTTTTGTCTCTTGGGAATGGTTGGTTTATTTCTGCCGTTATGTACTAGACAGCAGCGAAGACAGCGCAACTACGAGCCTTTATATAAATTTACATGGTTCGGTTTTTTCCGCCGACCTACTTATTTTATCTTTTGATTCCCGTAACCAATGAAAATTAGCTTTAAATATTATACTTCACATTTCATGCATCAGGTGACACGGGTATTTGTCCTGTCGTTAGGATTTTTTTTGATTTGCACTATACCAACTTATGCTCAACCACAAGTTGAAAAAAGCTGCGAGAATACTTATAGTAAATGCGTTAAGAACGTCACGCAATTAGTGCCCGAACTATTGCGGGCGAATATAGTATATCTGGGTGAGACCCACGATAGTGCGAAAGACCATGAAAATCAATTAAAGATTATTCAAGGATTATATGGGCGGAATCAGAAAATTGCGATCGCAATGGAAATGTTTCAGCGTCCCTACCAAAATGTCATCAATCAGTATCTTGCTGGCAAAATAACCGAAGCTCAATTGGTGGAGCAAACTGAATATAATGAACGTTGGGGTTTTCCTTGGGAACTTTATGCTCCGATAATGCGGTATGCGAAAGCAAACAAGTTACCTATTTTGGCATTGAATACCAAGAGCGAAATTACCCGTAAAGTCTCGCGTCAAGGTTTGGAAAGTTTGACAGCAGAAGAACGTAAATTAATTCCTCCGTTTTCGGAAATTCGTACCGACAATCAGGAATATCGCCAGATGGTTCTTGCTGCTTTTGAAGGACATCAAAGTTCTGGACATGGTAAAAGTAGCAGCGCTGAAAGGTTTTTTTTAGCGCAAGTGCTTTGGGATGAGACAATGGCTGAAGGTGTTGCTAATTTTGTGAAAACTAATCCAGGTTATCAAGTTGTTGTGTTAGCCGGACAGGGACATATTGTTTTTGGGTATGGTATTCCCAACCGCGTGGAAAGACGTTTGGGGAGTGGCAAATTTATTCAACGTTCGGTTTTGTTGAATTCACTTGAGGGTGAGGATTTGCCAAAAAATAAAAAGATTGCTGATTTTATTTTGGAGTAGTTTAAGAATTGTCTCGCGCAGAGGCGCAAAGAAGAAAGACTAATATAACGCCAAAACTGTTTTTGTTATTACAAGTACATATGAGTTATAACATAGTAGAAGGCTGATGAAACAGAGTACCAAAGATGTTTTCCTACAGGCTTACAAC
>CAXTCQ010000208.1:0-12541 GCA_964242965.1 uncultured Calothrix sp. | reverse complement strand
TAGTAGAAGGCTGATGAAACAGAGTACCAAAGATGTTTTCCTACAGGCTTACAACTCAATGCAACCAATAATTGCTAGGTTATATCTTGAGTATGAAAAAGCTGTAGAAAATGGAGATAATGCCGATGCGAGTTTATTAGACGCGAGAGCCAACAGACTTTTTCAAGAGGCAGATTCAATACTACTTGTAATATCGGAATACAACAATGAATAGCGAAGAAATAAAAAACCTGGCGCGACAAGCTAGAGAACTTAGTCAAAAAGCCGTTGAAGCAAATCAGCAAGGAAAACTAGTAGAAGGACATCGTTTGATGCAGCAAGCAGTTGAGGCTGGACGAAAGTGCCAACAATTAATTAATCAGCCCAAAATTGAAAAAGCTTTAGCTCAGTTCGAGTCAGCTAATTAGAAATATAAAAGGGTGCTGTTGACACAGCACTTTTTTATTACACAATTTCAATCTTTAATAAGAATTTTAATTAATTTCAACGGCTCGCTCCAGAAGGCTTACTGTATTTAGTTTTCATCGTGTGGCGCTAACCTAGAGCAAATATAGCGTTTGAGCGATCGCACGCTCAAGTCTCCCTTCATCAAAATTTATTCAAATCCTTAACTAACAAACTTTTCAGAGCTTGCTTTAACCTATGAAGGAAGTTTTGTGCCTGCAAACGCTTACTTAATAAAAATTTCAGCTATTTTTTTACCGTGCTGTTTTTCAACATCCACAGGCTAGTGCAACAAAACAGCAAATATCAAGCTAAATTAAATTTTTACGCTTGCTATAAATGGCTCAAATACACTCAACATGTCCGAACTACTCAAAACCAAAGTTGGGAAAGATATATCGCTATAATCTACTCCAGGTGTAGCAGGAAATGGCTGCGACTTTAATGATACCCAATTACCACCTGCTGCTTTAACGATTACCCAAGCACCTGCGATATCCCAAATTTTGGGTGTTGCTTCGATACTGCCGATAACTGTACCTGTGGCAACAGTCAGAAAATTGTAACTCGCAGCTCCTAACATGCGAATTTTACAAGGAAAATCCTTTTGAATTACTGATGTGCTGCGCGAACAAACGTTGAAAAAATGGTTTTTGCTAGGTGCATCGTTACTAGTGTGGATGGGACGATGATTACGAAATGCACCCGTTGGTGCTGCTAACCCGGAAGTACCTTCCCAATATCCATGAAATGTTTCGTTTAATGTGGGCAGGTAAACATAACCAAATACTGGCGTACCTTGATACAGTAATCCAAGTGAAATTGACCAGATGGGAATGCCGCGAGTGAAGTTAGTTGTACCATCTAAGGGGTCAACGACCCAACACCAGTCGGTATCGGGTAATACTTTATCTCCTTCTTCGGTAAGGATGCCATAACCGGGAAAGCTGGAAACTAAAGCATCTCGAATTGTTTTATCTGCCCATTTGTCGGATTCTGTAACTAGACTACCATCAGCTTTGCTGTCTGCTTGTACTTGTCCAAAGTCTTGGATTAGTTGTTTTCCCACTTGGGTGGTAGTGGTCTGTGCAAATTCGAGAATTGTTGTCCAAAAATCTAACATCATAGGAAAAGTTAGGAGTTATGAGTTATGAGTTATGAGTTATGAGTTATGAGTTATGAGTGAGGAGTTAGGAGTTAAGAGCTAAGAGTTAAGAGTTAGGAGTGAGAAGTTGGGAGTGAGAATTTGGGAATGTAGAGAGCTTGTTGACGAGTTAAACGGTGTTTTGCGAATCCTGATGCAACTAAAGTAGGGGAAGTAGGTAAGAAAAAATAATTTCTTAATTCTTTAACTCCTAACTCCTAACTCTTAACTCCTAATTCCTAATTCCTAACTCCTAACTCCTAACTCCTAACTCCTAATTCCTAATTCCTAATTCATAATTCATAATTCCTAATTCCTAACTCCTAACTCCTAACTCCTAACTCCTAACTCCTAATCTAATTCTTTTTCTAAAATCGATACGATCGCATTCTTTGCATTCCTTTGAAATTCGCTGACGTTGACTCGGCTTAAAAACGATAATGCGACTATCATACCAATGGCTTGGATGGTGAAGACTAAACTGTATGATGCGAATGGTGTATTGAAAAGTCTTTTACCTAAGTTTAATACTGCACCACCGGATACTGTCGCTAATCCTCGTGCTAGTGCTTGAGCTAATCCCCATGCTCCTACAAATGTACCAGCTGTTTGGGTGGCGGTAAGGTCTAACATTAAACTAAGTGCCCCGGTTGTGGTGACTCCAGATGCTAATCCGAATAATACTAGGCTCCATTGTAGAACTTTGGGGTTTGCGCTTGTTCCGGCTAAGATGATTAAAATTAAGCAAATGGCAACGGCAATACATCCTATTTTTGTGGTATTTTTTTTACCAATCCGTGGAGCAATTACGAGTCCGGTTACAACTAAGCCAATCAGCGTCCCGCTTCCCCAGAATGCGTTTAATTTAGTTGTTTCAGAGATGGTCATTTTAAATACTTGCGACCCATAGGGTTCCATCACTGCATCTTGCATGAATAAGCTGATGGTCATGACGAGTAAGAAGGTGAAAAATATTCCGGTTTGAGGGCTTGCTGTGAGAATTTTTAAGGCTTGATTAATGGTAATTTTGTCTTCTCTGTTAGCGACTGTACCACGGGTTACGAAGCGCGAATATTTTTTTTCGACTCCCAAAACTGAGAACACGCATAAACCAAATGCAATTGCGGGGACAATGCTAAAAAGTCGATTTACTTGGGTCTGGATGACTTCGACGGGTGCGTTTAATTGAATTTGCTTGAGTAAACTGCTGCTTGCGATCGCACCAATGATAATACCGACCATTAACATCGACCAAACGATACCGACGATTTTGGGACGGTTGTCTTCGTCGGAAATATCAACGAGGAGTGCAGTAAAAGGTGTGGAACTAGCGCTAATTGCGATACCGTATAATGCGAAAATTAAAGCTAGTATTGCTACCCAACCAGTTGTTTGGACTGACCAACCACTATTTTGTAAGCTTGCACCAACTTGCCAAACTACTTGTACCGCTAAATAAGATGCGATCGCAAACAGTCCCGCACCCAACCACACGTAACCCGTGCGATGATAGCCAAATAAGGGTTTGGTATCGGAAGCTTGTCCAAACCAAATCCGGATTGGTGCGACAAATTGATGCATTGCGATCGCAAATGCTGTAATTAAGGCTGGCACCTTAAGTTCATCAATCATAATCCGATTCAACACCCCAAGTGTAAGAATCGACATGGTACCCAAACCCATCTGAAATAAACCGAGTCGAAACATCGTTAATATATCGACTTTTGGTAGAATAGATGTACTGCTTGAGTGCGAATCTGATAAATTCTCGCTTGCCATCGTGGTTATAAGCTAACTAATTGAAATTTTACGATCTTTTTTAAGGATAGACCTGTATTCCATTGAGGTTAAGCAATGTAGGTTTACAAAAATTTTATTTAATATATGTAAATAGAACTTACGCATTGACAGAAATAATTAAGTATGGATGGCTGACGAGTCCGGCAAAAAGTAGACCACGATATGACCGTAGGGGCGGGGTCCCCCCGCCCAGAAAACATGGTTGCCCCGCCCAGAAACCGTGGTCAGTGTAAGTGAGTGACCATGCAACATCTTTTTTAGCGATCGCAATTAGAAATATAAATACTGCATAATAAATGTTATTCTCTTTTCAAAAAGGATAAGTTATCGATTTTATACAATAGTAATGTGTAGCCTTAATCTGAATTTTGCCTTAAACAATCGGCTTTTGGGAAAAAATATAAAATAGGGATACTACTTGTCTTAACTTAATATATAGCAATCCTCGATTATAGTTATAAAAATCGAGCATATTTTCATCCCCGACTTCACACTTGCGTTGTCGGGATGAAAGTTTCTGTTTCTCATGCGGGAATTTCGATCGTAAACTTTGCACCTTTACCAGGTGTCGAATCGCACCAAAGTTTACCCTTGTGTTTTTCAGTAATGATTTGATAGCTAATCGCTAAACCCATACCCGTACCTTTGCCTACAGGTTTAGTGGTGAAAAAAGGGTCAAATAATTTTTTATGTATATTCTCTGGAATCCCAGAACCGTTATCGGCAATACAAATTTGGAGATACTCATCAACCATTGCGGTATAAATCCAGATACTGTTGGGATTATTCGCAATATCATCAAAACTGCGTCCTTGATTCGATTCTTCTAAAGCATCAATGGCATTACTTAGCAAATTCATAAAAACCTGATTGAGTTGCCCTGCATAGCATTCGACTAAGGGAATTTGCGCGTATTCTTTAATAATTTCGATTTCTGGACGTTCGGGTTTTGCTTTAAGGCGATGGCGTAAAATTACAATCGTATTGTCAATACCCTCATGGATGTCTACTTTCTTAAATTCGGCTTCGTCAAGACGGGAAAAATTACGCAGCGACAGGACAATCTCCCGAATGCGGTCAGTACCTACGTTCATCGACTGAAGAATTTTTATTAAGTCTTCAGCTATAAATTCGAGTTCAATATTATCTAAGTATTTTTGGATAGCAGGGTGAGGGTTAGGATAATTTTCTTGATAAATTTGCAGCAATTTTAATAATTCTTGCGTGTATGCATCCACATGCGATAAATTACCGTGAATAAAGTTGACAGGATTATTAATTTCGTGCGCTACACCCGCAACCATCTGTCCCAAAGCTGACATTTTCTCACTTTGTACCATCTGTGACTGGGTACGATGTAATTCGGATAAAGTGTTTTGGAGTTGGTTATTTTTCTCACTTAATTCCTGGGTACGTTCAGCAACTCTATCTTCCAATTCCCCGAAAGCTGCTTGCAACTGTCCTGCCATACGGTTAAAAGATTGACTCAAACCGCTAAGTTCTCGAATCCCAACTTCTTCTAAATTTTGCTCCAAATTACCATCGGCGATCGCTTGACTTGCCCGGTTGAGATTTAAAATAGGTTGAGCAACCAGACGCGATGTATAAATACCGAGTGCGATCGCAATTCCCAATGCTCCAAAACCAAATAGTACATTTATACGGCTATTAGCATTAACTTGCTGCATAAAATCCCGTTCTGGCAGCACCACCACAACCAACCAGTCCAACCCATATTTATCTTGCCAAGGTTTTATATGAACGTATTGACGTTCTCCCTGAAAATCTAGTTGTAAATCTTGATGTTGCGTAATTTGTTGAAAGTTTCCCAGCTTTTTTTGAATTTCTCGACTCATTCCCCGAACTAGCAAATCGGGACTTTCTGTTGCTTTCAAGCGTTGAATTTTACCATTGACTAATGTATAGGGTTGCTGCTTGCTAGAATTGGCTATCAGCATTCCATCCCGCTCTAAAATGAAAACATACCCTGAAGGACTAGCTTTGAGGTTGCGGAGAAAATCACTCAACTTCAACAAATGAATTTCTGCACAAAAAACACCCAGCAATTGACTATTGGTATCATAAATAGGTCGATTTGCCGAAGCAGCAATATATGGATAGTTTGGATTATCCCAAACATAGATTTGCGACCAAATTGGCTTACCTGCCTTGACGGCTTCAACATACCAGGATTCTGTTAGGTTAATAAAAGGTTTTGTTGTCCGAAGTAGCTGCGTGCGATTTGCCTTTGCATCAGTAGCATAAGTATCAAAACCATTATAATAAATGTCATCAATTGTCAGCGTTTTACCGTCAAAACGAGCGGCTGCGGCTCCTTTGCCATCGGTATATACATAGGCTAGATAACTTAAATCATACGACTGCATTTGCATCCAAAAATATTGTCCGGCTTTTTTGCGATCGCGCAAGTCCAGTAACCCCAATTTCACAGCATCCGCGTTAATTTGATTCAACTTATGTGGTTGTGACAGATAATCATCCAAATGTTGATCTACTAAATTACTAGCTTTATCAGTTAACTGTTCTGCCAAATCGTTAACCGCTTTCTGCCCATTTTGGTAGGATAGGTAGCCAACTAACCCAACTGCTGCAACTATTTGCACCACAAAGGGGACAATTAAAACTAACTGTAAAGGAATACGACGCGAACGTTTGAGATAAGTATTTTGCATAGCCAGTTTTTGAAATTTTGTTTCAAATTTAATTACAGAAGTTGCTAACTTAGAATACCCATCTCATCGCTTTGGATTTATATAGGGAGTTAGGAGTTAGGAGTTAGGAGTTAAAAGTTATTATCTCTATTTCCCTTCTACTCTCTAATCCCTACTCCCTACTCGCTTCCCTCTTGCAGCGCTAAAATAAATAAGTAACGAAATGTAAATTATAAAAATAAAAAACGTGGAAACCATCAGACTGGGGCAAAATGGTCCAGCAGTTACACCCCTCTGCATTGGTACTTGGGCTTGGGGTGACAAACTTTTTTGGAATTACGGCAACAGCAACAATGATGCCGAAAAGCTTCAAGATGCTTTCAATGCAGCGCTAGAAGCTGGGGTGACATTCTTCGATACAGCAGAAATATATGGGTCGGGATTGTCAGAAAAGTTTTTAGGCGAATTCATGCAAAAAGCCAGTAAGCCCGTGCAAATTGCTACTAAATACGGCCCTATGCCTTGGCGCATTCGAGGGCAAGCTGTCAGCGATGCTTTGACAGCTAGTCTCCAGCGCTTGCAAGTGCAAAAAGTTGATTTATACCAAGTGCATTGGGGCTTTGCATTTTTGATGAGCCAACATACCCTAATGAATGCTCTTGCCGATGAAGTGCAGCGCGGTCGAATTGCCGCAGTTGGTGTAAGTAATTATACGGCAGACCAAATGCGCGAGGCACATCAAATTTTAGCTCGACGCGGCGTACCTTTGGCAGTAAACCAAGTGCGATACTCGTTGCTAACTCGTCAAGTCGAAAGTAAAGGTATTGTTGATACTGCCCGCGACTTAGGTGTGACGCTTCTAGCTTACAGTCCTTTAGCGCAAGGATTGCTAACAGGTAAATATGGAGCGAATAGTAGCGAAACTCCTACGGGTGCGAGAAAGGTAGACCCCAGGTTTAGTAAAGAGAACTTGCAGAAAATCGAACCACTGATATCTTTACTACGTAGGCTTGGCGGAAATTACGGTAAAACACCCGCACAAGTTGCCCTGAATTGGTTGATTTGTCAAGGAAATGTAATTCCTATAGCTGGAGCGAAAACAGCCGAACAAGTAGTACAGAATGCAGGCGCTTTGGGATGGCGACTAAGTAACGACGAAGTTGCCGAATTGGACGGAACTACTCTTCAGTGGAAATAGTTAGGAGTTAGGAGTTAGGAGTTAGGAGTTAGGAGTTGGGAGTTAGGGGGATGTAGAGAAGCGTTCGCCAATTAAGCTTTGGGAATCTTTCTTAAGGCAATCTCATATAACACCATACCACCTTTACTGACTCTGTTAGTGATGTTGCACTGAATATTGAAGATGTGTCTGATGTCTGGTGGAGTGGGTAGAGAATAGAGGGAGTAGAGGAAGACAAAAGAATTTCATATACTTCCTCCCCTTCTCCCCTTCTCCCCTTCTCCCCTTCTCCCCTCTTCATTACCCGGCAATACCGAATTCTTGCGACCAGTAATAGTTATAGTTGACACTGCCAGTATCGTTCGCCAAATAGTAATAGCCAACTCCAAGCTCTTGGTAATTAGCATTCATAATATTGGCGCGATGTCCGGGACTGCTCATCCAAGCTTGAACGACTTCTTGAGGTGTAATCTGCCCTGCGGCGATATTTTCACCAAGAGATGAATACTTATAGCCTGCACTAGCTGCGCGATCGCCTGCGTTTGAACCATTCGCTCCAGTGTGACTAAAGTAGTCTCCCAGTGCCATATCTTGGCTGTGAGCTTGAGCGGATTGATTCAGTTGCTGATTCAAACGGAGTGGGTTTAAACCGGCTTTCGTGCGTTCTGTATTAGTCAGATCCAAAACTTGTTGGGTAAAACTATTTGTACTGGGTGATGTCTGAATTGGCTCTGGTGTCGTCGCTTGGGGAACTCCAACAGAGGCAACTTTTGATGAAATATCCGATACTAATTTTGTTGAAAAACTCAAACTGTAGTTGGTATTTTCACCCTTATCTAATTGACTGACTCGAACATAGTACTGACCAGCTTCTAAGTTGTTACTGGTTATTGATTCACTAATACTACCTGCATTCTTGGAACTGCCAATTACACGTCCTCTGCTATTGAACAATTCTAAATCTGCATTCGCACTCAATCCACTCAATACAAGATTGAGATTGGTACTCGAAGTGACATTGAAAGTGTAAAAATCTTTCTGGTCGCCATCACCAACGAAGTCATTAAATACTGATGCTTCCGAACTTAAAACGACTTCTCGTGCTGCTTTATAGGTATTATTCGCATAATCAGGAACTGCCGATGCTGAAGACTCCCATCCTGCTACAACTCTATTTTGCAGTTGGTCAAGCTTTTGCTTGTTTGAAGAAAGCGAATTGCTATTGCTACTGCCATAAAAATTAAGGTCGAAAAATTTTGACATTTTACGACCTTCAGTAACTTTATATTTCGATAAATCGTTAAAATTTTCGCGGTTGGTTAATCCACGATTATTGCTATCACTAGCACCGTTTAATGACAAGTCCACAAAGGGAGATAATTGATAACCTCCATCAAGTCCCGATCTATGAATATTCAACAAACCTCTAGCCAGGTCTGAATTAAAAGGTTGAGAGTTATTTGTATCAGAATTTAGGGGCATAGGTAGGATTCCAGACTAGCTGGATAAAGTTTTCGGAATTTGGTATTCCCTATGCCATGAGGCATCCAGCCATAAAAAATAACTTTTACGGCTGAATATTAAGAAATAGTTAACTGGGAACACACGTAGTCATTCTATCAAAATAAATACATATAAATTGTATCCGCGTATAAACTACATCGCGTAACCGTCAAATTTTTGGTGCATCTGTGAATACCCGCATGTACCTAAAGGTATAGATATAGCCTCTATTTCAGGCACATTACGTCAGCGTAAATAACGCAAATAAGTTTAATGTATAGAATTATGAAGATTTTATTTGCAGTCAGATTAAAATCAGAACCAGTAAAAAACGCTTTTCTTCTAAGTGCCGTGTGTAATATAATGCAAGTGTTTTCGAGCTAGATTATGAATATGGAGATTAATGGTGCATGTCATTAGTTCTGAGGGGTTCAGAGAATCCGGGTAACTTTCACGAAACCCGGATTCTAGCCTTATAGAATAGACCACAGACCGATTTTGTGCAAATTCTGGCATCATTAAAATTGAATATTATTTTCAATCGATTTAATAACTAACTTAGAATGGCTCAATCAATTCTACTGATTGGAAGTAACGGTCAAGTTGGCTCGTATCTCGAAAGAGTCTTGACACCCTACGGCAACATTATTCCAGTTGCACGAAAAGATGTAGACCTTGCCGAACCGAAAAGCCTTCGTAAGGTGATTCGAGAACATCAACCTGAAATTATTATTAATGCAGCAGCTTATACTGCGGTAGACAAAGCTGAAAACGAACCAGAACTAGCAGGTGCGATTAATGCAGAAGCACCCGCAGTTATGGCACAAGAAGCGGAACAATTGGGTGCATATTTAATCCATATTTCTACCGATTACGTTTTTGATGGTAATAACAATCGTCCTTACACCGAAACAGATATCACGAATCCAGTCAGCGCTTATGGTAGAACTAAACTGGCAGGAGAGCAAGCAATCCAAGAAATCTGTACTCGTTATTTGATTCTTCGCACTGCTTGGGTATACGGTAATTTAGGTAAAAGTAACTTTGTGAAAACGATGTTGCGGTTAGGGGCAGAAAGGGAAGAGATTCGGGTAGTTGCCGACCAAATTGGCACACCGACATCGGCAAAAGATATAGCCAGTGCGATCGCATCGATAATTTCCATAATTCAAAATGGTATAATTATAGACCCGGTGGGAATTTACCACTACACTAATAGCGGTGCAGCCAGTTGGTACGATTTTGCTCACGCAATTTTTGAAGAAGCGCATATTCTCGATTGGACGCTCAAAATTCAGCGCGTTATCCCCATCACCACACCCGAATACCCGACACCTGCGATTCGTCCAGCTTACTCTGTACTTGCTTGCAAGAAAATTTCTACACTTTTAGGAGCTTACCCCCCGCATTGGCGACAAAGCCTTAGAGTAATGTTAAAAGAGATGGGAGAGGAAAAGGATAAGGGGTAAGGGGTAAAAGGAAGATGGGAAGAGGATGTAACAATAAGTACTTACTACCATTACCTGCTAACAACAAATAATTTCTGAACGTGATTTATTTCGTAACTGTAAATTATTACTCAACTTTGCTATTAACCCAGCTAATTAATTCGCTACCTTCTAACAATGAAAAATTTGACTACAAACTTATTATTATCAATAACTCGCCTGATGACGAATCGATAAAGAATCTGGCGAGTGAAACAACCCTAATTTTCGATGCTGGATGCAATCTCGGTTTTGGCAGTGCTTGTAATTTAGGTATTAAGTGGATTTATAGCCAAGATACACATGCGATTGTTTGGCTAATCAATCCCGATACTTATTTTGATGAAACTCCGTATTTTCAAATTCAGGCATTTTTTAATTCCTATGCCAATATTTCGGTTCTTGGTACAATGATTCGGACTCCGACAAATCAAATTTGGTTTGCTGGCGGTCGTTTTTATCCAAATACAGGAAGTATTACAACGGATGATTTATTAACTAATACAGATAAGGATTATATTACTTGTGATTGGGTTTCGGGTTGCAGCCTCATGATTAATCTTCGTAACTTTAGTCAATGTCCGTTATTTGACCCCGATTATTTTCTTTATTATGAAGACTTTGATTTTTGTCGGCGTTATGCTGAAAAAGGACATACAGTCGCAATCACAAAATTAATTAGTGTAGTTCATCAACCGTCTTCAATTACCAATCGTAATGTCGCTAAAAAAAATTTTCATAGTACTTACAGCTATTTATTAACATTAGCTAGATACACTAGTAAATTTATTTTGATAATTAGATTAATTCGACTTCTCACTTATGCTTTAATTTTAATGTTTTTTAAACCCCAAGTTGGATTCGGTAAATTTCATGGCGTACTTTTATTTTGGCGCAACTACTTGATGTTAAGTTTTAATGCTTAGATACAACTTAGATATATTCATAATAACTTATATATAGCAGTTCTCGTTTGAGTATAATACACAGTAGGGGCTATTCTGTGCTGTGCCCCTACGCCCTACGAAAAAACTGTATTTCATTCAACAGAGAAACGCTATAGTAATTAAAACAATCCTAATTATTCTTTAAACATCAATTTTCTTATCCCTTCTCTCTGCGCCTCTGCGTGATATTATGAGCGAATTATTAATTAATTTATCAATGATTTTTTCTCAACCAACAGGTATAAGTAACTATGCTTTAAACTTATTTCCATATTTAAAAACCTTAAATCCAACTTTACTAACTGCTCAAAACTATCCAGATTTTGAATGTTATTCAATTCCAAATAACCTCACCCCCGCTCAAGGTTCAAAAGGGCACTTACGTCGGTTAATATGGACGCAATTTAAATTGCCGCAAATCAACCAGAAACTCGAATCCAAACTAATATTTTCCCCCATACCCGAAGCACCACTTTATACAAATTGCCGTTACATCGTTCACGTTCACGACTTAATTCCGCTACGTTTTCCTTCTTTGCGATCGCTTAGTACTCATTATTTCCGCTACTGTATCCCCCAAGTTCTCAAACAAGCACTACATATCATTTGCAATTCCCATTCTACTGCAAGGGATATTAGCGAGTTTTACGGAATCTCCGCTCAGAAAATTACACCGATTTTACTGGCACACAATGCAAATCATTTTCGCCCAATCCAACAACAAGCAAAGCCTGTTTCATACTTTCTCTATTTAGGCAGACAAGACCCGTATAAAAACTTACAAAGGTTGATTGAAGCGTTTGCATTGATTAAAAGGTATTCTGATTTTGGAGAATATGAATTGTGGTTTGCAGGACCAACCGACAAACGTTTTTCTCCAGGATTACAAGCACGGATAAAAGAATTAGGAATTACGAAGCAAGTAAAATTTCTAGATTATATATCTTACAGCGAACTACCGAAAATTATTAGTAATGCTCAAGCACTCGTGTTTCCGAGTCTATGGGAAGGTTTTGGGTTCCCCGTCCTCGAAGCAATGGCTTGCGGAACACCGGTAATTACATCAAATTTATCGTCATTACCCGAAGTGACAGGGGATGCGGCAATATTAATTAACCCTTACAAAACCGCAGAAATAGCGGACGCAATGCAGCAAATAGTTAACGATAGCGGAATGCGCGAGCAGCTTTCAAAACTAGGATTAGAAAGAGCAAAACAATTTAGCTGGGAAAAAACTGGACTCAGTACACTTGAAGTCCTCAAAAATTTTTTGTAGTGGAGTTCGGTGAGTTCGGAAGTTAGGGGAAAAATTATTATTAACTCCTAACTCCTAACTCCTAACTCCTAACTCCTAACTCCTAACTCCT
>CAXTCQ010000207.1:0-14843 GCA_964242965.1 uncultured Calothrix sp. | reverse complement strand
CCCTACTCCCTACTCCCCACTCCCTAGTCATTGATTATTCTAAATTCTAAAATTTGTGAAATATTTACTTGACAAAAAACTAGGGCTGTGAGTTATACGTAAGTAAGAATTGTAGAGTAAATATACCAAAGTCAATAAAAGCTACTTTTGTATCAAAATAAAAGAAAAAGCAACATTTTCAAACCGGGTATGGTCGATGATATAATAGTGCTTCATTTGAACAACACAATATTTGTAAGGCAGGCATATTTCCTGTTTAACCTTTCAAAATAGGAAGTTATTATTAAATGGGACGCATCGCTTGCTTTATTTAAGTTTAAAAAAATAGCGAATCTAAAATTAACTGAGTTGAGTGAACGGTTAACAACTATGTCTTACGTCTCTTTTTTCAAAAATATACCAGATTTGTTAAGTCAACCAACTGGAATCGCTGCTTTAGCGTCGCTGGGTATTCACGGTGCGATCGCGTTCATTTTGCCGTTAATGCCAGTTGAGTCGTCCAAATCGACGAAGCAAGCTGTAACTTCTAAACCAATCGGATTGCTCGAACTCAATGCCGCAGAGCAAGGCCGTCTGCCTCAAAAAGTTCCCGTACAAACAGGTATTCAAGCCAAGCTTCCTCCTTTACCGGGTCAAATTGCAGCACTACCAGCACAGCAGCAAATCCCCTTGAACCTTACAGATACACCTCTTGCACCTGCCGTAGGTTCGACTGCGATGACAGCATTGCCACCGCTGCCAAAAAATCCAGGATTTAATATTAGTTCGCTGCCAAGAAGCTCATCGTATCAGTTGAACCGTAAAGACCTGTTAATTGACCCTTCATTTAAATCTAATTCCCCAGTAGCTTTTTCCGGAAATAGTAGAACTGCACGAAGTCGTTTTAATAGCGATATTGCTTATGGACAGCCCAGAGTCGCACTCTCAAGTTTACCTGAAGTAGCATCAACAGGCGTACCATCCAATCTTGACGCTAACCCTGCACCGTTACCGCTACCGACAGAAGCAGCACTTCCACCACTGCCTGATAATGGCACTGTAGAACCTGTAGAGCCTAGCCCAACGGCAAGCGTTTCCCCAGTAACACCTGACAATTTTGTAACACCGACTGGTCAAATGCCAAAAGCCGGAGATGGAAATTTGGCGTTTGCAGAGAATGGAATGCAACCGTTCAAAGTACAACCCGGACAAGGTGAATTGTTAGAAGGTACAAACGCGGTAGCTACCGCACCAGCAGGAGTAACTACACCCAGTAACGCTAATCCGACATTAGGAAGTGGTAGCAGTACTGAAAACCAGAAAAATACTATTTCCTTTTTAGAAACTAGTAGCCAATTCAGAAGCCAATATCCGAAAGGACGATTTCATCCACCTATAGCCATTAGGATGGATAAATCTCAAGTTGACCGGAATCTAGATGTTACGGTGTCAATGGATCGAGAAGGTAAAATTGACTCGTTTAACATTTTAGGTGATTCGAGTTCGCTTTCATCAGCTAGTAAATTAGCTATACGCGAGCGACTACAGCAACATTTCAAGGAAAATTCGAGATCGGCAAACGGGCAGGGTGATTTTTATAGCTTTAATATTTCCGCCGATGGCAGTGTCAGCAGCGCACCTGCCAACGAGAAGCTTTCATCGCAAAGCGAGATACCGACCCTACCTGGACTCGGAAATAATCAATCTACACCCGTTGTACCTCCAAGCACAACAAATACAACAAATACAACAAAGCCATTCTCAAGAGTGGAGTTTAACAAACAACCTGTCTTAACACCAACACCGCAGCAAAATTCCCAACGCACTACTCAACCAACCCCAGCAGCATCGTTACCACCATTCAAACCCGCAGCAACTTCTGTTAAACCCATAACTGAGACAGTGCCACCAGTTCGGGATCTGACTTCCAAGATAAATCCACTACCAGTACAGCCAGTAATTTTACCGAGTGCGCCAGCTAAACCCGCACAGGAATCAGAGACTAGCACTCAATCAGTTCCAGCACCGCAGCTATTACAGAAACCAGTAGTCGCAAAGTTGTTACGCGACCGCGAAAATCAACAGTCTTCGGTTAATCCTAGCCAATCGTTAATCCAAAAATTACGACAAGCGAAACAAGAACGCGAGAACGCCAACCAGTAACCAATAAAATGTAGAGACGCGATATATCGCGTCTCTGATTATCGCGTCAATTTATGATAAATTTGGACTCTGAACAATTAACCCTTGACTGTTTTCCCAACCTTGCTCTGATTTTTGAAATACGTAAGCAGCTACTTGCAATATTTCCTGCTCGCTTAACTTGCTTTTAAAAGCAGGCATTGCATTTTTGCCATTCTTAACCTGGTCAATAATTGCTGCGATCGCATCGGTATTATAATTTTCTAGATACTCCGATAATGCCTCTTTTTGCAAAGTTTTTTGGGAAATTAAAATATTGCCACCACCGAGGTGACAAGAAGCACAATTATTGCTAAAAATTTTGCTACCACTGGAAATATCGGTTGCAAATGCTGGATATGAAAACGTCAACCCAAACAATGCGATCGCCACAAATATCCTCAAACAAAGTTTCAACTCAAGACTCTCCTCGCAATCAAAATCTAGCAAACGGACGAAGCCCAATATTAACTATTCTAAGATTACTAGAGAATTTTAGGTCTTAATAGATGTTCATCGAGTCACAATTGAATTTAAAATACCAATAAAAGAATTACAAAAGTATTTTATCAGTAGGGGCACGGCAATGCCGTGCCCCAGAGACAGTTTTAACTTATACCGTTTTAATATGAAGATGCATATTATTAGCCTGCTTACAGCAGGCTTTGTTCTAGTTAGCCCTAGTCTGTAAGACTAGGGCGGTCTGTGCAGCTTCACACAGAATTGGTATTACACGCTGTACTTCCTAACAATGAAATGCGCTGTAAATATAGATATATATATAGGATTACTATTTGATTTTTGTTGACGTAGCAGCAGCTTGCGCTTAAAAATACGTAGGGTGCCGTTAGACGCAAGTCGTAACGCACCCTACAATACCTGTATTTCCTAACAATGCTTAACCTTCAACAGTAATTTTGCCAACCATACCAGCACCACGGTGAGGTTCGCAGTAGAAAGTATAATCACCAGCTGGAGCATCAGCAGGGAAAGTAGTTTCTGTAGTTTGTCCGGGAGTCATCATTAACTGCTTGTGTGATAATGCTTTTGCAAAATCTGCGCTTTTTGCGGCATTTTTTGCTCCATCAAAGACAACATTATGGGGAGGAACTTTGTTATTTACCCATTTAATTGTGTCACCTGGTTTAACCGTCAACTTCGCAGGTTCAAATGCGATCGTTCCTTTGTCAGTACCAAGTTTAACTGTGTAAGTTTCCGCTGAAGCATTCGGAGCGAAAATAATAAAGCTACTTACAACTAAAACTACTGTCAATACTGCTAAACCAAAGCGTCGCAAATTTGTAGCTATCGATTTCATACCCTTGTCCCGATCAATATTTTTTTACCGTTCTTCTATTTTAAGTACAATTTGGCTCAAATATGACAGCATGTCGTATTTAATTTTTTTTCAATAGGATGAGCAAAAAATTTTCTTTTTACTTTGTACTCCAAACTCCAAACTCCAAGCTCCTAACTCCTAACTCCTAACTCCTAACTCCTCAATCCCTTAATTTTTAAAAGCTTTCCGCTCCCCAACCAGGAGCTTTTTGTGCAGCAGTCAGAACAAACGCTGCTAGATTCTCGATTTGTTGCTGCGACAGCAAACTCGCAGGCATTTGACGACACCAAAACGTTTCCTCACTACCGTCATAAGTCATTGGTTGACGCATGAACTTAACTAAACTGTTAATATTGCTACGCGGTGGATTTGCAGCTTGCAGCGTATTTAGTGCCAGCGAAACTTCTGGATCGGGAAGAGTTGCACCACCAACATGACAATTTATACAGTTAGCCTCGAATAAACGCTTACCTTCAGATAGTTCGATTGGAGAAAAATCTTTCTTGTTAGCACTATCATCTAAATCAAGGGCAATCGGTTCGGTGATATGCAAGTAGCGAATTACATAATTATCGAGACCTCCAGCGATCGCAGGTACAGGAATAATCCAAAATGATATTGCCATTGCCGTCAGCAAACACAAACAGCGAATACCAAAAGTAATAAGTAAATTACGCAACATCAGATTTAAACAGTTTGGAATGTTCGGATTGAAATTTTCAGAAAATACCGACTAAAAGGAGTAAGAAAAGGGGTAAACGAGACGATCGCATTTACCCCTTTTTATCAATTCACGTAACGAAAGAGTTATGAGTTAACAACAACTATTAATAATAGATTTTGCCACCACCCCATTGCGAACCGACAATCTTGGGTTGCAGAAGAATGTAACCTGCGATCGCTTCCAAATCCTTATCGGTCAGGTTACGCATTTCGGTGAAAATATCAGCACTCTTGGTACTGGGGTGTAATTCGGAGATTTCTTCTTCTCCATCGTAGGTGGTAGGATTTTTCATGTAATCTACCAAACCTTCGATATTATTGCGGTTTGGTGTTGCTCCCGCTAAAGCTTCTGGTTCTAAACCGACATTTTGGTTAGTCTTAGTTACACCACCAGCGTGACATTGGGCACAAGCAAACTGGAATAAACGTTTGCCTTCTTTTACTTGTTTAAGGCTAAGGACTTCAGTTTTACCGTCTTCATTAAATGGTACGGTGCGAGTATTTTCACTTAGATTCACAGCACTTGCACTACCGATAACAAATTGAAACGCTAGCAACATTGCTGCAAAAATGCCAATAAATTTTCTTAACATCTTTCCCCTTAAAATTTTGACGCTCAACACAGCTAAAAATGCATTGCTCAATCTCAAAGCAATAAAAAGCAATAAACTGTTAGACATATAGCAATTGGGCAACTTCGGTAGTACCCACCAAATTACCCGTAACGCTTATTTTTTAACAGATAGAGATCGAGCCACATTAATACAAATATCATGTTAAGAGCGCAATTAGTTACCCAAGCTACAGTTAGTGAGTGGAGAAAGTGGGGAGACTCCTCCCAACTTTTAACTCCTACCCTTTTCCACCTGTAAACGTAACGCTTTGGATAAAATACCGATTGAAGAAAGCATAAATACCTAGTGCTGGCAGCGTAAATACCATTGATGCTGCCATAATATAGTTCCAGTAACTAATATACTGCCCTTTGAAAGTATTTAAACCCAAAGGTAAGGTAAACATTTCGGGGTCGAATAAAATTACTACAGGCAACAAAAAATTATTCCAGCTACCCATAAAGACAAATACTGCCTGTGCTGCTAGAGCGGGTTTTGCTAACGGTAAAACTATACGTCGAAAAATTCCAAAGGGTGTCAAACCATCAAGTGCGGCTGCTTCTTCTAATTCTTTAGGAAAATTTACAAAAAATTGCCGCATCATAAAGATAAATGTGGCATTAACCATGCTAGGAACAATCATCCCTTGATAAGAATTTAGCCATCCAAAAGCTTTTAAAATTAAGAATGTCGGGATCAGAGTGATTTGTGCGGGTACTGCTAGAACTGTAAGAATAAGTAAAAACCAAAATCGCTGACCCGCAAACCGCAGTCGTGCAAGTGCGTACCCTGCCATTGAATTAAATAACAAGTTTAAAACTGTAACGCTAACAGCGATGACAACACTATTAAATAACCAGCGTAAAAATAACGGTTCTTGAAAGAAGATTTGTTTGTAGTTATCAAAAGTAAAGTTTTTGGGGAAGAAATTTGCCTCACCGCTACTAATTTCAGCGAAGGATTTAAACGATGCTGAAAGTGCCCATAAAAAAGGGATTACGGTAATAATCGCGTAGAGGGTAAGTAGCGCGTAGAGAAGTATTTTCCAAATTGGGAATGTGCGAGGCATAAAGTTAGGAGTTAGGAGTTAGGAGTTAGTCCATGTAGAGATATGAAGGAAAGCGTCTCTTATTGTGTTAGTCCATGTAGAGATATGAAGGAAAGCGTCTATTATTGAGTTAAGAGTTGATGATTATTTGATTCCCTCACTCCCTACTCCCTAACCTGAGATTTTTTCACCAAAAAAGCGACGTTGGATGAGAGTTGCGGTAACAATGACAGCAGCGAGAAGAAATGCGATCGCCGCTCCATATCCCATTTGTAAGTTACGAAATACTGCTTGGTATATCAGTAATACTACGGTTAGAGTGGCGTTATTGGGTCCCCCGGTTCCGTTTGAGAAAATGTAAGACTGGTCAAATAACTGAAACGTACCAATAATTCCCATCGCTAGTACAAAGAACGTCACCGGACGCAAAATTGGCACAGTGATATATATAAATTGCCGCCACCCATTTGCCCCATCGAGTTCGGCAGCTTCATAAAGTGACTGGGGAATATCCTGCAATGCTGCCAAATAAATCACCATAAAAAATGGCGCAGTTGACCAGATATTCATCAGCATAATCCCTTTAAGGGCAACACTAGGGTCGCCCAACCAATTATAAGTAGGCAATCCGCAAAAGGCTAAAAAATCATTCAGCAATCCGTTGGTGTTGTATATCCACATGAAAATTAGCGTTAACACCGCTGATGATGTGACAGTCGGCAAAAAATACAGGATTCGCCACCAATTTTTTCCGTGAATCCCAGAATTGAGCGTTACTGCCAAAATTAAAGCTAAAACAGTCTGTGCTGGTACGACAATTACTACGTACTCGATTGTGTTTCGCAAGGCAATCCATACCCGTTCATCTTCAACCAAGCGGCTGAAATTGCCGAACCCGACAAAATTGTATTCAATACCCCCAAGTAATCGAACTTTGTGCAGCGACAAAAAAACCGCATACAGGATAGGTAATATAACAAAAACCCCTAATACGAGAATCGTCGGTGTCATAAACCCATATCCGGCGAGGTTTTCTGTAATGTGCCACCTAGAATTTATATGCCGTCTTTGGACTTCTATCACTTACATAACCTCCACACATGTAGCGTTGACTTGTCAGTTGGCATGTCAACCTAACTGTAGCGATACGCATGTATTGCTAACTTCATCATCTATTTTACTTCTTTAGATAGATGAATTTATGCCTAATAATAGCTCGTAATTTATCTGCTAGCTCATGTCATTAATTTTGATAAGTCGAGAAGGTCAGAATCGGGGTAACTTTACGAAACCCGCTTCTAAGCTCGGATAATCTGAGTTGAGAATTTTGAGCATAACACAGGAACCTCCAACTACTGCACCGCGATAAACAGTAGTGTTAATGCCAGTATGAATAGTTTCGAGATGTGAGTAACTTGAGATGGTAAGCATTTTGGTTGGGAAGCGAGACTACAAGTTTTGCTAAATCTAGGATTCTCGGTTTTTTACTTTTTTAAACGAGCTTGTCAAGCGTGCATGTAGATTACAGCAAACTGCTGAAGCTAAATAATTATCATGCCAATCGAAAGATTATGGATTGCGACGCTGCTCAAAATTCTATAGGCTATGTTCGTAAGCACGGAGTTCATCAACTCAATTTTTATACTTTGTTATGCCTAATTTCTGTTTGCGTTCGTGCAGTGTATTCCTTGTTCCAGCGATCGCAGCTTTAAGCTTCGGGCTAGTTACAACGAAAGCATTTGCCCAAACAATCTATCCATTTAATGCCGTCTACGATGTAGTAAATGTATTTGAACCAATTACACCTGAAGTATCAAAAGTCACTTTGGTAGGAACGAGCGCAGATGCTCCATACGGTTTGACTAATATTGCAAGTGGTAACTACACTCGGCTTGATACTGCAACTGGTATAACAAAATCAGGTCCAGACGCGGCAGAATTTGGTATAAACGGCTTACCAATCCTCACTGATACCTTTTTTGGAAGCGGCAATAATAAACTATTTGGAACTAGTACAGCCACTGCTGTAGCTGACCTAGCAAACCTGACAGCGTCTGCTGAGGTTACTCTTACTATCATCGGCGGTTCGGGTGAATTCACTGCTGCAAAGGGTACGCTTCAGATTTCAGATACATACACACTCAGTTTAGATCCAACTGCTCCTATAAAAGGTCGAGCTTCTGTAAATGGTTCTTTTGAAACTTTCCAAAAAGTTCCGGAACCGAATGCAGGAATTGGTATGGTATTGGGCATTTGTGGAGTCGGTTTATTTTTGAAGCGTCAACGCAAACAAATAGCGTTACAAGTTGTTAAATAAGCTTGTTGTAATAGCAAAAGAAATATCAAGCCAATCGAAAGATTGTGGATTGCGATCGCTCCTCAGTATTTTATAGGCTGTAGTCATTAAATACGGAATCGGCTCGACACACACCTCATTGCGAGCAATGACCTTTGTAGTCGTATTTATACTTATTCAGCTTGCAAAAACAAGCTGATTTTTTTTAAATAATCGGTCTTACTTTCTACTCTAAATATGCGTTTACCTTTACTTTCCAAATTCGTTCTTGGCTTCACAGTTATTGGTGGTTGTTTTGCTGCTGTACCGCAAATCGAACCAGCAACAGCCGCCTCTATCAGTGTAGTTGCAGATGGTCTTGATAACGTGCGCGGTCTAAGTTTTGCTCCTGACGGTAGTTTGTATATTACCGAGTCAGGTGTAGGTGGTGATGGACGATGCATCCCCGGACCTTCTTTAGAAGGTTTGCTGTCGTGCGCTGGCAATAGTGGTGCTGTTACCCGTATCAAAGATGGTAAGCAAGAACGTGTTTTAACAGGTTTGCCATCGATTGCACTAAGACCAATTGGTGATACAGGTGAAGGTCCCCAGGATATCCAGTTTGATGCTGCTGGAAATGCTTATCTTTTGATGGGGTATGGTGGTAATCCTACTATCCAAGATTTCGGTGATAATTCACCGAGTTGGGGACAACTTTATAAGGTCGATTTTAGTAAAGGTTCGCTAACTAGTATTGCTAACTTGCCGAAATATGAACTAGCAAATAATTCCGATGGGGAAGCAGTGCTGGACGTAAGCGGTGAAATCGCTAGCAATCCTTACGCTTTTACAATTAAAGATAATGCTGCTTACATCGTTGATGCGGCAGCAAATAATATTATGCGGGTGGGACTCGATGGCAGTAATTTAACATCGCTTGCAGTACTTCCCAAGCAAACAATCGCAAATCCCATTTTCCCAACTCCCGCACCCGGACAGGTATTACCCCCAGATGCACCACCACCCGGTCAAATTCCCGATGCAGTTGAAATCCAATCGGTGCCGACTGGTGTTGTTTTTGGTCCCGATGGAGCATTATACGTCAGTGAATTTACTGGATTTCCTTTCCCTGAAGGTAAAGCACGTATCCTTCGAGTTGGTTTAGATGGTGCGACAAGTGTTTACGCTGACGGTTTTACCCAACTTTCGGATTTAGAATTCGATCCCCAAGGCAATTTGTATGCATTGCAATACGGTAATCAACCGCAATGGCAAGGTATTAGCGATGCTTCGTTAATCCAAATTGCCCCTGATGGAGCTCGAACTGTACTTGCAAGTGGAAATGGTTTAGAGTCAGCAACAGCGCTTACCGTTGGTGTCGATGGTGCTATTTATATTTCCAGTAAAGGCGATCGCGCTCGATTTGGGCAAGTTTTGCGAATCGATCCAAAAGTCAAAGTTCCCGAAGCTACTTCTGTCTTAGGAATATTCGCATTCGCTGCTATGGGAATTGGTTTTTTAAGGACTTCCAAAAAAGTAATCGTTTCGTAGGACATCTTGTCTGTCCTAGAAATACTAGTAGTAGGTTGGGTTACGCGAAGCGTAACCCAACCTACTACTTCTAATTCCTAATTCCTAATTCCTAATTCCTAACTCCTAATTCCTACTCCCTATATTTACTGAACACACAATTAGGTAAAAAAATGTAATATTTATACTTAGGCAACCTAATTTTTATCAATGATTTCCCTATCTAAACTTGTTAAAGAACGCCAGTACCCTCAACTGGCAGCATTATTGTTGTTACTGCTGTTATTACTAATTGCAGCAGTACCGGGATATATCACAGGAAATTGGCAGTGGAAACAACCCCCTCCTGTCCCTACTCTTAGAGAATTAAAACAAATACGTAAAGTTGGGTTAAGCTTGCCGGGTTGGCAAACGGTAAAACAAGAGGAACGAGAAATTGGCGAGCGCAAATGGTCGCTACAAACGATTAAAAAAGAAGGTTCCAATACCGAGGCTACGTTGCTGATACTGCCGCAAAATGGTCCTATGGATCAGCCTCAGGTGGAATGGATGGAAGTTGATAGCTTTTGGCATTGGGAAGTTGCTCAAGAACGTGAAGCTGATTTTATAGTTAAAGCACCCTCACCAAATACAAATACTGACATCAAGGTGAAAGCGCGGTTCTTTCGCGGTTCAACTAAGCAACAAACTTTTGCTGTCCTACAATGGTACGCTTGGTCTAAAGGTGGCAACCCATCACAATTACAATGGTTTCTGGCAGACCAATCCGCACAGTGGCACAAGCAACGGGCTGCCTGGGCTGCTGTAAGCATTATGATACCGATGGAGCCTTTAGGGCAGGTGGAGAAAAGTTGGGAACAAGCTAAGTTGCTAGGCGAAACCGTGCATACGAGATTGTTGTCTGGTATCTTATGATACTCTTTACGGGATCTGTTCGTGTTGAATCGTTTACGTTTTCAACCAGTCACTGGTAATTAATACCAATTATTGAAAATTCGACTGCATGTAAAATAAATATAAAAGCCCAATATTAACCAGTCGAGGTTACATAATGGGTAGTTGCATCATGGCTATTAACACCAAATTTTCCAAAATTATAAAAATTAATATTATTTTATAAAAAGATACCTGTTAACCTTTGTTTATGTAGAAGTTTTAAGTAAAGCGTCTGTATAAACAAAGGAGACATTATCTATCTTTAGGGGTAAAATTGCTTACTGCCGTTCCCATACCTATAATTAGCTTTTTCGATATAGATGTATAGAATAATAAGTTTGAATATGCGTATATTTAACGTGTGTATAGCAAGCCTTCAGGTTGGTGTTCTTATTACAACAGCAGTTCTGCCCGCGATGTCAGCCACTCCTGAGAGGAGTATCGCTCAAAATGCTCCAGTCCTACCACCACCACCGCCGGGGCAACCGATTTTACCTTCCCCTACTGGTACAACCGTCGATTCTCCCTTACAACCACCCGCGCTGCCATCTAATGCCGATGTTGCACCATTAGATTTTAAAGATGGAATTTCACCGCAATTCAATCGGTATTATTTAGGACCAGGTGATGTCGTTAGCATTTTTGTTCAGCGTCCTCCCGGTCGCTATCGTTTGGGACCGGGGGATGTAATTAGCGTATCGGTGTTGCGATTCGGGGATTTGAGTTTTCAGGCTGCAATTAATCCAGAAGGCAATATTATAGTGCCTCTGTTAGGAACAGTACCGTTACAAAATCTAACCTTGACCGAGGCGCAAGAGAGGATTCGCTCGCTTTACAATCGCTACGTTGTCAATCCGGTGGTAACGCTATCGCTAGCAGGGCAGCGTCCCGAACAAAGTTACCAACTCCAAGTCAGTACGGAGGGTAATATAACTGTACCGCAATTAGGAGTTGTTTCTGTACAAGGTCTGACATTAGAAGAGGCGCAGGAAAAAGTACGTTTGGGCTTGGTTAAAATTTTGGTTGAGCCTGTAGTGACGCTATCTTTAGCAGGACCGCGACCCGTGCAAATTACGGTAAGTGGCGAAGTTTTTCGACCGGGAATTTTTCCAGTGGGTTCGGCGATACCGCGTGTCGGCGATGCATTGCTATTAGCGGGTGGTTCGACGATGATGGCAGACCTGCGGCAAGTGCAGGTGCGACGGCGTTTGTTTGATGGGACAGTGATTTCCCAGAATATCAATTTATACTCCTCGTTGCAAATAGGCGGTTCTGTACCTAATTTGCGGTTGCAGGATGGTGATTCGATTATTATACCGCGTCGGGAAGTGGGTGCAGATGATGGTTATGACCGGAATTTGGTAGCCCGGTCTTCGCTAGCAGTACCGCAAATTCGAGTGCGAGTGCTTAATTATGCTGGAGGTGGATTAGTTACGCAAGCACTACCCAACGGAAGTACATTTGTTGATGCGATCGCAGGCGTGAATCCAGACAATGTTAACTTCCGAGATATTGCGCTAGTCAGGTTTGACCCAGAACGCGGTCGAGCCGTGACGCAACGTCTTGACGCAAAAAAGGCACTCTCAGGTGATGCATCCCAGAACGTACCACTCCAGGACAATGATGTGATTGTAGTAGGTCGAAACTTACTTGGTAGAATTACAAATGTATTAAGTACGATTACGCGACCCTTCTTTGATATACAGTCATTCATCCGGTTTTTTGATACCTTCAATGGAAATCGTTTTTAGGGAGTGGGGAGTAGGGAGTAGGGGAGGTAGGGAGAGTGGGGGGAGTGAAGAAAGAAAATAACTCCTAACTCCTAACACAAGAACTCCTAACTCCTTCTCTATTCCCTACTCCTTACTCCCTACTCCCTACTCCCTATTCCCTACTCCCCTAATCATGGCATCACCACTTATCAAACGCTATCTTATAGCTTTCGAGAAATACAAATGGATTGGGCTTTTTAGCTTTGCGTTAGTTGTCGCCGGGTCAACGGTAGTAGCTATGCAACCCGATCCACTTCCCAAATATACTGGGGATGCGGCACTCGCTTATACTGCCCCACCAGTATCGTTTTCGGCAATCGGAACTGAAATTCAGCAAAAAGCACAAACGCTAACGAAGGCTGATTTGCTTTCCGAACCTGTTTTGAGAGCATTAGTGGAGAAAACAAAGCTCAAACCGCAACAGTTGATAAATACGCTGAATATTCTACCTCCCGAACGTGCAAAAACGGGCGAGTTAGTATCTAATATTATTGAAGTCCAGTATCAAGACACTGACGATAAGCGAGCAAAGGATGTTTTAGATACTTTTTTATTAACTTCGATAAAATTAAGCGGCGAGCGCAATACAGCCCAAGTTAGAGCAATTATTAATAAAATTAACGAGCGCGTACCCCAAGCAAAGAAAGAACTCGAAGCGACAGAGAAAAAGCTTGAAGAATACGACCGTATCGAACGTCCGGCAATTTTGGCGGCAGAGAATGGTAGTTTACTGGGTGCTGTAACCAACAGTCAAAACCAGCAACGTTTAATTCAACAAACACTAATTGGGATTGATGCTCAAATTCGTAGCATTCAAGGTAAGTTGGGGTTAAACCCGAATGAAGCATATGTATCATCGGCGTTAAGTGCCGACCCGATTTTGGCTAGCTTGCGATCGCAAATTTACCAAGTCGAGTCCCAAGTCGAAGTTCTAAAAAAAGACCTGCGTCCGACGCACCCGACAATGGTGCAACTCACGAACCAAAAAGAAGCTGCTGAAAAGCTACTTCGAGAACGTGCTACCGAGTTGGTTGGGGGTGGTGGTAATGCAGCACCTCTACCTGGGACAGTTTCGGGTTTACGTGCCCGTAGCAATTTAGACCCAGCCCGCCAAGAACTCGCAAACCAATTAGTTGCCCTGCAAACTCAGCGCGATACCTTGGGGCAACAGTTTGGTAACGAATTGCGACAAGAGGTCAAATTGCGCCAAGAATATGCAGCAATTCCGAATAAACAGTTAGCGCGATCGCGTCTCGAACAACAGATAATTCTCAAAAAAGCTGTCTTCGACCAAATGCAAACAAAGCTTACTGATGCCAAAACTGCTGAGGCTGAAATTATTAGTAGCTTGAGAATTGACCGCGAACCGCGAGTTGTTGCTGAACCTGTAAAAGCCAAAAGTATTCCCATCACCCTTGCTGCTGGAGGAATCTTCGGTATCATCGTCGGAGGTGGGGTGATATTCTTACTTGGTTCGATGGAAGGTACTTTCAAGACCAGAGAAGATATTCGCAACAACTTGAAGCAGAAAGAAGTTACATTGCTGGGAGAGTTGCCATTGTTACCAGTGGATGACCTCGCTAAAGGTTTATTGCCAACTATTCTTTCCCCAGATTCTGCATATTTAGAGTTTTACGAGAAATCCCGCAGTAATTTACGCCGCATTGGTGGCAACAACGTTAAAGTTGTATTAATTACCAGTACGGGAAGCTTTGAAGGTAAGACTGTTACTGCTTACAACTTAGGAATCGCTTGCGCTCGTGCTGGAAAACGTACTTTGATAATTGAGACAGACTTGCGATCGCCTTCCTACTGTCAATCGCTTAAAGTCAATGTAGACCCCGATGCGAGTCTCGAACCACTGCGATACTATGCCAGTCTCAGCGACTGCATCCGCCTTGTTCCGGATGTCGAAAATTTATACATCGTTCCCAGCCCCGGACCAGTGCGAAATCCAGCCGCAATTCTTGAATCAAGCGAAATGCGGCGACTGATGGAAGACGTGCGCCAGCGTTACGACGTTGTAATATTAGATTCCAATCCCCTTGGTTTATCCAACGATGCTTTAATCGTTCAACCTTACAGTGACGGTATCGTTATGGTAACCCGACCCAACTACACCCAAGAAAGCGTATTCAGCGAAGCCGTTGACCAATTAGTTGAATCGGAAATGGGGTTACTCGGTGTCATTGTCAACGGTGCAGATATTATCGTTGCCCCAGTACCAGTTGCATCCACAAATTTAGAAAGCGAAACCGAGAAAGTGCCAACTAATGGCAGAACTAAGTAATAAATTAGGAGTTAGGAGTTGGGAGTTAGGAGTTGGGAGTTGGGAGTTGGGAGTTGGGAGTTAGGAGTTAGGAGTTGGAAGTTATGAGTTGAGAAGCAAAATATTAATTTCTTACTATTAACTTTTTACCACCAATTATTGACTCCTAACTCTTCA
>CAXTCQ010000206.1:0-14887 GCA_964242965.1 uncultured Calothrix sp. | reverse complement strand
GGAAGGGAGTAGGGAATGGGGGAAAAGCGAAAAGGGTAAAAGGAAAAGAAAATATCTTTAACTCCTAACTCTTAACTCTAGCCCGCGTCTTGGTGGGTAAAAACTGGTCTAAAATTGCTAATTTTTCTCTTCCCTTTGCGTTCTTCGCGTTCCCGCAGGGTAGGACACAAAGGACACAAAGAAGAAGCGTATTTTAGTTCCACTCCTGTCACGGGCTACACAAGAACTCCTAACACAATAACTCCTACTCCCTACTCCCTACTCCCTCATTTCCTTAAGAAAATTCCAATGCCATTGTGAACTCGTGCTGCTGTACTGGGGGAACGGTCGATAAGTTGTCCTCCTAAGTAAAGGCTGGTTGAACTACCACCGTCTAAATTCAAAGCATTCACACATCCTAGTTGTTGCATAAGTTGGGCGTGTTCGGCAAGGGTAGGACCTGCACCTCCTGCGCGGTTATGAATCGATGCTATCAAGACGTTACCGCGTTCGTTGGTACAAATAGCGCTGCGAATGGCTTTTTCGGAAATAAAGGCATCGCTGAATTTTTCGGCTTTGGCATCGAGGACAACTTGGCGATTTTGTATTAATAACGGACCAGCACCAATGATGTTAGGGTAACGGTTGAAGTCGGTAGGGATGGTTGAATTTTGAATACTGACTCTAGTACCTGCTGGTAAGAGGGTTAGATTACTAGTGGCGTTACCGCGCAAAGTTAAAATATAACCGTCTGTGGGGATCAAGATGGGGGTTTCCCCAGCTTTGAGTGCGGATAGTTGATTGATGATTTGATTTTTTTGGATGGTAATAATAATTTCGTTGTCGGTAAGCGGGGTATAGGTAGTGCCCCAAGTGGGTGTATAGCGGGCAATGCCGCTTTGAACGTAGCCGCTATTGAGAAATAGTATTGGTAAGCGTTGATTATTAGATGTTACTAATGTCTCTTCGAGTGCAAGTCTGCCAACGTAAAATTGACCATAATTATTCCATGCGATCGCACCCCGGTTTAAGATCGGACTCGATAACCATTGTCCATCGCGGCGTATCGCGCCTAATGGGTATCTGTTGTTACGATTGAAGTATCCACCGTTGATTCCCGCGACAGTACCGTATTTTTGGGCAGTTTGAATTAAAGGTGCGGTGCCAATCAGAGTATCTGAGTTAGAAACTATCGGTTTTATGCTAACGGTACGGGGATCGATTTCTAACCAGACTGCTGGAAAACGGTCTTGTGCTAAATTTAACCACTTTTGTTGCCAGCGTAACCCAGATGCCCAAGCGATATTACGAGGTAATAATGCTTCGCTGACTATTTCAACATTCAAGCTGGGACGATTCGCTGCTGACTGAATTCGAGGTGCAAAACCAAAGGGGACGCTAATCCTGATTAAAGTTTGATTGTTGACGACTTCGACTTGTTTGATTGTCGGTTCGGGTGGTGTAACAATCGGTATCGGTTTTGGTATGGGTGCTGGTATTGGTAGCTGTTTGGTCAGGTTTAATGGTCGTGTTTGGGGTATCGGTGTCGGTATCGGTGTTGGTACTATTGGCGTGTAGCGTTGCACTAATGCCGGGTCGGCAATGCCATCAAGCAAAATTGTCCACTCGCGGTTTGGTGGTGCTGTTGGTTGGTTGACTGCATCGGGGTCTACAACTCGTTTGGCTGGCAGTTCTTGTCGCACTTGCCAAGGGGTTGGACGTTCTAAGTTGATGACAACTAGTTTGGGTGAAGGTTTATTTAGCTGTACGGATGGTACGTAGTTACCACTAATACCTGTGATTATTGAACGGGGGGTGGAAATCGTTAAAATGTTACCTTGGGTTTGGATTTGCCACCCTGCCGTTTTAATTAAATTGGTAATATCGAGATAGCGATAACTTCCTGCTATTTTCGCTGTCAGAGTTTGCGGTTTGGTATACGAAGAAAACCACTGTATCGGTTGTTTTGTCGGATTATTGGTGTCTAACAGTTCTATACCTATCAATTGTCGTAACGTCCCATCCGCGATGTGCGTAGTCACCTGTTTGGATGTTGCTTGTTGGAACCACACACCAGGAAGAGTGCGACCGTTAAGAGAAATTTGATTGCCGTAAGCACTGGCATTCGCTACGGGTGGTGGTGATATTGGTGGTGATATTGGTGGCGATATTGCTGGTAATGTTGGTATTTGAATTGTTCCGGGCTGCGGTTTAATTGGGGTTGGAGTCTGTGCATTTACGGTATGAAGATGAGCAGTTAAACACAGTAATATTGATAGTACTGATAACCCGCAACCGAAGAAAAGCTTGATAATAGCAATTCGATTCCGATCTGAGTTTAAGTAAACACTCGATTCAAGCATAATTTTGTTACTTGGTAAGATATCGTCTATAAAGACATCGATTTGAAAAAATTTTCCAGTATTAAAATAAAAAGCAATGGCGTAACTTTTAGATCGGAACGTGATAATGTAAATATGGGCTTTTGTCTCTTGCGAGCCAAAAAACAATTTTCCTACTAAAAATGCAAACAAGTGTACCGATTGGCACTCGTACAAGCCAAGCGATACTCAAAGCCAGGAGCAGATGCTCCTAAGTCCTACGGACAAGCTACGGCAATGCATTAGTTTTAAATTCAATTGAAGTCAAGATTTTCAGTCTTCACTCATGCTTGCTACTTAAGTAGGGTTTGAACTCACAGCAACACAAGTGACAACTAAGAATCATTATTAATTGGACAATTAAAGAAATAGTCAGGAATTGTCAAATGGGCATGTGTGTTCTAAGCTGATTTTGTTGCAAAAAGTTCAATATTCGCAGTTTTATAAACAATGAAGGATTAAATGCAATCGTTTTAGGTCGGTAAAGCCAAGCTGTACCTAGTAACTAATTCAATTTCGGAAAAAGGTAATTGAAGAAATACATAGCTTCAGGATATAAATAGAAGACAATTAAGCGAATGTAGTTTGCCTAACTCAGCATAAACCCCAAAAAATAACGGTATGATTTTAACACGGGTACTAAAAAATCAAACCCGATGTTAGATTTTTTTCCTTTTTTCTAAAATTTTGCGTTATCGTATTTCTCCATCATCTAAAAGAAAATTTTAGAAAACTTTTTCACACTCGCATAATCAAGTCAAAAAATTATTAATTTCGGTGTCAGGGACAGTCTATGAATAACGAGTTAAGCAGTCAATCGCCAAAAATGACAAATTCGGATGATTTACATAAGAGGTATATGTATCAAGGACAAAAATGGCTGGTAGAAGAACGCGATGCTTGTGGTGTGGGTTTTATTGCCCATCGTCAGAACCAAGCTAGCCACGAAATTATTGAAAAAGCTCTAGCAGCTTTAACCTGTTTGGAACACCGGGGTGGGTGTAGTGCAGACCAAGATTCTGGTGATGGTGCAGGAATATTGACTGCAATCCCGTGGCAGTTGTTCCAAAAAGAATTTCCGTCGCAGTTTATACATAATTCGGCGACAGATAAACATGCGGTTGGAATGATTTTTTTACCGCAGTCACAGGAACTAGCGAAACAAGCACGTAGCATTTTTGAACAAGTAGCATCCGAAGAAAAACTGACAGTGTTGGGCTGGCGAGAAGTACCAATGCAATCAAATTTGTTAGGCGTGCAAGCGCGGGAAAACCTCCCAACTATTGAACAAGTTTTATTAGTTTCAGAAGATAAAAGCGGTGATGAATTAGAGCGACAACTTTATCTTGCTCGTCGTCGCATTGTCAAAGCTGTAAAAAATATTTCTGAAGACATTTATGTTGCGTCATTGTCGAACCGTACTATTGTTTACAAAGGTATGGTGCGTTCGGCAGTATTGGGTGAGTTTTATACTGACTTAAAAGATTCTGATTATACAAGTGCTTTTGCGGTGTATCACCGTCGCTTCAGTACTAATACAATGCCGAAGTGGCATCTGGCGCAACCGATGCGGTTATTGGGTCATAACGGCGAAATTAATACTTTGCTGGGTAATATCAATTGGATGACAGCACGGGAAGCGAGTTTAAATCATCCAGTTTGGTCGGGACGCTTCGACGAACTCAAGCCATTTGTACAAATTGATAGCAGCGATTCGGCAACTTTAGATAACGTTCTCGAAGTGTTAGTACGTTCGGGACGCAGTCCGCTGGAAGCGTTGATGATAATGGTTCCGGAAGCGTACAACAACCAGCCCGATTTACGTAATTATCCGGAAATTGTAGATTTTTACGAATATTACAGTGGGATGCAAGAAGCTTGGGATGGTCCAGCGCTGTTGGTATTTGGGGATGGTCGTAAGGTCGGGGCAACGCTTGACCGTAATGGTTTAAGACCTGCGCGTTACTGCATTACGAAGGATGATTATATAGTTGTAGCTTCCGAAGCGGGTGTAGTTGATTTTCCCGAAGAAAACATTATTGAGAAAGGTCGCTTAGGTCCTGGGCAAATGATTGCCGTGGATTTGGAAACCAACGAGGTATTGAAGAACTGGGAGATTAAGCAGCGAATTGCGAAAAAGCACCCTTATGGGGAATGGTTAGGTCAGCATCGACAGGAATTAACGTCTTTAGTTAATGGTCATGAATCATTGGTCAATGGTAATGGGTCATCGGTCAATGGTAATGGGTCATTGGTCAATAGTAATGGGTCATCCAACGGACAACAAACAACTAATAACGAACAACAAACAACTGACCGTCAAAATTTATTACGGCAGCAAATAGCTTTTGGCTACACCACTGAAGATGTAGAAATGGTGATTGTGCCGATGGCACAGGATGGGAAAGAAGCGACCTTCTGCATGGGTGACGATATTCCGCTAGCAGTGCTGTCAGGAAAACCCCACCTATTATATGACTATTTCAAACAACGGTTCGCACAGGTGACGAATCCGCCAATCGACCCGCTACGCGAAAGTTTGGTAATGTCGCTTAAAGTTGAACTGGGCGAACGAGGTAATATATTAGACCCCAAACCCGAATACGCACGGCGATTGAAGTTGGATTCTCCAGTTTTGCTGGAAACAGAGTTAGATGTCATCAAGCAGTCGTCGTTTAAAACTGTCGAATTATCGACATTATTTCCAATCGGAGAAAGTGCCGACGGCTTAAAATCTGCTGTTGTTGCACTCCAAGTCAAAGCTGCCGAAGCGGTACGTGCCGGGGCGAAAATTTTGGTACTGAGTGACCGAATTGGCGCTCTCCTCGACGCAGAATCAACTTATATTCCACCTTTATTGGCAGTTGGCGCAGTTCACCATTACTTGATTGGTCAAGGATTACGAACTCAAGCATCTTTAATTGTCAATACTGCTCAATGTTGGAGTACGCACCATTTTGCATGTTTAATCGGATACGGTGTAGACGCAGTTTGCCCGTATATGGCATTGATGACAGTACGCGATTGGTGGACAGACCCCAAAACCCAACAATTCATGCAACGGGGTAAAATTGAGGCGATTAGTTTAAAGCAAGCGTTGAAAAACTACTGCAAAGCGATCGCATCTGGGTTATTAAAAATTCTGTCGAAGATGGGTATTTCGCTGCTTGCGAGTTACCAAGCTGCACAAATCTTTGAAGCGATTGGCATTGGTGAAGATTTACTCGAACTTGGATTTAGGGGGACAACTTCGCGTATCGGTGGTTTGAGTTTGCGCGAACTAACGCAAGAAGTATTATCGTTTCACTGTAAAGCTTTCCCTGAACTCAACGTCAAAAAGTTGGAAAACTTGGGCTTCGTGCAGTATCGTCCCGGTGGCGAGTACCATATGAACAGCCCAGAATTGGCGAAAGCGCTGCATAAAGCTGTCAAAAGTGAAGGATATAACCATTACGAAGTTTACAGGAAGTATCTCGAAGACCGACCTGTAACAGCATTACGCGATTTGTTAGACTTCCAAAGCGACAGACAACCAATAAGCATTGAAGAAGTCGAATCGGTAGCTGATATTGTTAAACGGTTCTGCACGGGTGGAATGTCATTGGGTGCGCTATCGAGAGAAGCACACGAAACCCTAGCAATTGCGATGAACCGCATCGGCGGGAAATCGAATTCGGGTGAAGGTGGTGAAGACCCGGTACGCTATAAAGTCTTAGAGGATGTCGATGCCGAAGGATTATCTCAAACTTTACCGCATTTAAAAGGTTTGAAGAATGGAGACCGAGCCAAAAGTTCGATAAAACAAGTTGCGTCAGGTCGATTTGGAGTCACACCCGAATACCTGATGAGTGCCAAGCAAATCGAAATTAAGATTGCCCAAGGTGCAAAACCGGGTGAAGGCGGACAGCTACCTGGTAAAAAAGTTAGTCCGTATATTGCGATGTTGCGCCGTTCCAAACCTGGTGTAACTTTGATTTCACCACCCCCGCACCACGATATTTACTCGATTGAAGATTTGGCGCAATTAATCTTTGATTTGCACCAAATTAATCCGAAAGCGCAGGTTTCTGTGAAGTTAGTAGCGGAAATTGGTATCGGTACAATTGCGGCAGGCGTGGCAAAAGCGAATGCCGACATCATCCAAGTATCCGGGCATGACGGCGGTACGGGCGCATCTCCTTTAAGTTCGATTAAACACGCTGGTTCTCCGTGGGAACTTGGATTAACCGAAGTTCACCGCGTGCTGATGCACAACCAACTGCGCGATCGCGTTATATTGCGCGTCGATGGCGGTTTGAAGAGTGGTTGGGATGTGCTAATGGGTGCTTTAATGGGTGCGGAAGAATTCGGCTTTGGGTCGATAGCCATGATTGCCGAAGGATGTATAATGGCGCGGGTTTGCCATACCAATAATTGCCCGGTAGGTGTAGCTTCGCAAAAAGAAGAATTGCGGAAGCGGTTTACAGGAATGCCCGAACATGTAGTCAATTTCTTCTACTTCATAGCTGAGGAAGTGCGGAGTTTACTAGCACACCTGGGTTATCGGTCGTTATTAGAAATTGTCGGACGCGCTGACTTGTTGAAAGCACGCGCAGATGCACAGCTATTGAAGACCCAAGCACTCAACCTCGATTGCTTGTTGAATTTACCCGACACGCGAGAAAATCGCACTTGGTTGCAGCATGAAGAAGTTCACAGCAATGGTGCGGTGTTGGATGATGAATTACTTGCCGACGCGTCCATTCAAGCTGCAATCAGCAACCAGTCCAGCGCTACCTTCACGAAAAAGATTATCAACACAGACCGGACAGTGGGGGCACGATTAGCTGGTTTAATTGCATCGCAATACGGCGATAGTGGTTTTGAAGGGCAAATCAATCTTAACTTCACAGGCAGCGTCGGGCAGAGTTTTGGTGCCTTTAACCTTCCCGGTATGGTTCTAACTCTTACAGGTGAAGCCAACGATTATGTTGGTAAGGGTATGAACGGCGGTGAAATTATTATTAAGCCCCCTGCGAATGCCAAGTATGACCCATCACAAAACGTGATAATTGGCAATACCTGTCTTTATGGTGCGACTGGTGGTTACTTATATGCCAACGGACTCGCAGGGGAAAGATTTGCCGTGCGTAACTCGAAAGCGACAGCAGTCATTGAAGGTGCCGGCGACCATTGCTGCGAGTACATGACAGGTGGTGTAATTGTGGTTTTGGGTAAAGTCGGTCGCAACGTAGCAGCGGGAATGACCGGCGGACTTGCGTACTTCTTGGATGAGACAGGTAATTTTGCGGAATTAGTCAACAAGGAGAACGTGCAAATTCAGCGAATTAACTCCAAAATGGGTGAAAAACAACTGCGCGATTTAATTCAAGCACATTGCGATCGCACTGATTCACCCAAAGCGAGAATAATTCTCGAAAACTGGCAAGAATACCTACCTAAGTTCTGGCAATTAGTTCCACCTTCTGAAGAAGACAGTCCCGAAGCTTCTCAAGTGGAAAAACAATTAAGTCCAGTGTAATTAGGGAGTAGGGGAAGAAAAGGGAGTAGGGAGTAGGGGAAGAAAAGGGAGTAGGGAGTAGGGAGTAGGGGAAGAAGAGGAAGAAGGGAAAGGGAAAAATATTTTTTAACTTCTTAACTCCTAACCTCTAACTCTTAACTCCCTACTCCCTACTCCCTACTCCCTACTCCCTAATTCTTCGATATCGACGCTAATTGTTTGTCTTCGATTTCTAGCATTTCTGGTATCGTTACAAACTTGTAGCCTTGTTTGCGAAACGTTTTAATCATTTTTGGTAACGCTTGAACAGTGCGATCGCGTATACCACCACCATCATGCATTAATACGATACCACCCGGCTTTGATATCCGCATAACGTTACTGAGCAACCGGGCAACAGTCGGCCGTTTATAGTCAATGGAATCAGCCGACCACATAATCACAGAGTAATTTTTACTACTAGCGTATTCAGCCGGACCGTTACTAACAATGCCTCCGGGTGGTCGAAATAAAGTAGTTATCACACCTGTAGTTTTATAAATCAGGTCTGCAGTTGCATCAATTTCAAAAGCAGCAGTTTTGGAATTCATTTTGTGATACCAATGATGCCAAGTGTGGTTGGCAATTGTATGGCCGTCGGTGACAATTCGTTTACCAATTTTGGGAAAGTTTTTGAGGTTTTGTCCGATGATAAAAAATGTTCCCTTAACGTCATTTTCTTTGAGAATATCTAAAATTTTCTCAGTATATTTGGGCCAGGGTCCGTCATCAAAGGTCAACGCAATTATTTTCTCGCTTTGATTGGGTTTGACGCTATTTAGCGTTACTCCTTGATAGCGCTTTGGTATTTCCTCAAAAACACCCTTTTCTTTCGCTTCTTGCTGCCAACTGTCCAGCATTTGCGTTTTTATGGACTCGATTAGTGCGTTTGTATTATTTGTTAAACTACTAGCGTTGACCGCTTGCTCAAAATTATTGCTAAAAATAGTTTCTTTAATTGGAATTAGTATTGCCACAATTAAGGTAAGTACCAAAATAGCTGAACCGATTAATAAAGCTAAATTAGGTAATTTTAACCGTCTTCGTCTTTTCTTCTTCACACCATAACTCCTTCGCTATCCACCGTCAGTTTTATTCTTTTATTACAAATTAATGCTGATTTTCAAGCAATAGCAAAAATGTAATTACACATTAACAGATGGTGGATTATTTAAAATAAAATTACCTATTGTAAAACCAAGCCCGAATCATCGAACTTGGTAGAGTTATAGTTATTACGCAGTGTAAATGTACTATGGTTTTTTAATTGTTAATGGTGTAGCTTTAGCTGTAGCTGTAATTGTTTGCAAATGTTTGTCTTCCAACTCTAACAGTTCCGGAATCGTCACAAAACGATAACCCTGCTTCCTGAAAGTACTAATGATTTGTGGTAAAGCCTGGACTGTATTTGAACGATTTCCACCACCATCATGCATGAGTACAATTCCACCGGGTTTAGCTTCTCGCATCACGTTATGAATTAATTTCGATACAGATGGTCGTGCATAATCGTTTGAATCCGATGACCACATTATCGTTGCATATTTTTGATTTTTCGCGTAATTGTATGGACCATTCGATTTAATTCCTCCGGGTGGTCGGAATAAATTGGTTTTCACACCTGTTACTTTATAAATCAAATTCGTCGTGTTATCGATTTCAAAAGCAGAAGTTTGCGGGTTCATGTGATGATACCAGTGATGCCAAGTATGATTGGCAATGATATGTCCTTCATTGACAACCCGCTTACCCATATCTGGGTACTCCTTCAGGTTCTGTCCAACGATAAAAAACGTCGCTTTAATATTATTTTTTTTCAGGATATCCAACACTTGTGTCGTACTCTTGGGCCACGGTCCGTCATCAAATGTTAAAGCAATAGTTTTATCCTTAGACGTTCGTGTTGCTTCCGAGATGAGTCCTCCCTCAAAACGTTTCGGTAAATTGTAACCAAAGCCTTTGATTGCAGCTTCCTTTTGAAAACTGGTAAGCATTTCCGTTTTCAATCCCTCAACCTGTGTTGAAACAGCTTTGAGAGATAAATCCTTAACATTAATTGTTTGTGTACTCGATTTGATTAATATATCGGGTTTAATAGGTAGCATCAAACCCAAACTTAAACAGCTGCCCAACCCCACCAACGCAATTATTGCACTTTGCGTCCAGGCAAATGACTTATTGTTCTCCACTTTGCACGCTCCTTACACGGCTTGAACCACCAATTACCGCACCTTCACAGTATGTAACACAGTTTATTTAGATATTAGATACCCAGTACTATGTAGATAATCCTGAAAATTTGCATATTCATTAACAAAAAATCAAGATACTTGACAGATACAAAATCAGGACTTACGCATACTAGACCAAAAATTAGGCATTATAGATTTTGAAGATACCCCAACCCCCATAAATTGGGGAGCTTTGCGTAAGTCCTAAAAATATTTATTTGACTTTAAACATAAATCATCCAAGCTGAAGTTTTTTGATTTCAACAACCTAGCGATCGATTAAGCTTAAGTAAACAATTGAATTTAACTATATTTACTACTGGTCAATAGCAACTATTTGTCTCATTCTTGACAAAGTATACTCTACTCCCTGGCATTGTCGCTTCCTTGGAAGAAAACATTAAATTTTTAATCGGGTGATAACTATTTACCTTTAAGCAAGCAGCTAGACGCGATTTGATTAAATATAGTTTCTCCGGATTGAACTTAATTTTGTCTCGAATACAAATACGATTTATCCAATTGCTTTGTATAAAAATATTACTAGTCATTTAGCCGATAATATCCAGGCGATTAAATTTTACATCCGGATAATTTAGCATTTAAGAATCCGCAGTATAAATTTACATTGCTGTTTTATATCCGCAGCAAACCAGTACCTTAAATCATTAATATTACAGTTTAATACTTTTGATTACCGTGTAAGTACTGGTTTTCGTCTTGGCTTCACTATTTCGATAACGTTTATTTATTCAATAAATCCGAAGTTCAGTAATATTTAAGCATTTTGTCTCTGAATGAATTGTAATATTCGGCACTATTAGCACTTAACTAACAGATTTAAAGTATAAATATATACTAAAAATTTTGGTTTGGCAAGTCTAAAGAATAAAGTAGCGAATGTTGTTTGCCCTCTAACTATTAATTGCTTATGCCTTGAAAAGATACACCCTAATGACAGTAATCTTCAAGAAAAGTAAAGCTAGATATTTTGCTTTCACGAGCAAATATTTATTTCCAGACTTTTCATAATTAAATATACGTCATTCAATAGACAAAAGTCGTACAATCTTCGTAACAATTAATAGAAGCAATTTGCTGGTTCTAGGGGATAAAATTAATTTTTTGGTTTAGTTTGCTCCGAAGTTCAATCGAATAATACTGGTATACTAAAGGCAAGCCATAAGTCTCGGGCAAAACGCACGCAATACATAGCGAGTATCAAGCTACAAAACCCCATTACAGCATATCCCCAGCGAGGATATTTAGCGAATAAAAGTCCGGAAGCAAAAAATACTGGTGCGATCGCATAAACGTATCTTTCCACAGAAGCAGTGAGTCCGGTGTTAAGTGCGATCGCAAATGAGAAAAAGCCGTAAATAGAGGCAACAAAAGGAATTTGTCGGCGATAGAGCCACAATATATATAATCCTCCAAAAATGACAACTAATTTGATTAACGGTTCCGAAGAAAAAGGATTACCAGGTATCTCTTGCCTGCTCATTAGCCACAACACAATCCACAACGCGAAAAAGACATAGTTACCTTGTCGTCGGAAGTACCATAGCGAATAAGTGCTAATTATAACCATAGCAAACCCGATTGGATACCGAATGTCTTGAATATAGCCAACTGCGGCATTTTTACTACCGATGACAACTTGCATACACATCAACCACCAACCAGCAAAAGCGAAACCTGTAGAATCTCGCCATGCTTGTTGAGCGTGGAGAAACGCTAGAGCATCGCCAAATTTGATTAAGCAGTACAAGCTGTAAAGCATTACTCCGGAAGCGACTGCAAAACTAGCAAGGTAAGCTTTTATCGGTCTATTTTGTTTCCAAGCAGAAATCAAAAAAGCTGGCAGCAGTGCAATTCCAGTGATTCGCGTTGCGGTTGATAAACTTCCCCACAATCCAGCCCAAACATATTGCTTGTTGTCGAAAGCGCGTAAAGCCGAGATACTGAAGAGGAAAAATAGCCCCTCAGTATAAATTACCGTTCCGTACAGCGAATAAGGACACCATGCCAAAAAAGCAGCTGTCCAACGGGCTGGATTTGTGCCGTGACGTTCTTCAACCCAGGTATACATGACAATTAGTGCAGCTAAAAATGCCAAGTTATTAATTAGTAATCCACCAACGGGGAAGGGTATCCCCACCTGCATTAATATCCAAATTGAGAAAGGATATAGGGGAAAAAATGCCACTGCATATTCAGTTTTATCAAAATCTAAACCAAAATTGTAACCGGATGTTGCTATTTTGTAATACCAGATGCTATCCCAAGCAAAAAGAACATCCCACCAGCCGTATTTATTAATAACTAGATTGGATGTTTTTGCGACTATCGGCATAATTACAAACATGACAACCAAAATCACAAGCCGACTCGATAGCCACATTAACGTTGGAAACCAGTATTTTTGAAGGTTCATAAGTTTACCTCCTACTTTTGCCAAACAACTAAAATAACTCCGCAAACAATAAAGCTTAAGCCAAGTAATCGAACTGAAGGAATCGATTCTTTAAAAATAAAATAGCCCAATAAAACAGAGAAAACGTAAACAAGTGATGCTGATGGGGCTGCGACACTCAGTTTGACTCGCGTTAGTAGTAAAATGTAGGCGATCGCACCCAATCCATAACAAGCTAACCCAATCATCAGTTCGGGGATTGACAAAATACCCAAAATTTGATTGACAACGTTTGCCATGTTAACTTTTTCTAGCTTTAAGGCTCCAATCTTTAAAAATAATTGCCCCGCGACGCTGGCAACAACAGACATCAGCAGTAAACCAAATTCTTGCGGATTCACAGAAATTCCCTTATCTGATTTTTATTTAAAGCTTTTGTTGGTGTCACACCACCAATCTCTTTGACTGTATAAATAGGACGACCTTTAACTTCTTCGTAAATACGACCGATATATTCCCCCAAAATCCCGATACAAAATAGCTGCACTGAACCCAAGAAAAATAGGGCTATTGTAATTAATGTGAAGCCAATTAAAGGCGAGGCTGGGTCAAATAATCGCCAGTACAGCACTAGTAATATCATCACTAATGCTGTTACTGCCGATACCATTCCTAAGTATGTAGCAACTCGTAAAGGCACTTTCGACAGCGAAACAATACCGTTGATTGCCAACGCCCAAGATTTACCAAAAGTATATTTCTCCTTGCCTGCAAACCGGGGGTCGCGTTCAAATTGTACGGCAGTTTGGCGATAACCAACCCAAGCACGCAACCCGCGAATGTAACGGTTGCGTTCTGGCATTGCGTTGAGAACATCAACTACTTGCGTATCCATCAAACAAAAATCACCCGTATCCGAGGGAATATCGACATCTGCCAAGCGTCGTAAAATACGGTAGAAGCCGTAAGCCATCAAGCGTTTGAACCAACTTTCTTTTTTGCGCGAGATGCGTTGTGCGTAGACAACTTGATACCCCTGCCGCCATTTTTCAATCATGGCTAAGATTAATTCGGGTGGGTCTTGCAAGTCGGCATCCATTACTACTGCAACTTTGCCGCGTACAAAGTTTAAACCTGCCGTGACTGCGACTTGATGTCCAAAATTACGGGCAAAGCTGATGTAACGGATTCGACTATCGCAATTGTGGAATTCGCGGATATAACTTAACGAGCGATCGCTGCTACCATCATCGACTAAAATTAACTCCGATTCGCCATCTAACTGCTGCATGACTCCAGTCAAACGTCGATACATCTCGTCGATGTTTTCTTCTTCGTTAAAGATAGGGATTACTATCGAGTAGATTGGTTGAGGCACGACTTTAAGGGAGTAGAGAGTAGGGAGTAGGGAGTAGGAGAGATACATTAAAATATCTGAAAAATCAAGCTTTAAAATGTCGTCTTTTGGGCGACGATTAACGCCGATACGCCGAATGGTAAACGAATTTTGCCCATAAAGTGACGTTCGCTGGCAAATAAAATACTCAAAAATTGATTGATTGGTTGTGACGGTAAAGCTAAGTCGCTGCTGCTACCTTCGGATTTGTTTTCAATTCGCAATAATTTCTGCAATAACCGTACCCCAGCAACGAGCGGAAATAAGAAAGTATTGAAATAGCTGCCGTAACGCAGGGTAAAATTAGCTTTACGGACAACCGAAATCAAATCTTTTAAACGATAACGGCGCTTGTGGTGGTTGATGTCGTCGTGATAACTCCACAAAAATTGGTAGGCTGGGACTGTGATGACTAAATAACCACCTGGTTTAAGATGCGATCGCAGTGCTAAAAGTGCCGCTAAATCATCGTCTAAATGTTCGATGACATCGAATGCGACAATTAAATCGTACTCGCCAGAAAATGGAATTTTATCGGGTAAGCTTCCCAATCTCACTGTTGTAACTTGTCGCTGATTGGCAAATTCACAAGCGATTTCATCCAATTCCATCGCGTTAACTTCACCATAACGCGCAAGCATTCGCAAGTTACCACCTGTTCCACAACCTGCTTCAAGAATTTTCGCATTCTCCGGTAATTTCAGTTGACAAATTACCCGATTTAGTATCTTGCGCCGCCCGATAAACCACCAATGTTTATCTTCAACCGCTGCATATTGAAAGTAAAAGTCTTTGTCCATGAATCTTGGGAGTAGGGAGTAGGGAGTAGGGGAAATTGATTAATGACTCCTAACTCAGCATTTTAACTATCATCAAAATCCGTAAATAACGATTCTAAATCTTGACGCAAGCTACTGCACGCAAATAGTATCAGCGTACTTATAC
>CAXTCQ010000205.1:0-14955 GCA_964242965.1 uncultured Calothrix sp. | reverse complement strand
TTGGTCGTTTTCACATACCCATAAGGTCATGAGCTTTTTACCAAGCAAATTCTGATATAATCCTCTACTTAGTGGATTTTAGATGTTAAAGATTATCAAGTAATGGGGTGTTGCCCTGGCTTAACTGCGTGAATATACTCACTTCCGGAAGCAGGAAAGCCTCTTTTGTAACACGCTTCTTCCGGTTTGCCCCATCCTAATTGTATAACTATTTCTAAAAAATTGGACTTTTCATACACCAATAAACCAGCCCATTCGGTACGTTGAGCAATGCGCGAGCAATCTGCTTTATCTATCTTTTGATGCTGCTTACCATGTTTAATACTCAAGTACAAATCCATACCCTCTGTTACTTCTTGCCAATATTGACAAATTGGATTTTTAGCTGCTTTCAATTTTTCTAAATCGCTGGGTAATGCCATCAACTGCGGGTCAACTTCTGGATAACGCAGCTTTTTACCTTTGACTGTTACCTCACGCCAAGTAATTCCTGAAACCTGATTATCGCATTGATACTGATGAATAGCAGCTTTAAAATCTTGATATGCAGTAAATTTTTGCAATCCTTCAGCTTGGATAAACTGGTCAAGTAAAGGACTACCAGAAACACTGATGTCTAACTTTAGACGTTCCCCTTTCAGACAAGCTTGCCGTTCGGAAGCTAATATTTGGATTAGTTCCTCGGTAGTATAAACCTTTGACATCAGAACAATCCTTAGAAGAGTTAGGAGTTAAGGAGTTAGAAGTTAGGAGTTAGGAGTTAGTCCATGTAGAGACGCGAAATAAAGAGTGCGGCAACCCCTTACAGGGAAAGCGTCTGTTATTGAGTTAGGAGTTAGTTTTACAGGTATCCCTCACTGCGTCTAATCCCTCTACTTCCGCTTTCCCTTTTTCGCTTTTATTTATTATCCCTTGGTTTTACTAAGTTTGTAGTATTTGATGACACCAAAATTTTATGGCAGACTTGAATGGTCTGCCATAAATGTTATTTACTTAACTCGCTACTGAACTCATTAAAGGAACGTCGCTTCAAATCGGGCGATTGAATACGTGGTAATAAATCGAACATTTCTCTAAATCGATCGTCAATTTCTTCGTAACGTACTTGACCAGTTTTATTTAAAGCGACTTTACCTTCTTGGTCAAAAACTACAACTTGGGGGACTTTACCGGAGTAGTAATAACCCGGTTCGTCAGGTTCGTATTTGGCTTTGATTGGAATAGTGTCAACATTAACCGGGATAATTTGAGTCGCACGTCCGTAAAATTCTTGAACTTTGGAAACAACAATCGCATACTGCTTGCAGTCGCTACTGTCATCGACGTAGAACGTTAAGAATGTCGGTTTGTGTTGTAAGAGTGCGGTTGCTAGGTTTTCTTTGGGTGGAACTAGCGAACCGTTACCTGCGTAAACAACAAAAATGTTGCCTTCGTAACGGTCGTCATTAGCACCAGCGAATGCTGGTTGGATAATTAGAAAACACAAACAAACTGCTAGCAATAAGGATTTAGCAAAAATTTGCTGCCACTTTGTCCAAGAGTAATGTAAAAAATGTAACTGTTTACCACACATCAAAACAAACCTTTTAACTTGGTATTTTCTTTGATTTATACTGAATCGAGCAGAATACACTGGATAATAATTTACGCAGTCCGCTATTTTTTAAGATAACATCCACATTTGTATCTTGATGACTGGCTTTTTCGCGTGAAATTCGCTAATATGAGCGCTTATTAAATTTGCTATTTTATGTTAGCTGCTAACAACTACCTGAAAATTAGGGTATTGATGTGGGACAAATAAATTTGATTGATAGAATAAAGCTTGGTTTGGCTGTGTCGGTGGCTAAAAGCGTGACTTTTGGAGTGCGATCGCTCAAACTAGGTGCAGCTAGCGTACTACCTGGTTCTGTTGCACGTAAAATAGAACCACGTTTGTTACAGCTACTGACCCAACAGGTCAAAAAAGGGGTTGTCCTGATTGCTGGGACAAATGGTAAAACTACGACTTCGTTGCTACTATGCGAAATCCTCGAACGTAAAGGTTATCGTGTAGCGCACAATTCAACGGGTGCAAACCTCGAAAATGGGTTGGTGACTGCGTTGATGGAAAGCAGTAACGGATTCGGTGGATTGGATGTTGATTATGCGATTTTAGAAGTCGATGAAAACATAGTTCCAAAAGTTCTCGCACCTATCCAACCGAAAGCGATTCTCTGCTTAAATCTATTTCGGGATCAACTCGATCGATATGGTGAAGTTGACTCCATCAGCAAAAGCTGGACAAAAGCGATATCGACGAATTCACCCAATACTACCGTGATTTCCAATGCTGATGACCCGACATTATCTTACCTCGGTCAGCAGTTATCGCAAAAAGTTGTATTTTTTGGCTTGAATGAACCCGAAAAGTATCTCGAAGAATTTCCCCATGCTGTAGATTCGATTTATTGTCCTAACTGCGGACATTCTCTTAACTACGAGGGTGTATATTTATCGCATTTGGGTAATTTTAATTGTCCAAAATGTGGTTTTCACCGCAGTCAACCCGCATTGGATAGTAGCGAATGGTCGCAGGTACTTGTTGGTTTATATAATAAGTACAATACTTTGGCAGCAGCAACGGTAGCAAAAGAATTGGGAATTGACGAAGCAACTATCCGCGAAACAATTCCGACTTTCCAAGCTGCATTCGGACGTGCGGAGAAATTAGAAATAAATGGGAAAAAGGTAAGAATTCTATTATCTAAAAATCCCGTGGGTACAAATGAAACTATTCGCGTTGTCACAGAAAGTCAGGATAAAACTACTCTATTGATTTTAAACGACAGAGTTCAAGATGGTGAAGATGTTTCTTGGATATGGGATGTCGATACCGAACCTCTAGTTCAACGTGGAGGAACTTTGGTAGTGAGTGGAGATAGAGTTTATGATATGGCTTTACGTCTGCGTTATAGCGAAAGTCTCGATAGCAAAGTTAATTTAATTGTTGAAGAAGATTTGAAGACTGCCATAAATACAGCTTTAGAACATACTCCCGAAGATGAAACATTGCACATACTTCCAACCTATACCGCAATGTTAGATGTACGCGAAACCTTGACTGGGAAGAAAATTAGGTGAGAAGTTAGGAGTTATAAGTTATGCCTAACTGCTAACTCCTAACTGCTAACTCCTAACTCATTGCAATTTCACCGCAGCACATTGCAACGGCAAAACTTCATCCAAAGTCAATTCATGGTCAGCAGTCAAATGACTATTACAACAAATCGTGCTGAAATAAACCTTTTGTCCCACAACTTCCGAAAAATGCTTTTCCAACATTAACCGGGAAGTAATATCACCTAACAAATCACCCAAATCTTTCGTTAATTGGTCTTTATCATCGCGGTGAACCATTCTAAACTTAAATGGTCTTTCCCCGACAATTTCCCGAATAGCAGAATCAAAGTTATCTGCTTTAGAGTCAACATAAGCAAACGAGACTTCCTCCAAAAACTTCCAAGCTTCAGGAAAAATCTTGCTGATGTTTTCGAGGTAATTTCCACCCTGATAAACTAAAGTCGCAGTTTTACAATCCATTGTCTCTCCGGAATTCAACTACTTGAACAAAATCAAATCAACCCTTGATGCTTGAAATGATATTTGAAAAACTGACAAAATACACTCCAAACAAAAAATATTTAGAGTGTATACCAAGAGAAATTCAGTAGATTTTGGGTATAAGATTTGCACTCAAAAATAAATTGTGCAATAATCCTAAGCCATCATGCATGATAAAGCTAAAACATAAGTGATTAAACTAACATTTACATTAGTTCTAAATAGATATATATCTAACCAAATGAGCTAGTAAGTCGTCAAAATTACTTAAAAAACTGTTACATACAATACAGAAATAACGTCTCTATTTACTACTCCCACGGACTACTCCCCAATTATGAATTCTCAATATCAATTAACAATTGGCTGGCTATATCCCAAATTAATGAGTACATATGGTGACAGGGGTAATGTCACCACCATCGAACGTCGCAGTCAATGGCGCGGTTTCGATGTTAAAATAGTTTCTCTCGACCAAGCAGCCACAGCCGATGACATTAAATCTGTCGATATTATAGTTGGTGGTGGTGCCCAAGATAGGCAGCAAGAAATCGTCATGCGCGACTTGCAAGGTGCAAAAGCTGACGCAATGCGCGAAAAACTCGATAATGGGACACCTGGTGTTTTTACCTGTGGTTCGCCTCAATTACTCGGACATTATTACGAACCCAGTGCAGGGCAACGCATTCAAGGGTTAGGAGTTCTAGATTTAGTGTCGGTACATCCTGGTGAAAATACTAAGCGCTGCATCGGTAATTTAGTAATAGAAGTTACAGCAGCCAAATTGGCAAGCGACCTCAAAGAAATGACCGGGATGACACCTTATTTAGTGGGGTTTGAAAATCACGGTGGACGCACCAAGCTAGGAAAAGTTGAAGCATTAGGAAAAGTTGTTTACGGGTTGGGTAATAACGGCGAAGATGGTACTGAGGGAGCATTTTATCAGAATGCGATCGCAACCTATTCCCACGGTCCGCTATTACCAAAAAATCCCTTCGTAGCTGACTGGTTAATTCAAACAGCATTGCGGTTGAAATATCAGCAACCCATCCAATTAACACCGTTACAGGATGAGTTAGCGCAGTCTGCAAGGGAAGCTATGTTTAAACGGTTGAAATTAAATTTTTCACAGACTCCAGCAGTCGCAAAAGTTTAGGCTTAAAAGCATTGTATCAACTTTCAAAAATCCGACTTTTTTTGATAAGTCGGGTTTTTATTAAGTAGATTTTTACGGAAAATGCAAGAACCGCGATCGTATTTTAAGTAACGTTAGAAATTAAGATTCCCGATTTTGAGCAAGAAATCAGAAATCTAGTCAATTTTCACATAATCAATACAAGTATATGCCGACCTTGCGAAAATGGTTTTTGCTGCACTGGAAATTAATATCCGGTTTATTAATATTAAGCACAATTCTGACCCCAATTTCTTTAAATTTATATGTAAATACTATTTCTAAAAATTATCGCTACACTGAAGCCACAAAAGTCCCCCCGCAAAGAGTTGCAATCGTTTTTGGTGCTGGAGTTTACCCCGATGGAACACCGTCACCAATGCTGGCTGACCGAGTAACAGCAGCAGTCGAACTATATAAATTAGGACGAGTAAAAAAAATCTTAATGACTGGTGATAATAGCCGCAAAGACTACGATGAAGTCACTACAATGCAACAATTTGCCATAGCGCGAGGTGTACCCCAACAAGATATTACACTCGATTACGCAGGCTTTAGTACTTATGAAAGTTGCTATCGTGCCAAAGATATTTTTGGCGTAAAAAATGCCATTTTAGTAACGCAAAATTTCCATTTACCCCGCGCTGTTTATACATGTCGTCAATTCGGCATCCAAGCACTTGGTTTAGGGACACCCGATTGGGAAAGCTACAGCAAGCAAACAGTTTCTTGGTATACCTTCAGAGAAAAATTATCCATTATCAAAGCACTGTGGGAAATCCATGCAACTCGTCCTAAACCCACATTTTTAGGAGAATTTGAAGGAATTAAATAAATAGTTAGAAGTTAGGAGTTAGAAGTTAGAAGTTAGAAGTTAGAAGTTAGAAGTTAGGAGTTATAAATTAAAGTATTTCACGAAAACCGCGATTGTGGACTCGACTCGTATCTTAAACCCCCTAACTTTTCAACTTATCGTCGCTGACTCGGCAATTTTAGCAGCGCTTTCCAATCCCCTAATGCCTTCTGCGTCCACAGCCAATTTTGACTCAACTTATCCATTTGGAAATTTTCCGGGTCATCGGTTACGACTTTTTGACGCAATTTTACTGCTTCATTCAAATATTGTTCGCGCTTCGCTCTTGGCTGCTGCTGTGCGGATTTATACAAGCCTAACGCCAAACCAGCATAGGCATTTAAATCGTCGCGCATTGGCTTTACCGATGCCGATGCAGCCGAGTTCATATTCGTAGCTGTTGGCTTTTGGTCTTTTACTGCCATACTCAACGCTTTAAACCACGAATCGTTCGCAAGGTTCAAATTACCTTCAGCATAGTAAGCAAACCCTAAAGCATTATTATAAATTAACGAGTCAGGTTGAGCTTTGACCGCAGTTTCCCAGAAGCGACGGGCATCATCAACGCTATATTTTTTATCGCCAGTTTGTACTGACTGCCATGCCAAGCGACCTCTATAAAAATTAACTGATGGGTTATCTATTTTATCTTGGGGAATTAAATCGAGTGCTGCTTGTGCCGCAGGTAGTGCATTGCGGTCAAGTAATGCTTCCACAGCTTTTAACCCAGCATCCAAATCGCCCTGACTGAGTTTTTCGGTAGCGTAAGCGGTGACAATTTCGGTTTTTTCCGTCTTGAAATTGGGTTGAGAATTATTGCCATTGGGTTGCAGTCGTGCAGTTTCGGGAATATTCGGTAATACTGACATTGGCTGACTTTGCCACCAATTGATCCCGACCGCAGCCAAGATAGCACCCGCACCCAAAGCTCCAACTAAAGGCAATAGCTTGTTACCACCACCGCGACGACGCGCTACACCCGGTTCGACAACACTAATGCGATCGCGGGTTGATGCCGCAACTTGAGAATTATCCCAATCATTTGGGATTCCCCGTGCTGGCAACTCGTTAAGGGGGACTAAACTTCCTCCTTGCTGCCCAATAAATCCCGTTTGTTCGGCTTGGGAAGAGACATTCGGACGCGGTAAATTCTCCCTTGCTGCCCTTGCTTCGCGCCACTTTTCAACCTCACGGTCTAGGGAAGATAAATCTTCAGAAACTTCAATACCAGGAATACTTTCTTCATCGGGATTATCAATTAGTTCGGTAGTCATCGAATCGTCGTCGATGGCTTTTTGCTGGTCGAGTTGGCGAAACAAATCTGAAACTAGCGCCGAATCCTCAGCATAGTTAGGGTCATCGTAATCCTCAATTTCATCAACTAAATCGCCCCAGGTGCTTTCTCCCAACCAATCGAGCTCTGAAGTGTCCTGTGAATTAGGAGACGACATCATATCATCGATTGGTAACGACATTTCCGAATCATCGCCAAGATCGGAATAGCGTTGCGTGGTTGTCATCGGCGCTGCATATCCCAACTCAGCACTCGTTGGTAAATATAGTCCGGGACTAAGATACCCATCAAATTCCGATTGGAGGTACAAGATTGGTAGCGCCCAATACATTTGGTGCGAACCGTAAGCAGAAATCAGCCCTTGGCGGACGCGACTTACGCACAAATCTACTGGGTAGCCGTGGTTAAGATTGCGATAAAACAATTGCGTTAGTGTCAGCGCAACCTCATCCGGGATGCGTTCGGACATTGCTAAAACGCTGCGAATACCCCGCCGCACTAAGCTTTCGCTCAAATTTCGTTCGCCCGTTTCCGCATTTTCGTCACTTGCCCCATAGGCACCCAAACACGAGTTAAACACTGCCATTTGGATGTTATTGTTGACAAGCAAACCGGCTAAATCGTCACCAGTAAGCTTTTCAGTTAAACCCGTTCGCCCGCTTACAAGGTAAATTTCGCCACCATTCGGTCCTAAGTTGCTGTGTCCGGAATAGTGGAGAACGTGGTAACGTCCTTGTTCCAAAGCTTGGGTTAATTCTTCGCGTCCTGGCTGTTCGAGTAGTGTTAATTGAATTTCTGGCAGAAAATAGCCACCATTCTCGCTGTGTGGCGATTGACGGTGTAATTCTGCTTGGAGGTGAATGGCTTCTTGTTTGAGCAAATCCAATCGGTCTTGGTCGCTTGGAGAAGCAATTACCATCAATACCTTAATTCCACCTTCGTCGGGCGGTGTGGGCATATTCGATGGCAACCGCGATGTCCCAACCATGCCACTTTGGTAACGAGAAAAAGCGATATAAGGTCCTGTAGCAATTGGGCGACGCGAATCGTGCATCACTTCCCAAGGTAGACGCGCCAAACGATTATCTTTTATTCCTAAACGCAAGCGCAACACCTGTTGATGGTTCTGGGCAATACCTTGCGCCGTAATCCAACTATCCCTGAGAGTGCCTTGAAACAGTTCGTTATATAATTGTTGACCCAATGCCGCTAAATTGACCGAGTTCCGCACTATTGCATCACCCTGCAACACGGAATTCAACGGGTCATTCATTAAATGCCCAGCAGCCGCTAACCAATCGGCTACGGGCCAAGTCACCAATTCTTCTGCCAATGGCACCCCAGGCGCGACTTGTTCCGTCCGCACCAAGTAGTCATTTTGTCCTACAAGGGTCACGGAAATGTGAAATTCCTGGGTCACAACTTCTCCTGTTTGCCTCCTAAACCTGGTTTGAAACGCGACTTCTTTTTAATAAAACTTACACAAAATGCCTTGATAATAAGTGCGATAACATCTGCAAAGCCTGAGCCTACATTAATTATCGCTCCGCATGAATCTAAAGTTTCGAGCTTTTGGGTAAGTTCTGTTCAAATCGATGTTTCACTCCTTCTAACACCTTAGATGCATCTGGGGGAGCGAATGTTTCGCATTCGGTCGTTATCGATGCTTTTACAACTTTATCCGGATTGGATTGATTGAGCATAGAACACCCTTATTGGTAGATGCACCTTAATCTTCACTTCCCCTGAAAGGCATAAGCCTTTTAGGGGGTTTTCTTTAGTTTGACAAATAACTCTCCGATACAAAGCGTATTGAGCTGGAAGATGGTACTTGAAAAGTAAACATCCAGTTTATATACACTTAATTTATAACCTTGCAGACGAACGCTGCCACGTATTCGTTGTTTGTAGCGGGTTTGTTGCAGTGGAACATTGCGATGTAAATAATATATCTAAGTTATATATAGATAATAATAGTTTTTACTGAAGTTAGTAAATGATAATTTGAAGGAAAATACCTTCTCTTAGGCTAGCTTATATTTCTCACATTTATATTCTATCCGGATAATGCTTGTTCGCTTTAGAACAAGTAACTGGTAGATGCACCCTGATAACTCACTCCCCTATTTGCTTACAAGCCAATAGGGGTTTTTTTTATATCTAAGCATATTTGCAGTAGTTGATTTTTTAATCTGGGAAATTACGGTTTCGGACTCGAAAGAGTAAATGGCAGATACACCCTGATTTCCCACCCCTGTCAATACTTGGAGGTTTTGGATAGTCGAGGGGACTCCCATCATAGATTCGCAAAAGTTTCCGGGTTTCTAATTTGCGCTTAACCAAGTAGTATTGCTACCCCTGTATATGATTACAAGCCAATAGAGGATTTTTGTGCTTTTATGCAGTTGTTATCTGCATAATCTTGTATCATTTTTTGTACTGACTAGATTCCCCCTGCACCTCACTCAAATTTATCCGGAATCACTGATTTGTTTGCGAACAAGTAAATGGTAGATGCACCCTGATAACTCACTCCCCTAGTAGACTGCCATCTTCTAGGGGCTTTTTTGAAAAAAATAACTAAAATTTATCAAATTGTCCGGAAATATTTTTTGGTAGCGGAACAAGTAAATGATAGCTGCACTTTTTAGATAACTCACTTCCCTAGTTTGACTAACAGCCATTCGGCTATGTCGGTGTCAAAACAGGTTATGTGCGTCACGATTGCATTAACCTGTAAGACTTAATAGTATAACTGTTTGTTGGCTATTAGACAACTGCGTATTTATAACTAATTATTTTTTTTGCTTGCTTTGAGTCTTAACCTCTACGCTTCGGGTCGGACGAGCGCATTCCATCTAAAATTCCAAGCCCTAGATCCGATATACTAAAATTTGATTTGATATAGATAGTAATAAAGTATCAAGCCCATGCCTTTAGCTGTAATTAAGTTTTCGAGTGAAGATTGCGGTATCTGTCACAAAATGGCTTTCTATGACCAAAAAGTGGCTCTTGAACTTGGTTTGGAATTTATCGATGTCAAGATGCAGGATACTGCCACCTACCGCAAATATCGGAAGATATTGCTGGCACAGTATCCAGACAAAAGCGAGATGGGATGGCCTAGTTATATTATTTGCAATTCACCTGAAGGCGAATTTGAAATTGTGGGTGAAGTCAAAGGTGGACACCCAAAAGGAGAATTTCGGACTCGTTTGCAAGCCGTTTTAGATGCCTAGTAGGGAGTAGCGAGTAGCGAGTAGGGAGTAGCAAGTAGGGAGTAGCGAAAGAAAAATTATTCACTCATAACTCCTAACTCATAACTCCTAACTCTCAACTCGTAATTCATTCGACTAATTCAAACGATTTAACTTCCAAAACTGGACCAATCATTGCCGCAGTTGCCACATCTTCGCGTACTTCTCCAGTGACTTTGGCTTTTTGTCCGACTTGGAGTAATTTTTTGTCTGCACCCCGAAGAATTTCGTAAGTTTTTCCATCATCGGTTACAAGCGCCCAAGCACCCATACCAATATCACGACGTTCGATTGTACCTGTAAGTTTGATGCTCATAATGGGGGAGTAGGGAATTAGGAGTTAAGAGTTAGGAGTTAGGAATTAGGAATTAGGAGTTAGGAGTTAGGAGTTAGGAATTAGGAGTTAAAAATTAGAAGTTCAAAGTCATAAAATTCCCAACTCCCTACTTTAAACTTTCTACTCATAACTCATAACTCATACCTCATAACTCATAACTCATAACTCCCTCCTCCCTACTCCCTTCATACTGTTTTTTGTTCGTTAGTCACGATAAAGCGAGCAAGTGCGAAACACATCAACGCATTGACTCCAAGAAAAACACGCGAGAGTAAACTAGTTCCCAAACCCCATACAGATGGGTCGGTTATCGAACTTACTCCTAAACATGCAGCAATACCGATGGATGAACCAATGGCAAACCACTTCCATTTTGGATGACCTAGCAACAAAGCAACTAGACCTAAAGGAATAAGTACGCTAGCAAAAATCGGGTTAAATGCGTCAGTTCCTTGAATCGCGTTACCTAATTCGGGGATCGAACTTCCCAGCACCCGGAAGGGCCATTGCGGTAAGTCAAAGATGTAAAATCCTTTGACCGGGAATAAACCCGAACTGCCAAAAATCAAACCTGCTGATAATGCCCAAGTCCAAACGAAGGGGAAATAAATTCGCAAAAACCAAGCCAGCAGGTAAGAACCAACCACCATCAAGAGTTTGGGGATAAGTGCATAAGCACCACCATCTAGCCAAAAGCGGGGGTTGAGATAACCGTTTTCGCGCAACCAGCGGAAGAAGTCGTTAAAGCTAATTTTACCTTCGGTAGCAAGTTTTACAGCGGCTTCGGCATTGAGTTGTCCGGCTCCGTAGTAGTTTAAGCTATCATCGTTGATGGCTCGTGCCGATTCGAGCAGTACAGCTTCGATTTCATCAGGTTTTTCGACTCCCGATGCTTTAATTAAGGCTGCAACACCTGCGACGTGGGGGGATGCCATACTAGTACCTTGCAACCCCAGAAACGCTTCTTCGCCTTTGTTGTCAAGGTCAATAGTTTCTTGAAGAATCTTACCAGCATCGCTACCACCAGGAGCGGAAATATCTACACCCGCACCATAGTTAGAATAAGGTGCTTTGGCGGCATCGGGACCGAGTGCGGAAACGCCGACAACGTGAGGGTAGCGGGCGGGATAGGCTGCACCGTTGGCGCTTTCGTTTCCAGCAGCAGCAATAATAACTACACCTTTATTATGGGCGTAGTCAATTGCATCTTTCATCAATTGGCTTTCACCGCCACCGCCTAAACTCATATTGATTACGTCTGCACCGTTATCGGCTGCAAAGCGAATTGCTTCGGCGATATCGGCGACGGTTCCACCACCGTATTCGCTAAGTACTTTCAAGGGCATCAAGCTAGCTTCGTAGGCAACACCTGCAACACCGTAGCCGTTGTCAGTAGATTGGGCAATTGTACCGGCGACGTGCGTACCGTGTCCGTTGTCGTCGATGGCTTCTTCTCGGTCGTTTACAAAGTCGTAGCCTTTAGCAAACTTGGTTTCGATTAAATCGCGGACTTTGCTGATACCTGTATCAATCACAGCAACAGTAACACCGCTACCCTTGGTTTGTTTCCAAGCCCCTTCAACGTTGATGCTGTGCATGTGCCACTGCTTGCTGTACAGGGGGTCGTTGGGACCAATTAGATTTGGTTTGGGTTCGGTATCGTCGATTTCGGGTTGGCTAAATTCTGCTTCCCTGGCAACTGCACCAAGTTTGGGAATTTTATAGATATAATTAGGCTCTACGAATTCTGTATCTTTGAAAAATATAGATTTTCGTAATTGCTTTAGTAGTGTTTTATCACCTTTGATAATATAAACGTTGTCCTGTGCCGAAAACTTGTTATCCAGTCTGGGTGTGACTTGGAATTGTTGCGCGATCGCATTCAAGTCTTGCTGCAATTTTTCTTTGGGTATATCTTCCCGAAAGTCCAATACAATTGTCTCAAACTCGCCCTGTGCGGCAAGTCCACCGTAATTCATAAACATTGTCAGGGCAAAGCCTAGCCCCAGCACAAACAAGCAAGATAATATCAGCCTTCTCATATAGATTTATTTACCGATGAAAGCCAGTTGCTACCTAAGATAACTTAAATACAGTATTTTGATAGGGTGATGTTGCAAGAATTTAACTAATCTTGGTATAGGGAATAGGGAATGAGGAGTAGGGAGTAGGGAATAAATAAAATATTAATTTGCTCTACTTTCGGCTTCCTAATTCTCACTCTTAACTCCTGTAGAGACGCTAAATTTAGTGTCTCTACATCTCTTGAGTCCCTACTCCCTACTGCCTACTCCCTACTCCCTACTCCCCAAATCCTATGGAACGCGGTTTGTTGTGGTTACCTTTATTATTTGCATTTTTTTGGTTGGCTTGGCAAGGCTCGCAAGAGTTTAAAAAAGTCGAAGCTTACCGTGTCTGGGCAGAGCAATTTGATAAGGCGAAGTATGATATCTATGCTGTTTTAGGTCTGAAAGAAAATAATATCACCTGGGGAAAACCGACAACAAAGGGTATGGTTCAACTTGAAACTTTTTCGCTCGATGATGTTGTTAATATTCAGCTAGTTGTTAACCATAAACCTGTAGACATCGAGCAACCACCCGAACGGGGACGTGCGATTGTATTGGAATTTATCTTTTCTGAAGCTAGTAAATCGGTACGAATTCCGTTTACAGAAGTTCCCCTTGCAGCTAATTGGGGGAAATATTTGCAAAAAAAGTTAGGAACTAGCGATTCTTCTCATTAGTTCCGCTCTTGTTGCTAGATTCCCGACGTGCGTAAAAGTTGTCGGGGATCTGAGCCTCACGCTCATGGTCAAAATTAATGACATGAACCACTAGTTATTCTTTTTCATCTTGTTTTCCGCGAGATACCCCAGGGTCAGCGAAGCAACCTGGGGAGGGATAGCGCGTTTAATTTAATGGCTCAATGCCATTAAATTAAACATTTTCCGAGTGGACAACACGATTAAACCCGTGTTTCGCTGTATCAATCGGACTTTTTTAACCGTACATTGTCCTAATCTTTTCCAGTTACAATCACTAACTGAAACTTGGTTTTCAGTGTCTCCACTTACCCAACCAAAAAATGTTTTCTTTCCTTGAGTAGCTTTAACGAAATCGCCTTTTCTAAACCCATGTCTAGTTGTAGTTCCACCATATTTACGTCTGTTTCCACCCTTAGATGGGACCATTAAATGTAGTTGTCTACGGCTAATTGGAGGACGACGTAAAATCGTAAATTGTGAATGGGTAATAGTTACATTACCTTGCCATGACGCACCATGAGTTTTTGCTCCTTCCCATGTTTGATATTTAACAAACTCGGAACAAGCCAACGTGACTGCATCAACTGCGTGAGTCTCTGGAATTTGCAAAGACTTATCAGACTTTTCTTTGTGTAATTTCAGATACTTGCGAAGATTAGATGTTTCCCATCCTTTTTTTAACTCCACATTAGCCAGTTCAGATAGTCGATTGATTTGATGCACTTGACCTACCATTACAGGACTAAAACTTTTATTTCCTCGCGCTTCTACAGATTCGATAACAATTGTTTTTATTGGGTAGATTTCACACAATAAAGTAATTGTTCGGTATTCTAAATCTTTGTTAGCTCGGATACTTGGAGGAAGTTTACAGCTACGACGATTATCAAATCTAGCTTGACGATGACTACGTTTACTAAAACCTAATTTTCGATTAATTCGTCTACCACGTCTGCCACGCCGCATCATGGCTCGTTGCTCCATTCTCTCTTTAACTGTTTTGAATGGCAAAACTAAATGTAACATTTGTAAAGTGTATTTTTTGGTTTGAACAGCTACACCAGAAAACATTTTACCTGGGTCTAGTCCAATTACAACATCTTGAGTTTGGTTGTCAGATGGTACACAGGTCAATTGAACATAAAAAATACCTAGTTTGTTGAATTTACCAATTGCTTTACCTGCTTTAATCCAACGTCTAGCACGACTGGCTTTTGTTGGCATTAATGGTGTGTTGGCGGCTGTTATTACTGGTACTCTCATTGGAGATAATCCTTGAGTAAAGTTTAAGTCCCCTCGCCCAACTAATCCAAAATGTCTTGTCTTTAACCAACGACTGAACAAACAGCCTTGCAGATAATCCAAACTGGGGAAGTATTTGGAAGTGCGTATCAGGATTAGTCTCAGTGGGCTAGTCAAACACGTAATCTTTGTTGATTACAAGCCCCATCGCTCTACAGCGTGGGGTTATTGACCTTCTGCCAGCCTTTTAACGCCTAATCATACAACTTTACTGGGCAGGGCAAATATCCTTTAATTTGGATAGTTTCACGCTCAAAGTCCTGAAAAAGTCAAAAATGTTCCTGTCTAAGAATTTCTGCTTAGGCGCGATTCAGGTGACACCCCTCACATAACGATTTCTCGCTATCCCACGATATTGTAGGGGCACG
>CAXTCQ010000204.1:0-15004 GCA_964242965.1 uncultured Calothrix sp. | reverse complement strand
GCCATTGAGGATGCCTTGCGTTCCGCGTCTTAACCGCCTTGGCGGTTGCTATAACAGTTGCAAATGATTTCTAAATAATCTAATGTCCTATGTCAATTTCGTTCTTGTTCCAATAATCCGGGTTTCTCTAAAAAATCCGGATGTCTTACCTTACGGCAAGCTCAAAATTAATGACAGCTTAAATTCTTTTACTAAAAGTGGATGCTTCCGTTGAATGTAATGATGTGCAAGGAAATAGTTAGATAAGAACAGAACTTGTACTAAATGCTGCTAACTTAGGTATAGCGACAAACTTAATGCTAAAGCTGCTACGAAAACGGGTATTACAATATCAACTTCTAATCTTCGCGTCTTCAGTATTTGAAATAAAGACATGGGAATAACTAAGGGCCACAAAATAGTAGTAATGCAGAACATCACAAATGACAAAAAAGTATCTCCAGGAGAAGAACTCCGATGACGCAAGGAAAAACTTAGCCAATTTATCAAAAAATAACTGGTCATCAGTAAATAGCTAATAACAATTACTAATTGAATTTTGTTCACTGCGAAGGCTCCTTAATGTAGATAAAGGAATAAAAATGGCTTTGTATCTATTACATTTTCAAACTATTGACATTCTCTTTAGTTTAGCTTGTAATTTTTAACACTTAACTTGGCTGATAACAACATATTTTTAATACAAGTAAATATTAATAGAATACTGAAACTGAATAAAACAGTACATACACGTATTTTTTAAATACGATGGAGAAACTAGCAATTATACTGGTTACTTGCTTGAACTATCGTTACATTTTTTAACCCGATTCACAGCAATTAGACGCAAATTAAATATTGTTTTCAAAATCTGCGCTAATTTGCTCTAATGGCTGATATATGGTTTCTAGGGCTTCATATTCACATCAATATCGCTTAATTATTGGGGATTGCATATAAGTATAATTTATTTAGCTTTGATAAAATAATATATTGAGTAACTATGGCTTTGAATGCTATTTTCGTCACTTAAAAAGCATTTCCGGGTAAAATTTTACTTTATAATAGTTTTTATCTGATTGAATCACAGTCTATACTACGGTTTATTGATTTTAAAAACGCTACAAAAGCACAGCTGAAACCATCGGGGAACACTCCAAGACCTTATTTCTAACCCAACGATATTTTTTATGACTAAGCTGTGACGGAAGCCCTCTAACTTCTCAATTGCGGTAATGGTTCAAGTCCATCTGCAAGTTCCTCTAAATATCCTCCGACATCAGAAGTTAAAAGCCAGAAGACAGAAGGAAAGAGGGTTTTAGTAACTTTACGTTTCGTTACATACTTCGGTTTTTTACGCCTTTCTACTTAACTTATGGTAAAAAGAGTATTATTTCCAGCAGAAGTACGTAAGCATTTATACTAATGAATTTAGATTTTGGTCTTCTAAACATAGTAGCTGCCATAGTCCCTCCAAGGGTGGCTGCCGCCATCAGAATACTTGCAGTTGGAATTAGTATTAATAATCCTGCGATCGCAGCAACGTTGTATTCGGTAACGGACTTGGGAAACCTTGGTAGTTCCCAACAGGTAACTGTTAATGGCATTAACAATAACGGTCAAGCAGTTGGGTCTTCGGCAGTTAACGATAGCAGTTTTAGAATTTATCCGTTTCGCACTGCACCCAATAGTCCTATAGACGCCAAGCAGGACAATCTTGCAGGCGATCGCAATCTACAAGGCAGAGCTAGAGCAATCAACGACACTGGTGTTGTTGTTGGGGATGTGAGTCTTACGTTTCCAACAGCGTTTCGCACTGCTCCCAATCGCTCAATTGTTGACCAGACAGATTTTTTTACTTCACTTAATTTTGCTTCTGCAATTAATAATAATGGCACAGCTGTTGCTACATTCATCGGCAGAAGCCTCAGCACGCGGGGTAATTATTACTCGTACCGCATTGGAGCCAATCAACAGACTGATAATTTAGGGTCTTTTGGTGTTCTAGTTAAGCCGACATATTACTCTTATATGTCTTATACATATACTCTGGCTACAGATATAAACGATAGCCGTGAAGTTGTTGGTGCTTCATTGTTACCAACAAGCGAAGAAATACATGCATTTCGCACGATGCCGAATCAAGCTATTAACCCGGTTACCGATGACCTTGGTACCCTTGGAGGAACGCAAAGTCAAGCCAATGCGATTAATAATTTGGGTCAAGTGGTAGGTTTTTCGCTCAATCCTAATGGAGAAACCCGTGCGTTTCGCACGAACCCCAATAGTCCAATTAACTCATTAACTGATGACCTTGGCACGCTTGGGGGTTCGTATAGTGTTGCCAACGATATAAACATTAATGGTCAAGTTGTTGGCAATTCATTAACCCAAACTGGAGAAAGGCGTGCGTTTTTATACGAAGATGGCAGAATGTTTGACCTCAATAGCTTAATTCCAGCTAATGACTTTACTTTAAATTATGCGAACGGTATTAACGACCGAGGTCAAATTGTGGCTGGATTTTCAGAACCTAATTTACCCAATCGCATCTTTTTGTTAACTCCAATTGCTTCTACTTCAATTCCCGATCCAATGGGTGTTCCCGGTATATTACTGTTTGGTGCTGTTGGTGCAGCGTTTTCGCTTATACGGGCAACTATTGGTCTGTTTCATTAATGCATGACTTGTCGAGAGGTCAGAATCCGGGTTTTGTAGAAGTTACCCGGATTCTTGTAACCCCTCGGAACGTATGCACGCAGACCTCTAAAAAGCAAATTATAATGCCTGCTCATCCTTGTTTTAATGTTACAAAAATTGAACAGCCCTTATATTATTGTGTCCCTGTCGAGCGAGAGCAAATCTGCATTTAATTTTAGAATTCTACCATTACCAATGCCTTGATGGACGCTCACTCTTGCCTCACCAGTAATCCAAATATATTAAGTATTAATTAGCACCTTAAATGCATTAACCTGCGGGATATTGGGTAATTCTAGAATCCGATGTGCAGACTCCGAGACAAAACCCCACACAAAGCGATCGCTGTCCACAAGAGTAAAAGTTTACACTTGATTTGCTAGAAAATTGGGTTTTTTTTTATACTAATTACGCTAGAATCGCGTAGATTACCAGGAATTGGAGGGGTAGTTTGTGCTACTACACATAAAACTGTGGAGGGGGATTTTACCGCAAATTGTGGATTATTAGCAGAAGTTGGAGAATTGATTGAATTCTTTGCTTTGTTAAATATAGGACTTACGCAAAAAAGTTTTGTCATGCTTCACTACACTTGGTTGCATTCAGCATCTCGGAGATTCTACCCTAAGCCCTTACGGGCACACTTCGTGAACGGGAACGCGAAGCGCGAACACTTCGCTTCGCTCCGTACCCCTCCGGGGAGGCAAGCCACAGAATGACGGTTTTCCCTTAAAATTCGTAAGTCCTAAAATAATTCGGTAGACTGCGATATTGAAATGATTCAAGCTAATGTTAGTTTCACTTTAGGTACTGTAGTTTTGTAGGGCAGAGGTTTTTTATTTAAAGATGGAGATAGTGAAAAAAAGCATTAATCTATGCATAATTATTGATAATAATAGCATAAAAATAAAAAAATAGGTAGATATGCAATATTTATTAAAAAAAAGCAATTAACCTTTTTTTGGATTAAATACAATTATCATCTCAATAATAATTATTATTCCAATTTAAACAAAAAGATAAATTAATTAATAGTAAAAATAACTAGTAATACTTATGAGTAAATGACTATGGGTAGCTTGGTTTATAGTTTTTAGGAGTTATTTGGATTTTAAAATTAATATTAAAATGCTTATAGTTACTTTTAAATTATTAATTAAAACTTTTTTGTATAGAGTAAAACATTCTAAAAAAACGCAATAAAACTTAAATTTAAACATAGTTTAATTTTAAATTTCTACTTACTTAACTGTTTCTTAACCAGTAACGATGTACTTTTATAAATGGATGCGATTCCAACAGTAATATATCTCTTAGATACGAGGCAATATGAAATTTTCAGCCACCGTCTTCAATCGTGCGATTACAACTTCAGTAGTTGCAGCTATTGCTTTCGGACCGATGACCGTAGTTGCTCAACAAGCTCAAACCCTCAATGGGGCAGGAGCAACTTTTCCCGCTCCCTTGTACGAAAGATATGCTCGTGAAGTTGGCAGAAAAGTCCCTGGTTTGAGAATCAACTACCAAGGAATTGGTAGCGGTGGTGGTGTCAATCAATTCATTGCTGGAACCGTTGACTTCGGTGCTAGTGACCGAGCAATGACCGATGCTGAAATTGGCAAAGTTAAAAATGGCGTTATTCTTGTTCCTACCGCAGGTGGTGCAGTTTCAGTTGTTTACAACCTTCCTGGTGTTAACAACCTGAAGTTATCGCGCAAGACCTTACCCGCGATTTTCTCCGGTCAAATCACCAGTTGGAATGACCCTCAAATCAAAGCTGACAACCCCGGTGTGAACCTACCTTCGACACCAATCAAAGCAGTTGTTCGTGCAGATGGTAGCGGTACAACCTTTATTTTCACCAACCACCTGAGTACTATTAGCGCTTACTTCAAAGGTAGAATTGGTGCAGGTCAAGCTCCAAAATGGACACTTAGTAACGTCCTCAGAGGAAAAGGTAATCCTGGTGTAGCTAACTTGGTGTCGCGTACCCAAGGTGCGCTTGGCTACGTAGAAGATGCATACGCTAAAGCCAACAAATTGAAGGTTGCTCAAGTTCAAAACAAGCAAGGACAATTTCTTGCTCCTTCGCTTGCAGCTTCTAACCAAGCTTTATCTGGTGTTACATTCCCTGCAAACAACCGCGTATTTGTTGGCGACCCTGCCAGTGGTTATCCAATCGTTGGTTTAACCTGGATCATGATTTACCAGAAGTATTCATCTCCTGCAAAAGCAGATGCAGTTAGAAAATTCGTGAACTTTGTACTCACCGACGGTCAACAGTACAACGATGACCTTAACTACACTTCGATTCCTGCCAATGTAAGAAGCCGCGTTATCAGCCAAGTTAACAGCACTGTTAAATAGTTGGTATTTTCGTTTTCAATCCTTGAGTATTCCAATTAACAAATGATTTAATTGTTGCAGCTCCCGGCAGCAATACCTGCGCGAACAAGTTGCGTCGAATCGGCTTTCAGCCGATTCTAGAGGAAAAATTATTTTTGGATATTCTGACAGGGTGAGCAATATTTGTTCACCCTCACTTGCATGTAAAATAGTTTACTTTCTGGAAGTGCAATGGTAAATTCACCCGAACCATCCTCCCAAAAATCATCTCATCAAGTTAACGATTTCGACTTAACGGTTACTGGTGGTAGGAATTACTGGTCAAATCAAGCCTTTACATGGCTAGTTTATACTTTTGCAGCAATAACTGTCGGGTTGTTGTTTTGGATAACTTTGATTGTTTTCGAGCAAGCGAAGCCTGCAATTGATAAATTTGGACTCGGCTTTATATTTAGTCAAGAGTGGGATGTCGGTAACGATTTATTCGGGGCTTTACCGTATATTTATGGAACTCTAGTTAGTAGCGCGATCGCAATTTTATTTGCTTTCCCGATTGGTATCTCAGTTGCCTTGATTACCAGCGAAAATTTCCTACCAAGATCGGTACGCGAAACCTTAGCTTTTATTGTGCAGCTCATCGCTGCTATCCCCAGTGTAATTTTCGGATTATGGGGAACATTTATTTTTATTCCGGCTTTGCTACCGCTACAAAAGTGGTTGTTTAGCACTTTCAACTGGATTCCGCTATTTAATACCGAAGACCCTTCTGGGTTTAATATGTTGACCGCCGGCACGGTTCTAGCTATTATGATTTTGCCAACGTTGTCTGCGATCGCTAGGGATGTATTGCTAGTTACACCCCAAGAGTTGCGAAGTGCATCAATGGCTTTAGGTAGTACTCGTTGGGAAACGATTTTTAAAGTATTATTGCCGACTGGATTTTCAGGAATTATCAGTGCTGCAATGCTAGCATTGGGACGCGCTTTGGGCGAAACAATCGCTGTCACAATGGTGATTGGCAACTCCGCTCAAATAAGTGCTTCTTTGCTTGCCCCTAGTTATACAATTCCTTCAGTCTTGGCTAACGAGTTTGCAGAAGCAGCAAGTGCTTTACATACAGGTGCTTTAACTTATTTAGCATTGATTTTGTTTGTATTGACTCTGCTTGTAAATATTGCTGCGAACCTCTTGGTACAGTGGCTTGGAGTTAAGAGTAGATAAATTTGTTATTTGTTCTTTGTGATTTGTTCGTTGTCATTTATGCTTAGTCAAAAATACTGACCACCGACTACTTACTAGTGACAACTGACCACTGACAACTAACCACTGACTGCTGACTGCTGACTAATTAAAAATCGAAAATCGGCATGAATGATTATCAACCGACGGATATCGATAGAACATTGATAGCGCAATTGTGCAGCCCTTTACCGATTGGGCGACGTTTTTTTACCTATGTAATGAACGCACTAGCCTTCGGTTTTACAGCTTTAGCAATCGTTCCGTTGCTATCTGTATTGTGGGAGATTCTGGTACGGGGATTAAGTGGATTCAAGCCCGAAATGTTTGTTACATCTGTAATTGAAAACGGGTTCGCAAATGCAATCCTTGGTACAGTCATCATGGTCGGAATCGCTTCGCTATTAAGCATTCCTGCCGGAATTATGACGGGAATCTTTTTAGCCGAATTTGGTCAAACTAGCCCCATAGCTAGTTTTGTGCGTTTTGTTACCACAATTTTGACTGGTGTACCTTCGATTGTTGTCGGTGTATTTGCTTACGGTGTACTTGTTTTTACTACTAAAGCATTTAGCGCGATCGCAGGTGGTTTTGCATTAGCTGTAATTATGCTGCCTGTGGTTGTCCTAACTACAGAAGAAGCATTAAAATTGGTTCCCACTCCTCAACGTCTTGCCTCCGCAGCTTTAGGAGGAACCCGTTTTCAAACCACATTTAAAGTTGTGTTGGCAGCGGCAATACCCGGTATTACTACAGGTGTTTTATTAGCTGTAGCCCGTGCTGCTGGCGAAACAGCACCTCTGCTTTTCACTGCTTTGTTTAGCTTGGATTGGTCGGAAAATTTATTTAGCCCGACGGCATCTTTGCCTGTACTAATCTTCAATCTCTACAATGACCCAGCCCCAGAAAAATATCAGTTAGTGTGGACTACCTCGATAGTTTTGCTTGCTTTAATTTTGTGCATCAGTATTCTTTCTCGCACGATCACCAACAAGCGAAGAACGAACTAAAGAACAAATGGTGTTGTTAATTTTTGTCGCACATCTTGGGCAAACATGAATAAATTAATTCCAGCTATCAAAGTCAGAAATCTAACGTTTTTTTACGGTGCTAAAACCACCAAACCTGCCATTGAAAATATTTCAATGGATATTTACCAAAATCAAGTTACTGCGATTATTGGTCCGAGTGGTTGCGGTAAATCGACATTTATCAAAACCATTAACCGTATTAGCGAACTTGAAGGTGATGTAATTGTTAAAGGGACTGTCGAATTTGCAGGTCAAAATATCTACGAACCTCGCGTCAATCTAAATCGTCTGCGTCGTCAAATCGGGATGGTGTTCCAAAAGCCAAACCTTTTTCCGATGAGCGTTTACGATAACGTCGCTTATGGTTTGCGGATTGCCGGACATACACCCAAAGCCAAACTCGATGAAATCGTCGAGACAGCAATTCGAGGTGCTGCACTTTGGGATGAAGTCAAAGACAAGTTGAATAAATCAGCTTTGGGATTGTCTGGTGGACAGCAGCAGCGGTTGTGTATTGCTCGTGCGATCGCAGTCCAACCGAGAATCCTGCTTATGGATGAACCTTGTTCTGCACTTGACCCGATTGCCACAATGAAAGTTGAGGAACTTATCCACAACTTGCGCGAGAAATTTACTATCGCTATTGTGACTCATAACATGCAGCAAGCCGTGCGCGTTTCCGACTTCACAGCTTTCTTTAGTACTGATGAAAGCCGCATCGGTCAAATGGTAGAATTTGGCGCTACTAGCCAAATCTTTAACAACCCCATTGACCAACGCACCCGCGATTACGTTTCTGGACGTTTCGGTTAATCAGAATTAATTTTTTAAAAGCCCGGTGTCTAAAAGACACCGGGCTTTTAGCGTTTTTATTACTTGAGAATAACTATTATTCTTTTTCCTGATTTTGAATTAGCAATAAGCATAACATTGTTAATTTGTTATAACAAATTAATTAACAAAAAACCTACAATTTGAAGTTTTTGTTGCCGCCAATTTCGGCTTTAAATTTAAGTTTTATTAAAAGAGAATTGTTAATCTAAAATTGGTTTTTTCTTAACTTTCATCTGCCATTCTAGTATTTAGGTAGAAATGCATAATAACTGAAAAAATACTAGTGCAGTTTAATACAGTGAAGTCAACAGTAAAAGCTATTTGAGTGAATTGTCGAGCATTCGCGCTGCAACCTATCGACATAAAATTTAGAGGGAAAAAAATGGCTAAGAACGTAATCATCATGATTGGCGACGGTATGGGCTGGGAAATGGCTCGTGCTGGTGCAATTGCAAATGGCGCTCAATTTTACACATCAGGTAAAGGCGAAGGTTTAAATTTCCAGACGCTTTCTAACTATACGCTTGCAACTACCTACGGTACAACGATTGCACCCGCAGGCGGTAGATTTAACACGAGTAACGGCGCTCTGGATAATTCTATCTCTACAACTGGCGATAGCCCCATACTGCCGGGTTTCACTTTTGACCCTACATTTAACCCAGGTACTACAGCATCGGGTGGAGCTACTAACGCTAATCCTAATGCTGTTGGTAATTTAGTTGGTTATGACCCTGAACGCGGTGGTGTAAATCCTTGGACACCTGGTAACGACCCTGAATATATCAAACACAGCTATCCTGACTCGGCGAATACCGCCACAACTCTGTATACAGGTGTTAAGAGCTACAATAACGCCATCGGCGTAGATATTTTCGAGCAACCAATTGAAAGTATTCTCGCAACTGCAAAAAAACTAGATAAATCAACAGGTTTGGTTTCTTCCGTACCGATTGACCATGCTACCCCCGGCGCTGCGGCAGCGAATGTCAACCGTCGCAATAAATATGATGCTGACTTTCCATCGCTCGATAATATCTTGCAACAGGAACTTCGCGTTTATCAGCCCGACGTAATTTTAGGTGGCGGTCATCCCTTCTCGAACCCAGCCGATCCCTTACCGAATGGAGTCGAACCGAATACCAGTAATGAGTACATTGCTAAATCGACCTACGAGGAACTTAGTAACAACCCCACTAGCAACCGCTACGGTTACACCTTCTTAGAACGGGATACTGATGCAGCGGCAGTGCTGGCAGATACAGCTGCTGCAATCGATCCGAATAATGGTGACAGGCTTTTAGGATTGTACGGCGCACGCGGACAAAATGGTAACTTACCTGTAAGTTCCGCTGATGGTGATTACAGCACCACTGGTTTGGATATGTTCAGCGTCAACACTAGCCAAGGACTCAGGCAAGATACTACTCGTCCCTTACTAGCTGGAGAAACCGACGCTAGCTTCATTGCCACAGAACGTAACCAAAACCCAACTCTCGAAAATTTAACTACAGCTGCACTCGATGTTTTGGGTAAAGACAAAGATGGTTTCTGGTTAATGGTTGAAGGTGGGGATATCGATTGGTCGGCACATGATAACAACATGGACAACCTCATCGGGACGGTAAAGGACTTCGATAAGGCTGTTGGTAGCACCATCGATTGGATTAATAAAAATGGTGGTTGGGAAGAAAACCTGTTAATTGTCACTGCTGACCACGACCATTACTTAACCTTAACGGAGGACTTCCCAACTCAATTGGCAACAAAAGGTGCCCAAGCGCTGACCGAGATTGATGATTACACGCAAGTTGGTCATTACTGGGGTTCCAATCCACAGACAGACGGTAAATATGGTTGGGGTAGTCACACAAACCGTCCCGTACCCGTTTACTACCAAGGTGCTGGTTCCGAAGCTCTCACCAACTTAGTTGGTCAAGGTTACAACAGCTACGGCAACGATATTGCCGGAATCCCTGGACTCGTTGACCAAGTTAACATCTACCAAACAATGTATGAGGCTGTGACGGGTACGAACCCAGTCCAATTTGGTACAGCAGATAACGATACATTGTATGGTGATGCTGGTAACGATAATATTAATGGTGCTGCTGGTAACGATATCATTTTTGGTAACGAAGGCGATAACACCTTGGTTGGTGGTGATGGCGATGACCTACTTTATGGTGCTTCGGGACGCGATCGCATGTACGGTGGTGAAGGTAATAACACCATCTTTGGTAACGAAGGCGCCAATACGATTACGGCTGGTAACGGAAATAATATTGTTTACGGCGGTTCGGGTGATGATATTTTCATCCTTGGCAATGGCAACAACGTGATTTTCGGCAATGAAGGTATCAACAATATCAGCACTGGTTCCGGTAATAATACGATTTACGGCGGTTCCGAAGCCGACTATATCTTTGCTGGTGGTGGTACTAATCTTATCTACGCTAACGAAGGTAATAACGTCGTTTGGGTTGGTATCGGTAATGATACTGTCTATTTTGGTGGCGGTAATGACAAGTTGATTTTGAATGGTGGCGACGGTGCAGCTACTGTCTTCAATTACGGAAGCAGCGACCAAATTAGTCGCGGTAGCACTCTAGCTGCTGGCAGTCTTTTATCGGTAAGCATTAGCGGTAACGATACTTTGATTAGTGCGGGTAGTGATTTGTTAGCAACACTCAAGAACGTGCAATTTGAGTCTGTAAGTATCGTCTAACATATAGCCCTGACGCGAAAGCTTGGGGCTAAACAAATAAAGCCTGTATCCGCAGGCTTTATGAATTTAAGACTTAGATCGTGTCCGCATAAATAAAAGAAAAATTTCAAGCATACTACCCCACGAATAAAATTATGGCAGTTACGCTCAAAGGTTTCGCCGTTTTTCCAGCAGATACATTTGCAGATGGCCCCCCGTCGGGTAAAGATATTTCTGCCAATGGTCGCACTGGTTTATTCCCTGGACAACCCGTACAAGGTTTCAGTGCAGTTCAATTTGCGAATCAAAATGAATTTTGGTTCATGCCCGATAATGGGTTTGGAGCCAAGACAAATAGTTCGGATTTTCTTTTACGCATTTATAAAGTTGACCCCAATTTTCGCGGTTTGGAAGCGGGTGATGGTAGCGTCAATATTCAAAATTTTATTCAGCTAGCCGACCCCGATCGAAAAGTCCCCTTTAAAATTACGAATGAAGCCACAAGCGATCGCCTACTAACAGGCGCGGATTTTGATATCGAATCATTTACCATTGCCAAAGATAACACGATTTGGATCGGTGATGAATTTGGTCCCTACTTACTAAATTTTGATACAACTGGGAAGTTACTCGCAGCCCCTATCGCTACACCCAATCTGGTTAAACTCAATACTCTCAATGGTCAGTCTCCCTTGGTAATTGGACATCGTGGCGCAAGTGGAGAACTACCCGAACATACTTTAGCAGCTTACAAATTAGCCATCGACCGAGGTGCTGATTTTATCGAACCCGACTTAGTCGCCACCAAAGATGGTGTGTTGGTGGCACGTCACGAACCCAATATTATCAATACTACCGACGTTAGCGATCGCCCAGAATTTGCGAGTCGCAAAACTACCAAAATAGTTGATGGTGTGGCTGAGTCAGGCTTTTTCGTTTCCGATTTTACTTTAGCGGAACTCAAAACCATCCGCGCTATAATGCCGCAAGATTTCCGCACTCAGGCTTTTAACGGAGTGTTTGAAATTCCCACCCTCGATGAAATCATCAATTTGGTGAAGCAGGAAGAAACCCTCACCGGACGCAAAATCGGGATTTATCCGGAAACCAAGCATCCGACTTACCATGACGCACTCGGTTTATCGCTGGAAGAAAAATTAATCGAGACGCTGGTGGAAACTGGATTTACTGACCCCAACCGGGTGTTTATTCAGTCATTTGAAACCAGCAATCTCAAGGAATTGAATAGTACCCTCATGCCCGAAGCTGGGGTTGACCTGCCTTTGGTACAATTATTCGATGCTGAAGATGTGCGGCTCGATGGTTCGTTAATCGAGATTAAACCCTACGATTTTGTAGTTAATGGTGACTCCCGTACTTATGGCGACTTGCGGACACCTGCCGGGTTGGAGGAAATCGCCACTTACGCGGATGGGATTGGTCCTTGGAAGCGGATGATTGTTTCCGTCAAAGGTACAGATGCAGACAACGATGGCATCGCGGATGATGTTAACAAAGATGGTGCAGTTAACGACGCTGACAAAACCACCTTACCTCCAACATCCCTAATTACTGATGCTCATGCTGCCGGGTTACAAGTTCATCCTTACACCTTCCGTAACGAAAGCCGTTATTTAGCCGCCGACTACAACGGCAATCCCGAACTCGAATTTCAACAATTTATTAATTTGGGTGTCGATGGTTACTTCACCGACTTCCCCGGTACGGGCGATTTAGTCCGAGACCAAATCGTTTCCCCCTTTGTGCGTTCGCCTCAAAATGCCGATGTCCTCAAAAAAACCGAGTTCAACACTCTTGACAAAAATGCCCCCATTGTGATAGGGCATAGAGGTGCGAGTGGAGAGCGTCCCGAACATACTTTAGCTGCGTACAAAGTTGCGATCGCGCAAGGTGCGGATTTCATCGAACCCGATTTAGTCGCTACCAAAGATGGTATCTTGGTTGCCCGTCACGAAAACGCTTTGGCTGTCCTCAACGCTGACGGTAGTCTCAATAATACCGATACCAGCACCGACGTTTACCAGCGTCCGGAATTTGCCGACCGTTTAACAACCAAAGTCATCGACGGACGTACTATAAACGGTTGGTTTACCGAAGATTTTACCCTAGCCGAACTCAAAACCCTAAATGCCATCGAGCGTTTACCAGCTTTACGAGGAACTGAGTTTAATAACGATAAACTCCAAGTCCCCACCTTGGAAGAAATCATCGATTTAGTACAGCAAGTCGAAACAGAAACCGGACGCAAAATTGGCATATACCCAGAAACCAAGCATCCAACGTACTTTGCTAGCGAAGGAAAAACCATCGACGGTACTTCTATCAATATCAACTTGGGACAAAAACTAGTTGATACCCTCGTTGCGAAAAACTTCACCGACCCCAAACGGGTATTCATTCAGTCCTTTGAAACTGGCAACCTCAAGGAATTGAACGATGTAATTATGCCCAATGCAAAAGTCGATTTGCCCTTGGTACAGCTATTTGGCGGTGCAAGCGATCGCCCTTATGATTTTATAGTCAACGGCGACCAACGCACTTACGGCGACCTCACCAAACCCGCAGAACTCACAGAAATCGCCAATTATGCATCCGGTATTGGTCCGAACAAGCGTTTAATTGTGCCAGCAGGTAGCGATGGTAAATTGTTAGCACCTACCACCTTGGTACAAGATGCCCACGCCGCAAACTTGCTTGTACACCTTTATACTCTTCGTAACGAAGGCGTATTTCTTGCCCCCGACTACAACGGCAACCCAGCCAACGAGTACAAGCAATTTATCGAGTTGGGTGTTGACGGTTTCTTTACTGACTTTCCTGGTACAGGCGATACCATCCGCGACCTTTATGTAGGTACACCCGCAGTATCAAACCTCGGTAGTTCCAGGGGTTTTGAAGGGATGGCAATTAGTCCCGACAAAACTACGTTATACCCGCTACTCGAAGGTACAGTTGTCGGTGACCCTGCTGGGTCGTTGCGAATTTATGATTTTGATATCGCTTCTAAGCAATATCAAGGCTTGGTTGGCTACTACAAAATGGAAAGTGCTACCAATGCTATTGGTGATTTTACGGTTGTTAATGCCAACGAATATTTAGTTATCGAACGCGATAATAATCAGGGAGACGCAGCGAAGTTCAAGAAAATCTATAAAGTTGATTTCTCCCAAAAGGATACCAACGGTTTTGTAGCTAAACAAGAAGTCGCTGATTTACTCACCATCCAAGACCCCAACGACCTCAACGAAGATGGTAGTACTAACTTTAAATTCCCCTTTCAAACCATCGAGGATGTGTTAGTAATCGACGAAAAAACCATCTTGGTTGCTAACGACAATAATTATCCATTTTCAATCGGTCGTCCTCCCGGAATCGACAATAACGAAATTATTGTTCTTGGTTTGGATAAATCTCTCAACCTCGATCCTCGTGTAGGTATAAGCGGACAAAACCTACCAGCTACCCAAATTCAAGGCAGTAAAGGTAACGATATCCTTTATGGTAGCGACAAAGACGAATTATTTGACGTTGGTGAAGGCAACAATATCATATACGGCAACGAAGGCAAAAATACAATCATTGCGGGTAATAGTAATAACATTGCCTACGGTGGTTCGGGTGATGATGTGTTTTTCTTCGGCAATGGTAATAATATTATCTACGCCAATGAAGGTACTAACAAAATCACCACTGGTTCCGGCAAGAACTTGATTTTCGGCGGTTCTAAGGGTGACTTTATTTATTCAGGTGCAGGTGATGACTTAATCTACGCCAACGAAGGTAATAATGTCATTTCATCTAGCATTGGTAATGATACTGTCTTTGGTGGTAGCGGTGCAGACCAATTTTTACTTGATGCTGGTACTGGTTCGGTGACTATCTTTAATTATGGCAGCAACGACCAAATCAGTCGCGGTAGTACCATTACAGCGGATAGCATCTTATCAGTGAGTATTAGCGGCAACGACACTTTGATTAGTTCGGGTAGCGATTTGCTAGCAACACTCAAGAACATGCAATTCGAGTCAGTTAATATCGTGTAAAAACTAGTGCTTCATGTCATTAGTTTTGATAGGTTAAGAAATTAACCACAAAGGCTTGCCCTCGAACCCTTCACGGAGTTTACCCTCGAACGAAGTGAAGGGTT
>CAXTCQ010000203.1:1023-15061 GCA_964242965.1 uncultured Calothrix sp. | reverse complement strand
TAGCCTGGGTAAGTGGGGGGAGTGAAGTAAATTAACTCCTAACTCCTAACTCCTAACTCCTAACTCTTAACTCCTTGCCAGATTTGCAATAGTCCAATCTAAGCCAGATTTTGCCCATTTTGCCATACATTGCTTTTTAATCCTGACTTAGCACTTCTTCCAACCTGCGGATAGCTTCGACAAGTTGCTGTTCGTTTAATTCACCATAACCAAAAATAAATTCACCCGAACTGCTAGACTCTAAATATTGTGTTGAAGCTGACATCATCCCGACTCCAACTTTTGCTGCACGCTGAATAATCTCATTATCACTAAGATGGGTTTTCAGGTTTACCATAACGTGTAAACCAGCTTTTTCGCCCAAAACTATCGCTTTTTCTCCAAAATGGTATCGCAACGCTTGCACGAGAACTTGACGACGACAGTCATAAAGCGATCGCATTTTTCTAATATGCCGTTCTAAATGCCCTTCCGCGATAAAATCAGCTAGCACTTGCTGTTCTAAAATCGGCAAATGTCGGTCACTCAACCATTTAGCGCGGGCAAAAATGGGTAATAAACTTTTTGGCAGTACTAAATAACCGATTCGTAGCGACGGAAATAGCACTTTAGAAAAAGTCCCAATATACAACACTGAATCACTTCGAGCCAATCCTTGCAACGCTGGAATTGGTCTATCACCATAACGGTATTCGCTATCATAATCATCCTCGATAATTAACGCCCCATTTTGTGCAGCCCAAGCTAATAATTCTAGTCGTCGCGGTAATGAGAGAATTGCACCTGTAGGAAACTGATGCGAGGGGGTAACGTAAACAAGTCGAATATTTTGATTTGCAGAATTTGTTAGTTTACTTACTATTAAACCCGACTCATCAACAGCTATCGGTAATAACTTTGCACCATAGGTTTGAAAAATCAATCTCGCACTCAGATAACCAGGTTCTTCCAAAGCAATAATTTCGCCTGGTTCAATTAGCAAGCGCATAATTAAATCCAATGCTTGCTGCGTACCGTTGGTAATTAATATTTGTTCTGGTTCGCAATTCACAGCACGCACACGCGAAATATAAGTAGCAACAGCTTCCTGCAAAGGTTTATATCCCAACGGTTCTACTGAATAATCCAGCCAGTCTAAGCTTGCACAGCAGTATCGTCCAAGTAAAGAACGCCACAACTTAATAGGAAACTCATTAAAAGCCGGACGACCGTAACGAAAGCTAATTTCAAATTTTTCCTCTTTAACTCTTGGGACATTTTCTATATTCAAGAGTGTCTTTCCATACCGCGATAATTTAGCTGGCGAACTGGTAATTTTCTCGACTATTTCAATAGCTTGAGAATTCAAGAAATTATCTGGAAGCTGCCTACAAACATAAGTTCCCGAACCAACAACAGTTTCTAAATAGCCTTCACTTAGAAGTTGTTCGTAACTTTGCGTAACAGTACTGCGCGACACCCCCAAAGACTTTGCTATATCCCGCGTCGAAGGAATGCGTCTTCCCGGTAGCAACCGACCTTCAAGAATTGCTTGACGCAATTCTTGATAGAGTTGCTGGTGCAGTGGTAACGGCAAATAGCTATCCAGCGTAATTGCTAAATCCATATTTTCTACTCCTATACGGGTGGGTTCATCGAATCAACCTGTAAGCAAACGAGATATTCCAATAAATCCGCCCTTAGAAGTGGACTGGCATAAAATCAACAAATTGGCTCTTGCTACCTACCAATTTGAATCATACGCTGATGTTAGTAGTTACAACAAGCGTCGATTCAAAGATGCAAACAGCAAAAAATATTTTCACCAGAGAGGCAAATGTAGAAGAAGAAATTCTCATTGCCGAACACTTTTATAAAATGTGGCTTGATATTGGCATTTCCGAAGATGCGATTGAAGAGAACTGGCAACAAATTATACTCAATTTTATTGAAAATGCCCGTCAAAACTTATTTTATCAAGCCTTTGTCGCAGAAGTGAATGGTATTATTGTCGGTTCCGCTAGCTGTCAACTCTATGCAGGCTTATACCCAAATGTCATTAAATCAAATTATCGTAAATTTGGCTATATCTGGGGCGTATATATTGAACCAGCACATCGTAGAAAAGGTATAGGCAAGCAATTAACAAATACAGCAGTCGATTATTTAAAAAACATTGGCTGTACGCGAGTAATATTAAATGCCTCACCAGCAGGTAAACCCGTTTATACAAGTCTCGGTTTTGTTGAAAGTAACGCCATGTATTTAGATTTGCTTTAGTTTCAGCAGGCGTTAGATAGGTATCGTCTTTTGATAAAGGGCAGGTAGGATGCCGACCTCACAGGATTTTCAGGAGATAATTATGAATAACAACGAGAATGAAATCAACCAAAAAAAATTAATTACTACCCAACGCAGTCAAATCAAAAGACTGCCTCAACGCAGTAATTACGAACTTCAAACAATCTACGACATATTGGACGAAGGCTTAGTTTGTTACGTTGGATTTAGCATTGATAACCAACCATTTGTGATTCCCACAACCTACGGTAGAATTAACGATAAACTCTACATTCACGGTTCACCCGCTAGCCGAATGTTACGTAGCTTACTTGGAGGTATCGAAGTTTGCGTTACAGTCACATTACTTGATGGTTTAGTGCTAGCACGTTCAGCATTTCACCACAGTATGAACTACCGTTCTGCGGTCATATTTGGCACTGCTCAAATAGTCAGCGAACTCGATGAAAAACAGGAAGCTTTGCACGCTTTTACCGAACATATCATACCGGGAAGATGGAAAGAAATACGTCAACCCAACCGCGCCGAATTACAAGGAACTTTAGTACTTTCATTACCGTTAACCGAAGCATCTGCAAAAGTACGAACGGGAATGCCAAATGATGATGAAGCTGATTACAGTTTACCTATATGGGCTGGTATTTTGCCTTTGCAATTAGTTCCAGGTGAAATTGTCGTAGATTCGAGATTACAAGAAGGTATAAAGACACCTAAATACGTAGAAAATTATAGCCGTAAGAAAGCGGTGGTGGAGTACTAGTACAACAAGGTAAAAGTAAAAAGTACATTGAGGAATTGTGCGAAGCGCGTAAAATCTCTAAGAATTAGGAACCCACTCTAACAAAGGTTTACGTTGCGATCGCACACAGTCTTGCAGGTAAAGATTAATCAAGCTTTGGTAAGGAATACCTGTATCTTCTGCAAGCTTCTTGAAATACTCGACAGTTTCTTCATAAGCCGAATAGTTACTTGCTTTTTCAGCTTCTTAAAGTATGGATTTTTAACTGACTGGGAAAAATCGTATTCTTCTTTCATAATAAAAAGTTATTGTACTGCTGACGCTCAATTTTAGTAGCTTTACGACCTTTTAGGGTGGCTACGCCAAGGGAACCCTGTACGAGGAACAATTCATTAATGTAATCTTTTAATAACTCTTCAAAGTTAAAAGACACAACAATTCTTCTCGTTAATCAATAATACCTATACTTATTGTTCCGCAAAGCTCGGAAAATTACCAAAGCTAAAGCTCGCTACTATTCTCTCACCAATAATAAATTGTCACGGGCACTACTCCGAAACTCGCTGCGTCATTAATCCTACTTCTTCGGGTCTGTGTCAGGTTTCCTGATGCATTAATTCGATGCCTGGTATTGAGTGAACCACTACCAATAAACTCCTTTAATACGCATAAATACCTGTAAACTATATGGCGAGTAGATTCCATCACAAAAACATGCGATGGCGTGCGTGGGTAGCTAACGTCTCATTCAAGCCAATGAAATTACATACCATTCTACAAGTTGGGCAACGTCCGCTTAAATCTTTTTTACCGATATTATTTCTAATATCCTTCATTACGATTGTGCTATCGGGAACATTTGCCCCTGCTTTGGCACAATTTCCTCAACCACTGCCAATTCCCCAACCTCCAGCATTTCCTCAACCGTTGCCATTACCCCCATCACCGCAGTTTCCACCTGCAACTACTGGGGATATTCCGCAACCAATCCCGACACCAATTCCGATTCCACAACCAATCCCACAACCCATTCCAGCAATTCCACAAACCATTCCAGGAATTCCACAACCAATCCCACAACCAATTCCAGGAATCCCACAACCAATCCCACAACCAATTCCACAACCAGTTCGTCAGCGTCCCCAGCAGGAGATTCGCGGAGTTTGGATGACGAATAATGATTTGGATGTGTTACGCGATCGCACTAAAGTTAAAGAGGCGATGACGCAATTGCGGCGGTTGAACTTTAACACAGTTTACCCAGTGGTTTGGAATTCAGGATATGTCATGTATCCCAGTGCCGTAGCGCGACGAGAGGAAATTCAACCGTTTGTATATAAAGGGACAGACGGACACGATATTATTGCGGATGTCATCAACCAAGCACATCGCCAAGGTTTACTAGCGATTCCCTGGTTTGAATTCGGCTTTATGACTCCCGAAACCTCGGAACTAGCATTCAACCACCCAGATTGGCTAACGCAAAAGCGTGATGGCAGCCAAGTCTCGATTAGTGCAGCAGGTGAAGTGGCTTGGCTCAATCCTTTCCATCCCGAAGTTCAAAAGTTTATCACCGACCTCGTGCTAGAAATTGTTACTCAATACGATGCCGACGGTATTCAGTTCGACGACCACATGAGCCTACCTCAAGAATTTGGTTACGATAAATATACTGTTGCTCTATATACCCAAGAAACCGGAAAAGCACCCCCAGCAAATTATCAAGACCAATCGTGGAAGCGTTGGCGAGCTGATAAAATTACGGCATTCATGCTGCAACTCAACCAAGCTGTGAGAGTGAGAAAACCAAATGCGATTTTCTCGGTTTCGCCGAATTATTACGACTTTGCCTACAAATTTCAACTCCAAGACTGGCTCAATTGGGTGCGTCTAGATATCGTTGACGAGCTAATTATGCAAGTTTACCACGACGATTTGCAATCATTTATCGGCAAAATTACCCGTCCAGAAATCCTAGAAACGCAAAAATGGATGCCTACTGGCATTGGAGTTATAGCCGGATTGCGGACTCGTCGCATCCCCATACGGCAGATTCAATCACAGGTGCGGGCTGCCCAAGAACGTGGGTTAGGCGTAGCATTTTTCTATTACGAAAGTCTCTGGGATACTGGTCCCGAAGCTGAAAACGAACGTCAATCTGGGTTTCAAGCGCTTTTTCCCAATACAGTACTTCGCGCTAGAGCCAGTTTATAATTTTTGATTGCTTCGGGTAGGCATCTTGCCTACCTTCAAATACTAAAATCTGGTGTTGCTACCAGGTATCAAAAGGATTTTTTGTTATCCCAAAAACTTTTCAGAGACGCGAAAGAAAGCGTCTCTACATTTAAATTTATACTTCAAATTAGTAAAGTACAATTTTGCCTGCCCTCAAATATTATTACTCACGCTTGCGGTATTTGCTAGTAAATTTATTTAGCAAGCAAACATTTTTCGGTATTTCCCACAGTCTGATTAATAACTTGATTTTATATAATGAATATATTAATAATTAATGTTCGCATTTTAGAACATTAAAATGCAACGATTAAACAGCATAAAAAATGAATAAGTCGCAACTTATAGAAATTGCTAAGAACTATGTTAGCAACACTCCATATGGGACAATGGATTTCTGCGGTCAAGAAGTGGTAGTATTGCCAACAGTCTTTCCACCCGATTTAAATACACCTATATTAGCCGAAGTCATCGAGAAACTAGCCAGAAATTTTCTTCAAATAAACAACCGTTGCCGAATCTTTGAAATGGGTACTGGAACAGGTGCAGCAATCTTAAATGCTGCCAAAATTCCAGGAGTTATTGCTAGTGCTTCTGACATCGCACCAATGGCAGTTCTCAACGCAAAAGCAAATGCTTTATGGTGGAATGTTCAATGCGATATATATCAAGGAAATCTATTTGAAAATGTTCCTCAAGAAAAGTTTGATATTATTTTTTGGAATATCCCTTTCATCAAAGATGACCCAGGTGGAATTGAAGATATACGTTTTAGAATTGCTTTTGACCCAGCATACAAACATTTTCAACAATTTTTAGTCGATGTTGATTCTAGGTTAGAGAATAACGGACAAATTCTTTTAGCCGTTGATTATGGTATGTGCGATGTACCAGAAATCTATGATCTGACAGATAAAGCTGGTTTTAATACTAAGGTTTATCAAGAGTCTCAAATATCATGGAAGCAAATAGAGTTTCATTTAGCATTTTTGTTACTCTCACGTAAATAGTAATTAAACGTAAGTAAGTCGGTATAATAAATTATCATTGGTTAGTAGTTGCGCTTGAGCACAACTAGAAGCCTCTAATAGATTTGTTTACATAGTTAAGTTTTATTCCACTTATCTACTTACAGTAGTTCTAAATCATGCGTGAAATGTTAGATCCCCGACTTCTTTAAAAAGTCGGGGATCTGAACACCACGAATGAATTTATGTGCTGCTATTAATTCAATCCACCTACAATCAACTAAAGGGTGCTGTAAAAAAGATAGGGTATGATATACGATTAGACTGCCTCCTATCACCCTTTGCTAAAGCCTCCATGAATAGCACTACGAAAAAAAGCTATTATAAATGCTTTTAGTCTTAAATTTATATCAATGCAGCTAACCTATTTTATAATTTTTATTTATTATTCACCTATTATTTACGCATCAAATCAGCTAATTTTTGCAAAATCCCTTCAACACTATATAAATCATTTTCACGACGTTGTAGCGTCAGTAAATCTGAGAATGCATATTTTGGAACAGGTTGAACTAGTAATTTAATAAACCTAAATTCGCTACCATTAGTAACAAGAGAAAACGCTGGAACTTCGAGTGCAGGTGTTGCCATCATATAAGTTAAAGCTTGAGGAATCGCTTCCTTTAAAGAAAAACCTGCTTCTTTCGATTCAATTACTAAAACCCAAAGTTTTTCTTGCAAAACAATAATATCAATTCTTCCCCTTACTTCTTCTTCATTTTCTTCTAAGCTAATTTTAATTGAGTTCTCTGTGCGAATGCGAAATGGAGGACTATAAAAACCAGCCATTGCCAACAGCGGAGAAATCATTACTAACTTAACAACTTCCTCCGACATTGGATATTCGCTTAAATAAAGGAAATTTGCTTTGATTTCGTCAAGTCTTTGTTTTTGAACATCGGTTAATCCCGGCAAACTTTCTTGCCATTCCATAAAAAACGATGTATCTTGACTTTCTTCCAAACCAAATTTTGTTTTGACTTCACGCAGGGTTAGTTCGCTAGCTTGAATTGCTTGCACCATAATCAGCTATTCGATTGAGGTATTTACAATAATTATACTTAAATAGAAGTTGGCATAAGCAAACCTAACATAAATATATGTTTTAAAATCGTAATGTTATAAAACTCAATTACTAACTCAAAAGTCTCTTCCCATGTATAGCTGCTGCAATAGTTACAGTCTCCAGGGCGAACTTGATAAAGAATCGATAACTACAGGCAAAGACTTCCCGAATGCTATCTTCTTTAAACTCAGGGACAATGGGACTTAAAAGCGGGTAATTACTTAAATTTATGGTTACATCAAGTATCTTTTAAACATTACCCCAGCATAGGAAGCTGAATCACGAGATATCTACTCAGCAATGGCTTCCACACCTTCGAGTGCTTTCGATGACCAAATTACTTAAGCGTTGCAGGTCGGGGAGGGTGCTTGAGGTCAAATTTGGTGGCATCGCTTGACTTTCAAGACAGTCGCTACAACTAAAATTTTTTTTCAGTTTAAACCATATTTTTGCAAAAATGACTTTAACAAATTTTGACTGATTCTTAACGCTTTTCTCAAAAAAGCCACAACTTTTTTTCGGTTATCTATCTCCTGCTGGTGTGTGTACAGCAGAGGAACTCATAAGAGCAAAAAAAGAGCAATGCAAAAATATTGAGATGCAAAATTTTGCATCTCCACATACAAACTATTGAATAAATAAAAAACTCCCCTCCTCGCAAGGGGGGAGGAGTTAGGGGTGAGGTTCTAAAACTCCGCACTCTGTGGTGTCCGTGGAAATGGAATCACATCACGAATATTTCCCATCCCCGTCATAAATTGCACCACTCTTTCAAACCCCAAACCAAACCCAGCATGGGGAACTGTGCCAAATCTCCGCAAGTCGAGATACCACCATAAATCCTCGGTTTTCATTCCTTGCGCTAACACCCGTTTTTCCAACACATCTAATCGTTCTTCCCGCTGCGAACCACCAACCAGTTCGCCGATTTTCGGTGCAAGAATATCCATTGCTGAAACGGTTTTCTCATCTTCATCTAAGCGCATATAAAACGCCTTGATTTGCGCCGGATAATTAGTAACAATTGTCGGCTTTTTAAACAACTGTTCGCATAAATACCGCTCGTGTTCCGATTGCAAATCTGTACCCCAACTAACAGGGTACTCAAACTTAGTATCGGCTTTTTCTAAGAGTTTGACAGCTTCAGTATATGTAATCCGCTCGAACTGATTATTAATAATATTTTCTGCCGTCTCTATAACCGTTTTATCTATACGTTCGTTGAAAAATTCCATATCTTCTGGGCATGTTTCCATCACATATTTAAAAATATGTTTGAGAAAAGCCTCGGCTAAATCCATGTCTTCCTTCAAGTCACAAAATGCCATTTCTGGCTCCACCATCCAAAATTCTGCTAGGTGACGCGAAGTATTAGAATTTTCAGCGCGGAAGGTGGGACCGAATGTGTAAACATTACTAAAAGCCATCGCCATAACTTCGGCTTCGAGTTGTCCGCTAACTGTTAGGTATGTCGGTTTAGCGAAAAAATCTTTGCTGTAATCGATCGCATTATCTTTGGTGCGGGGAACTTTGTTTAAATCAAACCCTGTAACGCTGAACATCTCCCCTGCACCTTCGCAGTCGCTAGCGGTGATAATTGGGGTGTGTACCCACATAAAGCCGCGTTCTTGGAAGAATTGATGAATTGCAGTCGCACAAGCGTTGCGGACGCGAAAAACCGCACCAAACGAATTGGTACGCGATCGCAAATGCCCAATTGTCCGCAAAAACTCAAATGAATGCCGTTTTTTCTGTAAAGGATAGGTTTCGGGATCGGCTTCACCGTACACTTGTACTGACTTCGCCTTAACTTCAATCCGCTGTCCTTTCCCTTGCGATGCAACGACTACCCCATCGACTTCGACAGAAGCACCTGTATTTAATTTTTTGAGATGATTTTCATAATCGGGTACGTCTTCGTTGATGACTACCTGCAAACTTGCCATCGACGAACCATCATTTACTTCGATAAAGGAAAAACCTTTGAGTTCGCGTTTAGTGCGTACCCAACCTTTGACTGTAACTGACTCCTGATGTTGTCCGCTACGTAGTATTTCAGCAATGCGTTTTTCAATCATAGTTTGTACTTAAGAAAGTGAGGAGTTAGGAGTTATGAGTGAGGAATAGGGGATAGGGGAAGGGGGAGTCAAGGGAGTGTTCTTGGAGTGGAGAGAGTGAGGCAAGTACAGGGAGTCATAGATACTAATTAATAACTTCTAACTCCTAACTCCTAACTCCTAACTCCTAACTTAAAATTAGACAAAAGACTTTAATAACCAGCCTATAATAACGCCCAATCCACTAAATCGAATAATCTGCCAAAATGGATCTTTGATACTGCGCCAATTAAATAGCTGGCTTTCTAGATTGATTTCCAGCACTTCCAACTGCTGCTCAATCAGCTTCAACTCGGTTTTCATGGACGGTAACTGGCTTTGATGCAATTCTTCAATGCGTTCGTGCAACTGGGTTTGAACTACGCGATCGCACTCCACCTGGTTGAAACGTTCCTTAAGAGCAATCAGCTGTAACTCAATAAGTTCAAGTTCTTGTGCAAATTCCAAAGATCGATTTTCTGCATCCGACGGCTCAGATGGTTGTTTAGAGGGCTTCATGTAAAGGTTGTAAACTAAAGTTAAATCCAAATTTGGTTATAGTACAACCTTATGTTAGCCGCAAATATTTATTTGTCATTGGTCAGGGGTCAGTGGTCAGTGGTCAGTTGGAGCGTGGTAATTACGAATGACAACTGACAAGTAACAACAGACAAATAACAAAGGATAAATTATAATGTCTCAACCGACACAAACTGTTACAAACAACCAGCTACAAGAATTAAGCGCTTTAGAACTTGCTCAAGCGCTGATGGAAAAACTCTCTATTTCGCCGAATGACTGGCATCGTCTGAAGTCGAACCGCAAAGCCCGCGCTAGCGAACAAGTTGCAGCCGCATTAGTATTTCTACTTAAAGACGAATCTCAAGAAGCACTCCCAAGACTTCAGCAAGCAACTGGCTGGCTAGACCGTTCAATTTCCGCACCACCTTGTCCCACACATGGGAGTAAGGGAAGTTAGGAGTTGAGAGTTAAGAGTGAGGAGTTAGGAGTAATAAAGGAAATTAGGAATTTAGTCAAGTACAGAGCAGTTAATTAACAACTCCGCTCCTCCTAACTCCCTACTCTCTTTCATCTTCTCAAAGACAGTCGAGGTCTAGTCTCTAGCTGTTTGCACAGCCGCAACTCAGTACCCTTTTTGTTCCATTCAACTTGGTCAAAAATTTGGTGGAGAATACACATACCTCGACCATTTTCTGACTCATCAGGTGGTAAAAATTCTGTGGGATCGTCTTCGTCATTCGATGTTGGACTAAAGCCACCACCTTGATCGGATATTACCCACCAATACTGATTGTCTATTAACGAAAAACGGACTATAACTTTTTTACCGGGGTCAAGATTATTACCATGTTTAGCAGCATTTACTAGGGCTTCTTGGAGTCCTAGACGTAGTTCTGCTTGCATTTTTGTCGGAATTTCTGCCAATAGCAAATCTAAGATTGGGCAGAGATAAAGGGTTGAGGCGAAACTAATAGTGCCCCAATTTCGTCCAACGGGACGGAGCGAGATAGTAATCACAAGGATAACCCCATAGCCTTCAGAGTTTGCTAGACATCAGTTTGCTGTCACAGGCACCCTGATAAATATTGAGGTGGTCGTGTTGCCTTCAAATCTGCGTCTTGAAAACTAAATTTGGAAAATGCTTGGAAGTAATGTCTTTCTCAATGTTATTAGTTTGTTCATTTATCAAATGGTTGATTTTTATCTGCTAAAACAGTTAAAAACTAATAGATGCACCTAATTAATATGAGCATTAAGGTACTCAATTAATAGCTGATTTGTAATTTAGACAACCTAATTTTTATCATCGAGTGACAATACAACTTCAATTTCTTTAATCGAAATCAATTATATTTTTACCTTAATTCAAGTTTAGCATTTTTAATATGCACTGGACTACAAATCTAAAATTTGAGTTTTTGTAAAGGAATTACTATTCTTGTCTATTGCGATGCCACGGGCTTCCACTTTGTGCTGTCGCACAAGAAATGCCGCAGTTTCCACATGTGGAGTCTGGGGAAAGAAATCAGCCGGTTGAACTCGCGTGAGAGCATACACTCCATCTTGACAAAGTAATTTTAAGTCGCGTGCCAAAGTGGCAACTTTACAACTCACATAAACAATGCGTTCGGGTTTTGATTCGAGTAATGCATCAATAACGTGCCTATCGCATCCTTTGCGAGGTGGATCTAGGACTACGACATCGGGCTGAATATTCATTTCTGGGAGTAATTTCTCAACTGTTCCCGCATGAAACAAAACGTTATCAATACCATTGAGTCGAGCATTTGACCGAGCTTGTTGGACAGATTTTGGTTGTATTTCCAAACCCGTTACAAAACCAGCTTGTTTTGCAAGTGGCAAAGTTAAAGTTCCAATGCCACAATAGGCATCAAGTATTTTTTCCTCGCCCTTTAGACATAGTTCTAATTGAATTTGTTCCAATAACGCCTCCGCCGTTTCTGTGTAAACCTGAAAGAACGTATCTGCACGTATTTGAAACTCAAGTCCTGCAAATTCCTCGCGTAAAAAAGATTTGCCAGCATAAGAGCGAGTTTCATTTCCAAAAATGGCATTAGTACGTTCGTCATTCCGGTTTAACATTACTCCTATCAATGGGGGATAGCGGTGTAACCACTCTTGTGCTATCTTACCAATTTCTGGTATATTCCAATCTTTTACCACCAGTGTCAGCAACATTTCGCCCGTCCGCCTACCGATTCGTAAACCCAAATGCCGGATTAACCCGGTATGACGCTTTTCGTCATAAGCTTGCCAACCTTGATTTTGAATATCTTGCTTAACATCCCGCAACAATGGGTTCAAACGCTCGTCTTGCACCGGGCATTGATTTAAATTCACAATTTGATGGCTACCTTTTTGGTAATAACCTGCAACAATATTTCCTGTCGCCGATTGTCCAACAGGGTAAGTAGACTTATTGCGATATCCCAAAGCCTCACCCGCAGCTAATACTGCATCGACACGAGGGGCAACAAACCCACCGATGCGTTCCAAAGCTTGTATAACTTGATTGCGTTTGGCTTCAATTTGATATTGATAATCAATATGTTGCCACTGACAACCGCCACATTTATCTGCCACAATGCAACTTGGACGAATGCGGTACGGGGATGGTTGCAAAATTTCTTTTAACTTAGCGTGTCCGTACTTTGGTTTGACATAGACAAGGCGTGCAATAATGCGATCGCCGACTACAGTATCCGGGACAAACACTACCCGTTCTAAAGCACGTCCAACACCATCACCGTCATCGTTCAAGTCGGTAATTTCAACTTCGATTAATTCACCCTGCTGCCAAATAGTCATTTTTAGTTAGGAGTTAGGAGTTAGGAGTTAGGAGTTAGGAGTTAGTCCATGTAGAGACGCGTTCACGAAGTGTTCCCAAAGGGTAATTTCGCGTCTCTTGAAATTTTGCATTTCTTATTGAGGAGCGGAGTTCTTGTGTTAGGAGTTATCGCTTTCCCCCTATTCTCCCATTCCCCTTTCCCCTTTCCCCCTTTCCCTTCCTAAACGTATATTTTCAATACATTGAATGCACTAGCCTCTTCACTGTGTCCACAAGACTCGTTAAACTAACAAATAATATAGTTACGCGATCGCGGATCAATTATGACTGTAGTCAGCCAAGTTATTCTCAAAGCCGACGACGAACTGCGTTACCCCAGTAGCGGTGAACTCAAAAACATTGAAGACTTTTTGCAAACCGGCATTTCTCGGGTTCGCATTGTCGGCACTTTATCTGAAAACGAAAAAAAGATAGTCCAAGAAGCAACTAAACAACTTTGGCGCAAGCGTCCTGATTTTATTTCACCAGGAGGTAATGCTTACGGACAACGCGAGCGTGCCCAATGTATCCGCGATTTCGGCTGGTACTTGCGTCTCGTCACCTATGGTGTCCTAGCTGGCGATATCGAACCTATTGAAAAAATCGGTTTAGTCGGCGCACGGGAAATGTATAATTCCTTGGGTGTTCCCCTCGCTGGCATGGCAGAAGCTATGGTTTGTTTAAAAAATGCCTCCCTCGATTTACTCAACGCTGAAGACGCTGCTGAAGCTGCGCCTTACTTTGATTACATCATTCAAGGGATGTCTTAATTTAAACGAGCGCGTACTTTTTAGTACTCAAGCATCGAAAACACATTCCCAATTTTGATTGTAACTCCCCACACTTGCTAGTGACCCCGGCAGCAGCCCTGTCAAGTTAATAACAAGTAGTGGGGAACTTTGATTTAATAGACAACGAACAACTCTATCTTCCCAATTATCCTTTCTTAATAAGACAAAAAACCGACAGTCTTATATAAGGCTGTCGGTAGTTAGTGTGTTCCCTATTAATGACTCGGCTAGAGTTCAGTTATTTATAATTATTCCAGTATAAAAATTATTAGAAGACGATCTCGATCCTAAATGGGTGTGATTGTCATCACATTACTGCGCTAAGGAAATACCTAAATACAAAAAACCGACAGACTAATAAAAGGCTGACGGCGCGAAAGTGTGTTCCCTATTAATGACTCGGCTAGAGTTCAGTTATTTATAATTATTCCAG
>CAXTCQ010000203.1:0-923 GCA_964242965.1 uncultured Calothrix sp. | reverse complement strand
TATCGACGTGCTAGGGAGACGATCTCGATCGTGAATAAGTGTGATTGTTGTCACAACACCATTAAGCGATCGCACTCTCTAAGGAAAATGGATTCCATACCAAAAAAAGAGCTACTAGCCCCAACCTACTTAGTCTTATTTACTACTAAAAGCGAACTCGTCGGTAACAGGAGTTCCCGAATTGGTGAGATTATATTCCTGTTCAATTCTAGCTTACCATTCCTGAAGATCCTTTAAGCTATTTAACTCTTCGGTGACAGGAGTTTCAGAGCTTGCAAGATTATATTCCTCTTGAATCTTTGTACGCCATTGTTCAGCAGATTGAGCGTCAGCAGGTAACGAAACGCCTAGCATCGATACAAATAAGCTAGCAACAAGCAGCTTTGATTTCGTAGGATTCATCATAATACCTCTCCATGTTATCCTGAATGGTTATTACGTACAACGCGATGCACCTAATGCACCTTTGTTGATTGATATATCGATAAAGCAATTCTCCCTTAATCTTCACAAAAAAGTCAATTTTAATACGCACAAATTAATAGTTAAGTGTTAACTTAGATACGGCTTTGATAAAAATTTATTCTATGTAAATTTCCGGCTAGAGCTAATCCCACTCGATTGCACATTCTGATTAGCATTTAATTAACCTAAAGTAGATAAGAGTTTAAGTATTAAAAAATAATTATGTAATTTTAATACTTACACGCTTACGAATCGTCAATCATACTTTTTATGACTTACGTAAAAACTCTCCCAAACCCTCTTAATGCCTTCTCCGTAACTCTGTGGTTCCTTGTTTCATCACTGCTGCGTAAGTCGTAGTTTTGATAAATTGTATTTTTTTAATATAAATTTTTGATAACTGCTATAGGACTCCTATTTGATTTTTGAAAAAACTCCGTACATCTGAAGAGTGGTAA
>CAXTCQ010000202.1:0-15079 GCA_964242965.1 uncultured Calothrix sp. | reverse complement strand
GTCCTAGTCCCCCTTGTCCCCCTTGTCCTTTAGTAATGAGAAGTAGTTATTAGTTAAGAAGCAATAGTTACTAGTTAATAGTTAATACTAACCAATCGGCAAGGACTGTATAATACCAACCATTAACTACGAATAATTAATTAACTGCTCGGTCTAACTTTTTTTATACCCTCGTTTTCGTGTCCTACACAACCAACAACTAATTGACCTTGAACGTACCTACAGTCGCTTGTAACTGTTGGGAATATTCCACAGTTTCTTGCAATGATTCCGAGACTTGACGCGAAGATGCACTAGTACGCTGTGCGATCGCGGCAATTTGTTTCATTAATTGGCTAACTATACTCGAACTTTCTACCTGAGATGCGGTTGCATTTGAGATCGATTGCACCAAAGCATCGATTTGACGCGAAACTTCCAAAATTTGACTTAAACTCAATTTCGCATCCTCTACAATCCGGGTTCCTTCCACAACTTGAGTTGTTCCTAACTCCATTGCTTGTACAACCTCGGTGGTTTCGCGTTGGATGTTTTCCACGATTTGCTCAATTTCCTTCGTCGCAGCTGCCGAACGTGCCGCCAGTTCCCCAACTTCCTCGGCTACTACTACAAACCCTTGCCCTTCTTCACCCGCACGCGCTGCTTCAATCCCGGCGTTGATCGCAAGTAAGTTGGTTTGCATCGATATCTGGTTAATTAATGCCACCACGCGGGAAATTTGTTGCGTAGATTCACCCAACCGCTTGACTTTTTTCGTGGTTTCCCCTACGGTTTCGCGCAAGCTCAAAATGTTTTGCACTGTCATGTCCATTGCTTTTCCGCTCTTGGTGGCAGTGGTTCGCGCTGTGTTCGCAACATTCGTGGCTTGTTGGGCATTTTCTGCTACCGCTTGCATCGCAATCGTCATGGTATCAACTGCATCGAGGGTGCGGTTGATTTCAGCAGCTTGTTCGATTGCTTCGTCGGTAAGTTGGTTAATCGCACCTGAATTGATGCCAATTGAGGAATTTACCTTGGTCGCCGTATCTTTAACTTGGGTAACAATCTCGCGCAAACTTTCGATAATCGAGTTGAAAAAGTCGGCGACTGTGCCAATTTCCCCTGCTGTGACATCAGCGCGTACCGTTAAATCTCCACTAGCTGCTCCTTCGACTTCGCTAAGTAGTTCGAGTAACTGCATTTGCAGCATTTCCTTCTGATGGCGTTCGTCTTCGCTACTTCTTTCCGCTACCGTCCGACCTTTTTCGATGGTTTCGAGGAGTTGGGCTTGTTCGATTGCGTAACCAATTTGAGTTGCCAACTGCCGGAACATTTCAATATCTGAAGGTTGCCAGATCCGAGGACTATCGCAATGATGGGCAATAAGTAACCCCATTAGCTGTCCCTCCTTGATTACAGGTGCAACCAAATTGGCTTTGACTGCAAATTTTTCCAGCATTTTGATGTAACAAGCGGCATTCTTGAGGCTGGGGTCTTTATGTATATCACTAATTGCCCGCACGCGCCCATCTTTATATGTTTCCGCATGGCGATCGCGGAAACAGGGGTCATCGATTTCTACCCCCATCATTTTCGGAAAACCTGCCACTACCGATTCGGCAACAATTGTGCCTTCCAAGGTTTGGAGATCGAATTGGTAAAATACTACTCGGTCGGTATTGATGGAGGAGCGAATTTCCCGGACTGCGGTTTTAAAAATATCCTCACTTTTGAGCGATTGCCGTATCTTGAGAGTAATATCTGCCAAGTTCTTAGCACGTTCGGTATCGATTTCTTGCTTTTTGAGCAAGATTTGCAGCTGCTCTGCCATGTAATTAATGTTACTACCCAATACCCCTAATTCATCGTCGCGGTCAACTTCTAAACGAGTATTAAGTTTGCCTTCTCCAAGACGTGTCACGGCTGACGTTGCTTGCAAAATTGGTTCGGTGGCGCGTTTTGCCAGTACGTAGGCAATCCATGCCACGATTAATGCTGTCGCCAAAGTTCCAATGGCATTGGCTAAAAATAATTGTCCTAACGCTCCAAATGCCGTTGCTTTATCTGTAGCTAAAATAGCTTGCCATCTCAAATCTGGCAATCCTTCCAAGCTTCGAGATGCGTAGCTAACTAGTTGCTCTTGGTTATGAGTTCGATCGGTAGTTATAAATGTACCGACTTTGCTTGCAGCAAGTTGTTGCTCCAAACCCGGAAAATCGCTCTTTGCGTCTTTACCGAGGTGCTTTTTTTCTTGCGTCAAAAAGAACTTACCATTAGCATCGATCAAATGGTATTCTCTATCATTCTCACCGTAGTTTTTAATGACATTCTCTATCGATGTAACAGGCATTCGCGTCCGCATTATAGCAATAGTCTCGCCTGTGAAGCTATCTTTTACTGGTGCTAAAGCATAAATGCTGAGTCTACCAGTTGTTTTCGATACTTGGGGTTGGCTGATGTAAGGGCGATTGCTAAGTTTTGCAGCTTTAAAATATTGTCTTTCACTCAAATTCGGAACCGCATCGCCTTTCGATTGGACAATGGCGTTACCATTTAGATCGGCAACAACGATACTGTCATAAACTTTATAACTCTCGATAAATTTGTCAAACAGGACTTGCTTTTCTTGAGGAGAAGTATCTTCGCGGACTCTGCGATTTATTAAAATCGGTAAATTCGAGAGTACCTGAATATCACCATACCGTTCAATCATAAAACGGTTGACTTTATCAGCTAACCCATCGGCTTCAGCTTGTTGAACCTGAGAAATCTTCGATTCAATCGATTTGCTAGCAATCAAGTAAGACAAAGTACCGAGACCCAATATCGGCAAAGTACTAATTGCTATAGCCAAAATTGTTGCCTTCGTCCGCAAGCTAAGTTGCTGAAATTTTGCCGACAGCGAATTCACAGCAGGCTTAGGAGTTTTGGTAGTTGTAAAAGGTTGATCGGGATTAGGATATACAACTAGATTACTATTGCTAATTTTATCTAATCCTGACGGCATCAAAGAGGTTTTAACATCACTACTTTTAACTTCATCGGTCTTATTAAACATAAAATAATTTCCTGAATTACAAAATCAAACCGTTCAATCAAAAAACATTATTGTTAAGTAAACTTTCATCAAATAGAGGGAAGTAAGGAGTTACGACTAACTCCTTACTTCCCTCTTCTCAATCTGGACGTAAAACAGAAGAATGCACAATTGCTTGTGCATCCAAAACCAATAAATTTTCTTTTTGCTGCACAATACATCCACGTAAATACGGAACTAAACTCGATGTAACTTGCCCAATCGGCGAACGAATTTCATCGGGCATAAACTTAGTTGTACCAAGAATTTCATCTACAACTAAAGCCAACAAAAATGAATCGACTCGCACAATAATTGCGTTATACTGTCGCAGTCGGGTTTCCAAAGACTCCAAATTTAACATTCTTGGTAAATCAATCGTCCAAACTATGCGACTTCGCCAATTTGTTAATCCTAAAATACAAGCTGCCATGGACGGCATTGACGCGACCGACTCAACTGGCACTACAATTGCTTCTTGAGTATGCCGCATCGATAAAACCGCAGTCGTTTGTCGATTTACCTTAAATTTAAGATAACCGTCACCTAAACTACTTAAATTTTGGTTTACTGCTGCCAGCGTAATTTTAGAATCATTCATAAATTTGGAAGATTTACATCGCTACCGATTTAATTGCACGCACCAAGTCTTCGCGGGTATAAGGCTTTGTCAAATAAGTATCCGCACCTTGCCGCATTGCCCACAATCGGTCTATTTCTTGATTTTTAGAACTACAAATTACAATTGGCACTTTTTGAGTTGTGGGATTGCGTTTCAGCGCTCTACACAATTCAAAACCACTCATTCCCGGCATCACAACATCAGTAACTACTGCATCGAACTTTTGCTCCATTGCTTTTTCTAATGCTTCTTTTGCGCCAGCGGCTTTGATGACGTTATAGCCACTTTCCTTAAGATAGTGGCTCATTAACTCCAATTCACTGGGAGAATCTTCAACAATTAAAATTGTGCTTAACAATGTCAGGCTCATTGTATTCCCTCAATAAATCGTCAATATACTAGGTTTACTAAAATGCAATCAAAGTGGATGAAATTCCCCTACTATCATCAACTAATGTGTTTGAACATTATTTTTAATAGTTCAGACTGGGTAAATGGCTTGGTTAAATAACCCGAAGACCTTACAATCATAGCTTTGGCTCTGTCTAAAAATCCGGTTCTGCCTGTCACCATAATGATTGGTGTATCTTTGAACGACGAATGCCTCCGCAAGAGCGAACACAGTTCATAACCATCCAAATTTGGCATTTCCACATCTAATAAAATTAAATCGGGCTTACTGCGAAGAATTTGCATTAAAGCTTTAACCGGGTCGTTAATCGTTACCACTACAAAGGTGCTTTCATCCAAAAAACGTTTAATGGAATTTAAAACTGTTGGACTATCATCTATACAAGCAATTGTATAAACCTTTTTCCGCATCTGTGGGTGAGTTACTTGATGTTTTTTTTCGTAATTATTCTCCTTAGTATCAATACTAGTATCGCTAACCCTATCATTCTTGTCTTGTTGTACCGCTACCTCATCCTGGGGAGGTATCGCCACAGACGTAGATGACGGATAATGATGTCGATTGCGTAACTGTTTTTGACAGTGTTCGACAACCACTTTTAAATCTAGACGGCAAAACTTTGGCAGCTCATCCAAAGCGCTTTCACGAGTAAATTCGTAGCTACCTTCTTTCAAAGTCAAAAATGACTCTAATACCTCATTCGCCAATTCTTCGATTAAAGATTCAGCTTGTGCATTCGTAATATAATTACGGTTCACTAACCAGCAAATAGCCTGATAGTCTGCTTGTGCAGTTGATTGGTTATCGTTTTTCGTTTCAAACAATACTCGCATTTGCATCCGGGTTGAACTATTAAGCGCTGGAATCTGAAGCGCTTTGCGTTCGAGATGTCCGTCGAGCCAATCAAACATCTGATTTGAGTATGAAGCATAGTTGAGATGCCCCTCTTCAAGATAAAGAGACCAAGAAATTGCTCCAGTCAATACTTTCAAACAACCTGTAGCACGACGACTTGTCAATTGTGCTAACAGCGATAGCGGATGTAGCTTTTGAAAGACCCTATTGCTACTGAGAGGAGTTGTGTTCATTTTGTCTGAGTGTCTTTTACCTAAACTTCATCCGATAGGTATAACCGATATTTTGGCAAGTAGCTGCCTATAGCTCGAACAAGCAAACCAATTTTGTATATAAGTTTACAAAAAACTGATTCAAAGAAAGTGATTAAACTCTGTAATGCTTGAATAATATCGACATAGTAGATTCCTGACAAATTGTAAACTGTAGCCAATATTATTACTTATACTGAGATTACCAAACATTCTTGGACAAGGCATGAAAAAAATGTAAAGACTAAATGAAGCCATTCTCCTTTGTGTAAACCCTAGATAACAACTACCGCAATAATACTGTTCAAAGTAGTAAATTAAAAATATTTTTTCTGTAATCTTACTTAAAGTATACTTAAGCATAATCTGATTTAACAATATTTATTAACAGAATGTAACTCAGTAAAAAATTTTCTTATCAAATAAGTATTATTACTAGAATATTTTTATTTCTACAATTGCAAATATTGGCTCGTTGCTTCATAAAACATTGATTTAGCTTCATTAAAATATTAATTTCTCTGATTCAATGTTAATACAATTTAATTAATAATTAGTTGTTTTTTATACTGATATTACTAAAACCAGTAAGATAATTGAGATTTTTGCTACCTATACTTAAATAATTTTAGTATCAATTGTCAAAGATTAGACACTAGTACTGAGTGCGATCGCAATGTTATATTTTCACCATTTAACCTTGTGATTTTTCAGATAGCATTGACATTCAAAGAATAAAATTATACTAATATTAATTTAAACTTATATGTATTATTTAGACTGATGCAGAAATGTACAACGCAATCAAATAAGCATGAAACAGAAAAGGGGTACAACTATGTTGTATCCCCAAAAAATATCGTGTTTCAACTATCAATACCTATAGAATTTTGCGATTAGCAACTATTGGTAGTTTACGTTTTAGTTTGTTTTATTTATTTTTTTCTATAAGTGCGGATGAAAGGACTTGAACCTTCACACCTTACGGTACTAGAACCTAAATCTAGCGCGTCTGCCAATTTCGCCACATCCGCATCAAGCTAATTCAGCATAGCAGATTAATTATTGATTGGCAAGGGGGAAGAGGCAGTAGGCAGTAGGTAGTAGAGGATATTAATTAAAAATTCCTAATTCCTGTACGGGCGGGTTCACCAATATTTTGTTTGATAATTTAAAGATACTGGTAAACCCGCCCCTCCGCTCCTCCGCGCCTCCTCCCTATCTCCCTAACTCCTAACAGCTACACGCGGTAAACGGTGCTTGAAAGCGCATAAAATTTCCCATGAAATTGTGTTTAGCTGGTTTGCCCAGTCGTCGGCGGTAATTTGTTCGCCTTGTTCGTGTCCAAGTATGGTGACAACTTCTCCTTCTTGAATATCTGGAATGCTACTGACATCGAGCATTAGCTGATCCATCGTAATCGCACCAATTTGCTGTATGCGCTGTCCGCGAATTAATACTTGCATTTTGTTAGAAAGATTGCGCGGAATTCCATCTGCATAACCGATACCCACGACAGCTAGACGAATTTCATAAGGAGCTGTATATTTATGCCCGTAACTAACCCCTGTACCTGCGGCAATAGTTTTAACTTGCGTGACTCGTGCTTTGACTTGTAAAACTGGTTTGAGGTCAATTGAATCGCGTAAATGTTCGGCTGGGTAAAGTCCGTAAACGGCTAAACCTGCCCTTACCATGTCGTAGTGGAAATTTTCATTACTTAATGTCGCCGCAGAGTTGGCAAAATGCAGGCATGGCGGTTCGATACCCAAGGCTTTGATTTGCGCGATCGCCTCTTCAAAACGTTGGTGTTGAAGGTTCATAATCGTGGGGTCGGGACTATCGGCGGTTGCTAGGTGCGAATATATGCTAGCTATTTCTAAATGCGGGAGACGCTGCACTAACTGAACGAATTCACCTGATGAAAGCCAATTTGTCCCCAAGCGGGACATCCCCGTATCGAGCTTAATGTGAACGGGAAGCCGCGAATTAAAATCAATGGCTTCGAGAACATCAGAAAATACTAATGCTTGTTTGGGGCTGCATAACGTGGGTTGAAGTTTCCAATACGCGATCGCTTGAATTTGTTCGGGTGTCTGCGCTGCCCCTAAAATCAAAATCGGCGCTTTAATTCCGGCTTCGCGTAATTCGATTCCTTCGGGTATTGTTGCGACTCCTAACCAACTAGCTCCCGATTGCAGGGCGGTTTTAGCAACGGTTACTGCCCCATGTCCGTAGGCATCTGCTTTCACAACCGCCATTAGTTCGGTATTGACTGATAATAATTGTCGCAATTGCTTGACATTATGCGCCAGCGCCCCTGTATCGATTTCTACCCAAGCACGTTGCGAACTCCAAATATAAGTGTCGGCGGTAAAAGATGTAACACTTTTTCTTTGCTCGTTACTTAACATATTCACTCACTCCTATCACACCAAAATATTGCTTTTAGCAGGTCTTTAATACTTATTCAAACACCTGAAAGCTACTCAGAATAATCAGAAAGTTTACCTTTGATTCTTCCATTGCCACAAGGACATGACAATATATATATGTTACGAAAGATTAAGATTATAATTCGATTGTTCGGTCATCTGGCACGACAAACTAAGTCAAGCAGTTTAGTTTTATGCCTGCTGCAAAAAAAAATAATTTCCTAGCTTTCACGTCTTGTAACTAATAAAACATAGCTGTTTTCGGTAATGAGGAAGGTCTTATTGACGGTAAGCCAAGAAGAATAGTGCATAATTACTCATTCAGCCTTCGAGCATACTGTATACATAAATGCTTTGATTCGGATTTTATTCTCAGGAGTTTTCGCTATTTTTGACAAAATTAAAAGAGGTATAAATTGTCCTCATTGCTCAATTGAGGCTATATTTGTGTTAATATATGTAAAACTAATACCCTTAACTACCAACACCTGATTGAGGTTGCGTTTGCGCCTCCTTATGGCTTGGTCGTGAACAATCTTATACACTTGTTAGATTGCCCGAAGGTACTGGGTTTTGATCGTGCCAGACCGCGATGGCGGCGAAAACCCCCACACGCAACTGGCTTTGAGAGATAAGTTTACAAGTTCTTGGCTTACACAGCGTCAAAAACCACTATCCTCAAGGGGATTAATGTGTAGCAGCCTAGATAATTATATTTTTTGTCGTTCGCATTCACAAAACAATGTTTTGTATTGATATCAGAACGCAACAAAAAATACTCGGCATATAGCCGCTTGAAAATGCAGTTTGGTGCCGGAGCGGATTATTCGCGTCCCAATACCAATTTGACTACAAATATGGTGTGGGATTCCTGCCTGTTTTAGTTGAGCTTTTATCAATGGGTAAGGTTTTAGTCCTAAATGCCTCTTACGAACCGCTCAATATCACGAGCTGGCGACGTGCTACGATTTTATTAATCAAAGGCAAAGCAGAGCGGGTCGAACACAACGGTAAATTTCTTTACGCCGATTTTCCGCTGCCGACCGTTATTCGGTTGCGGCACTATGTCCGCGTCCCTTATAAGGAAATTCCTCTTACGCGTCGAAATATACTGCATCGTGATGGTCATACTTGTCAATACTGCGGTTATACAGGTGACGAGTTGACCCTTGACCACGTTGTACCGCGATCGCGTAGTGGTGGAGACTCTTGGGAAAACATTGTCACGGCATGTGTCCGCTGCAATGTCAAAAAAGGCAGTCGAACACCGCAAGAAGCGAGTATGCCTTTACGCCATCCTCCGCGCAGACCTTACAGCAGCCTGTATTTTGAGGTTAGCAAGCACCTCAAGACTGGGACGCATACAGAATGGCAAAAATATGTGATCGGTCTTTAACTTACATTTGGTGGGTGTGAATTTATGTAAATTAATCTTGACCAATCAGAAATATTTTGCATAGGGATTGCGGCGACAACTTTTTGAGTTTAGCAGAGAATATCGCCGCAATCAACATGCGTGCCAATATTTTTTTGGTTCAATAAGCACTTAAGGACACCATGTCGAAGGTATGCGTCCAGAAATTTATTTCGTGGCATGAAACACTAGTAAAAATGAGTATGCCATTCCCACAGGTGCGAGAAAAAAGAGAGAATTTTTAAGTCTTGGGATAGTTTTTACAATTTTGTAGCATGTTGTAAGGATAATTGACGTGCTACATTCTGATATTTTTGCGAAAATCATAATGTCTGGCTAAATCAGCAGAATTATGGTTATCGTGTTTTGTTTGAGTAGCAAGGAGCCTCAGTTTAATCAAAAAGTTTGCTATGCAATTAGATTCTCCCCTTTCAGAGCTTGAGATACCCTTGGCAAAAGATTCATCTAAAGATTCATCCGTTGATGAAGCTGATGTTGAGCTTGACATCTCACTCGCCAAGTCCGCTAACGGGGCTATGAGTGATGCCAATATTTATTTAGGTCAACGCAATAATTATTCGGCACAACAAAAGCATGAAGAACTACGTGGTGTACTATTAGAGCGCCAACACGAACGTCACCTCATACTTTTGCAAGATTTTCCCGATCCAGATGCACTTTCTTCGGCTTGGGCTTACCAATTAATTGCCCAGCAATACGATATTAAATGCGATATTATTTACGGCGGTACGCTTAGTCATCAAGAAAATATAGCTTTAGTCAAGCTGACTGGTTTACCAGCACAGCGCTGGGGACTGCCAACACTAAAAAGTAAAGATTTATCTTCGTATCAAGGTTTTGTATTAATTGATAATCAAGGAACTACTTCGCAGCTACTATCGGTAGTGCAGAGCGCAAAAATTCCACTGGTTGCAGTTATCGACCATCACAGTATGCAGGGCGAACTCAAACCCGATTTCATGGATATCCGTCCTTCGGTACGAGCAACCGCAACAATTTTTACACAGTATCTTCAGTCAGGTTTATTATCCTTAGATAACAGTATCAGTCAACATGTCAAATGTGCTACAGCCTTAATGCATGGCTTGCGTTCTGATACCAATCGGTTGATGCAAGCCCAAGAAGAGGATTTTATGGCTGCTGCATATTTGAGTCGATTTTGCGATGCACAGTTACTGAATGCGGTACTGCAAGCGAATCGTTCTAAGCCAGTCATGGATGTGATTGAGCGATCGCTAAAAAATCGGATTGTTAGCAATAATTTTTCGATCGCTGGTGTTGGTTATATACGCTACGACGATCGCGATGCCATCCCCCAAGCGGCAGATTTTTTAGTAACTGAAGAGAACGTCCACACTGCTGTAGTGTACGGTATTGTTCACGATGAAGACGAAGAACTCGAAGTCGTCATCGGTTCGTTACGAACTACTAAATTAACTTTAGACCCTGACGAGTTTATCAAAGAAGCTTTTGGACAAGATAGCAGCGGACGCTTTTTTGGTGGAGGACGCACTAGTGCAGGTGGATTTGAAATTCCAATGGGATTTTTATCGGGTGGCAACGAAAACTCTACCTACGCAAAAGCAAAATGGGAAGTTTTCGATTCGCAAATTAAGCAGAAACTGCTACGGTTAGTAAATCCTAGAGATAACCCGATTCAGTCAGAATGAGAAAGTAGGGAGTAGGGAGTAGGGAGTTCTTGTGTTAGGAGTTCTTGTGTTAGGAGTTAAGAGTAAGAAGTTAGGAGTTTTTGTGTTAATCTTCCCCTTGTCTCCCTTGGTTTACCTTATCCCCCCACTCCCTACTCCCTACTCCCTACTCTCTAAAAAAGTGGAACTATATCTAATTCGTCATGGTATCGCCGAAGAAAGGCGCGAAGATATTCGAGAAGAAGAACGCAAGCTAACTAAAGAAGGACGACATAAAACTGAGAAAGTCGCTCAACGTCTTTTTGAACTCGATCTAAAATTCGATTTAATTCTAACTAGTCCTTTAACACGCGCTCTTGAAACCGCAGAAATACTCATCAAAGCCGGACTGGGCGAAAAACTCGAACAGTCAAATCATCTTGCCCCAGGTGGTAATATCTCAAATTGGGTTGCCGATTGGTTGCAACCACAAAATTACTCCTCCAATACCAAGCTTGCAGTTGTGGGACACGAACCCGATTTGGGCAATTGGGCAGAGATTTTGCTGTGGGGCGAGACGAAAGGCAGCTTAGTCCTAAAAAAAGCTGGTACGATCGGAATAAAACTACCAGAAACAGGCTATCCTTTGGGTCGCAGTCAGATGTTTTGGTTGACACCACCCAAATACCTGCTCTAACAGATTTTTAAGGTTAGTAGCTTGCATATCTGTTAGAACAGATACAGTTATAGTGGTGAGTGTTTCTGGTAATTTAAGCCCCAGCAAATCATAAGAAAAGCAGATGGTGTTGCCATGATAGCGTGCGAATATAAGCCCGGTTTGGAAGGCATTCCTGCCGCCGAATCTAGTATTAGTTTTGTTGACGGGCAAAAAGGACTTCTTGAATATCGTGGCATTCGGATTGAGGAACTAGCAGAAAAAAGTACATTTTTGGAAACTGCATACCTTTTAATCTGGGGTACACTTCCAACCAAGGAAGAACTTAAAGAGTTTGAACATGAAGTTCGCTACCACCGACGCATCAAGTATCGCATCCGTGACATGATGAAGTCATTTCCCGAAAGCGGTCACCCAATGGATGCCCTCCAAGCCTCGGCTGCTGCTTTAGGGTTATTTTATTCGCGCCGCGATTTACACAACCCCGTTTATATTCGGGATGCAGTAGTTCGACTTTTGGCAACAATTCCGACAATGGTGGCAGCATTTCAATTAATGCGAAAAGGTAACGACCCGGTTCGTCCCAATGATGACTTTGACTATTCTGCCAACTTCTTGTATATGCTCAGTGAAAAAGAACCCGACCCATTAGCGGCACGGGTTTTTGATGTTTGTTTAATTCTTCACGCCGAGCATACAATGAATGCTTCTACTTTTAGCGCCAGGGTAACAGCTTCGACTTTGACTGACCCTTATGCTGTGGTAGCGAGTGCGGTAGGAACTTTGGGAGGTCCCTTGCACGGTGGGGCAAATGAAGAAGTTATCCAGATGTTGTCAGAAATTGGAACGGTGGAAAATGTACGTCCTTACATTGAAAATTGTATAGAACGCAAAGCAAAAATTATGGGCTTTGGGCATCGCGTTTACAAAGTCAAAGATCCGCGTGCCACAATTTTACAAAACTTAGCACAACAGTTGTTTGATAAGTTTGGGCACGATAAATACTTCGACATTGCCCAGGAAATGGAAAGGGTGGTCGAAGAAAAACTGGCACATAAAGGAATTTACCCGAATGTTGACTTTTATTCGGGTTTAGTGTATAGAAAGATGGGAATCCCAACCGACCTATTTACGCCAATTTTTGCGATCGCGCGCGTAGCAGGTTGGCTAGCACATTGGAAAGAACAACTCGCAGAGAATCGAATTTTCCGTCCGACTCAGGTGTATAACGGTCTTCACGAAGCTGCTTATACACCAATGGAAGAACGGGGAATTTAGGGAGTAGGGAGTAGGGAGGCAAGGAAGACAAGGGGCACAAGGAAGACAAGAGGGAGATTAACTCTTAACTCTTGACTCTTAACTCCTAACTCCTAACTCTTAACTTTTAACTCCCTACTTCCTAAATTCCCTCGATTTGCGAATTTTGATATATATCATAAGTAGAAATTCTCGTCGCTGGCAATGAGGCTAAAACCAACCAACGATATACTAAGCATGGGAAAAGAGAAAAGGAAAAGGGGATGGGAAAAAATAATATGCTTCAACCTTGTGCCAAGACTTTCTACCTTTAGCCTTTAATTGACCTAAAAAGAGTGTAAACATGAACTCAGGAATTGATCTGCAAGGAACTTTTATAGATTCCCTCATCGATTTGGGGCTTCCAGCTGGCACAGCCAAAGCAATTTGGATGCCCCTACCGATGGGTTTAATGCTAATTGGTGCGACAGTAGGTGTACTAACGTGCGTTTGGCTGGAACGGAAAATTTCGGCAGCGGCGCAACAGCGGATTGGTCCTGAATTTATTGGTCCTTTGGGACTACTTGCGCCTGTCGCAGACGGTTTAAAGCTAGTTTTTAAAGAGGACATTATACCAGCTCAGGCTGACCCATTTTTGTTTACTCTCGGTCCGATCATCGTTGTAATACCTGTATTTTTGTCCTATTTGATTGTGCCGTTTGGACAAAACTTATTAATTACTGATGTTGGAATGGGAGTATTTTTGTGGATTGCCCTGTCAAGCGTCCAACCGATTGGGTTGTTGATGGCGGGCTATTCATCGAATAATAAATATGCTCTTTTGGGAGGATTGCGAGCTGCGGCACAATCGATTAGTTACGAAATTCCGCTAGCATTATCGGTGCTTGCGATCGTAATGATGTCCAACAGCCTCAGCACAGTTGATATTGTTAACCAACAATCTGGTTACGGCATCTTAGGGTGGAACGTTTGGCGACAACCAGTCGGCTTTATTATCTTTTGGATAGCAGCACTTGCCGAATGCGAACGGATGCCCTTTGACTTACCCGAAGCTGAAGAAGAACTCGTTGCGGGTTATCAAACCGAATATACGGGGATGAAATTTGCTTTATTTTACCTAAGTTCCTACGTCAACTTGGTACTCTCTGCCCTTTTGGTAGCAGTTTTATACCTTGGCGGTTGGGATTTTCCCGTCCCCATCAACCTTATTGCTAACTGGTTCGGTGTCAGTGAAGCCAGTCCCGTGTTGCAGATTATAACTGCTTCCTTGGGTATAACTATGACATTACTCAAAGCTTACTTCTTAGTATTTCTAGCAATTTTGTTACGTTGGACAGTACCCCGTGTACGGATTGACCAATTGCTCGATTTAGGATGGAAGTTCCTTTTACCAATTTCTTTGGTGAATTTACTTCTGACCGCAGCCCTCAAATTAGCTTTTCCTGTAGCTTTTGGTGGATAAGTTAGGAGTGAGGAGTGAGGAGTTAGGAGTGAGGAGTTGAGAATTAGGAGTTCTTGTGTTAAGAGTTGGGAGTTAATAACAGCGATTGACACTTCAAATTTCAAGCTCATCAACTTAATAATTCAAATTTCTTCATTCCTAACTGTTAATTAATAACTCTTCACTCCCAACTCCTAACTCTTCACTCCCAACTCCTAACTCCTAACTCCTAACTCCTCACTTTATTAAAAAGAGGTAGACACAAAAAAATGCTTAAATTTCTGAAACAAGTTGGTGATTACGCAAAGGAAGCCGTACAAGCAGGTCGTTTCATCGGCGAGGGACTTTCTGTCACCTTCGACCACATGCGTCGTCGTCCTGTAACCGTTCAGTACCCCTATGAAAAATTGATACCAAGCGAACGCTTTCGCGGTCGGATTCACTTTGAATTTGATAAATGTATTGCTTGCGAAGTTTGTGTGCGTGTATGTCCAATCAACCTCCCTGTTGTAGATTGGGAATTTGATAAAGCCACCAAAAAGAAAAAGCTCAATCACTACAGTATCGACTTTGGGGTTTGTATCTTCTGCGGTAACTGTGTGGAATATTGTCCGACAAATTGTTTGTCAATGACAGAAGAATACGAGCTTTCTACATACGACCGTCACGAGTTAAATTATGATAACGTTGCCCTTGGTCGTTTGCCTTACAAAGTAACCGACGACCCAATGGTGACACCGTTACGCGAATTTGTATATTTACCTAAAGGCGTGATGGACCCTCACGATTTACCTGCGGATGCACCCCGTGCTGGTGCCCGTCCCCAAGATTTAGTGCAGCAGACAGAAGAATAAGTGATATTAGTTAGTTGTTAGGAGTCAGGAGTCAGGAGTTCTTGTGTTAGGAGTTCTTGTGTCAGGAGTCAGGAGTTCTTGTGTTAGGAGTTAGTTGTTAGTAATAGATTACCCCTTGACCACTGACCACTGTCCACTCCCTAATCCCTGCCCTGACC
>CAXTCQ010000201.1:663-15129 GCA_964242965.1 uncultured Calothrix sp. | reverse complement strand
CCTCTTCCCCCTTGTCCCCTTACTCCTCTAACGTAAAAATTCTTGAGCAGAAAGCGGAGCGTTAGTTTGCCTAGATTTAGTTGGTGGCAGTAGAGTAGACCCAGAGGCTAAGGTTTGCTTACGAATTTCATATCTATTTCCCCAGCCATCATTAACATCCTCTGGTTGCAAACGTGGTGGTACAGTTTTTCCAGTCGGTAATGGAATTGATAGCGATTGACTTGCTTGCACGTACTTTTCACCTTGATTGGTAAAGCGTAACGATTTACCTTCAAGTTGCTGAACTTGTGGCTGCAATGGTTCCGACTCAACAGATTTTTCGAGTTTTTGCGATTGACTTCCAGGATCGAAAGTGACATTAAAAGTCACGTCGCTTTCGGGAGTCAATTTTGTTTGGAATTGATTGCCTTGCCAAGTTTCTCGATAACTGCCATCTGGCGAAACTTGCCAAAGATTAAGGTCAGCTTCCCATTCACCCTGTTTTACTTCAACGATTTGCCGATCCAAGATTGAACGGTTAGTATTTGGGTCAGGACTCGATCCAATAATTTGTTGTGCTTCAGCAGGACTTAAATAACGAACTGCTGCGATCGCAATTTGGCTCGATTCGGGCAAATTCGTCTTGCCTGATATTTTATACACGCCATTGCTACCTGCTGACTGTAAGTTTTTTATCTCTAAAATAACTTCGTTTTGTGGTTTATACGTACACGATGTCAACAACAAAGCCAAAGATGTAACAGCGAATAAAGAAACTTTAGGAGATTTATTACCTAAGTATTGGCGAAAGGAATATTCAAACATAGAGTATTTACGGATTTAGAACAATTGGAAAAAGATATAGCCAATATTTTGGCTGATTTTTCCGAAAATTGGGTTATACCAGAAAAAGGTTTATAGGTACTTGATGTAATTTATTACCATCTAAGAAATATGTACCTTGTCCTCGAATATACTCGAAATGTTTGCTAAAGTGGCGACATCTACTAGCTAAAAAATTTACTTTGTATAACTAGGCTCATGAAGCCCACAATATTTAATCGTCACAAGCTTACTTCACCAAAACAGTTCTGCAAGGTTTATTTGTTGTTATGCGTTGCTTCCACCTCAATATTTTGGGTGTTAGCAGCAAAACCGTCTTCAGCACAAGTAAATCTAAATCAAGAACAAGCTAACAATCTCCAATTAAATTTAGGCGGGCTGCTACCAGTCCCCCAGTCGCCGAGGGCAAATGGTCAAGCGACATCGAGCTTGCAGGCAGTTCCACCACCTCCGGGAGAATTGCAGTTAAATCCGTTATCGGCAACGACAGTTAATTCAATTCCTCAAGTCCCACCAACTGCTGGGATCGATCGGTTAGAAAACTCGCTAATTCAGCAGCAGAGACCGGGGAAAACTCCTTCATCGAAACCTCCGTCATCCAATCGAGTTACAGCATCCCAAAAGGGCAAAAACTTATCAGTAGCTGGTGTTGGCGGAGATAATCCTGACATCGGTTTAATACCAGGGCAAACCAATTATTCCGGTAGTCCTAACTTCGGCACAACCGGAAATTTGTCAGCCCAACTTAATCAAAATATCGGGCAATCAAACCCTGAATCTCCATCATCGCAGCTTTCTGGGACTTCAGTAGTACAAGAATTTGCTGCACCTGGAACAACACCAACTTTCAATCAATTACTAAATAACACTCAAAATAGTTACTCTGCCGCAGTTACCCCTCTACCTCCGATTATTGGTGAAAGTCAAAAGCCACAATCGAGCGCTTCCACACTAACGTTCAATCAGTTATTGAACGCTCAAGTCGGAACGCAAGCTGGAGTAGGTGGCGTACCAACATTCAATCAGTTACTCGATGCCCAAACAAAACAAGTCACGAATAACAACGCGGCTTCTTCATTTAATCAAATTCTCAATACGAACTTTGGTGAACAATCAGTAGTAGCATCAGCACCGCCAACATTCAACCAACTACTGAATTCACAAGGGGGAACTTATCCAACAGTCAATGAGCCTTCCATAGCCCAAGAAGTGCCGATGAGTCAAGTCCCAAGACAGCCTGCGGCGATACCTTCTAGTCAACCACCTAATCCGGCGCGTCCTTTGTCCGGTACGACTCTGTCAGAGCCATCGGTGAAACTGCAAGGTGTATATGTAACTCAGAAAGAGACATCTGCACGGGCACGAGTGGCGGCGGTTTATCCGCTTACACCACAAGCCGTATTTGGGGCAACAGTAGATTTAGTTAGTAATGGTAATAACTTTGCTGACTCCCGAAATGAAGGGCTGAATATCAACGAACTCTATTTTGCGACTTCGCTAGGGGGCTTGCCAAATTTACGGTTTGTCGTCGGTCAAATGGATTTAACTTCGTATTTTGACCGCAATAGCTTTGCGAAAGATGGAGCCAGCCAATTTTTCAATCCTGTATTCCAAACGAACCCAGCTTTGTCAGCAACCGGAATTTCTTCGCGTCCGGGACTACTTGTAAATTGGAGCGTTACCGATAATATTGACGCTAAAGCTGCGGTATTTTCATCTTCGGATCGATTAAGTAATTTTTCCTTAGATGGCTTTGCCGGAGAAATTGGCATCCGTTACGGTAACGCAATTATTCGCGGTACTTATGCAACTGGTAAGGATTCTGGCAACCGAGACACATTCCCCGAAGCTTTTAGTATTGCTAGAGGAGACAATCGGTTTGGACCGCTTAACGATGACCGCGAAGAAGCGTATGGTCTGAATGCGGAAGTATTCATTCCGAATATGAAATTGGGCTTATTTGGTCGCTACGGTAAGTATGAAAACCGCGACCTTGGAAGAGGTGCAGATACTTATACATTAGGAGCGAGTTTGTTAGATTTATTTACCCCAGACGACCGACTGGGGCTAGCCTACGGACGCTCTTTGTCGAATGACAACCTGCGTCGTACAAACCAGCCGGATGTATTGGAACTGTACTACGATTTTCCACTTGTACCGAATTTGCGACTTGGTTTTACCGTGCAGGGACGCGATGGTTTTGAAGAAACTGTCCTTGGTATCAGAGTAAAATCCGAATTTGATGTTAGTCCAAGAGGGACGCGGTAATGAATGTGTTGCAAAACCGAGGAGACAAGGTAATTAGTGCGAAACCTCTTTCTCTTGTTCCTTTTTACTTTTTACTTTTTACTTCCGCTGTAATATTGCCTTGGAGCTTAATTACACCAGCAGTTGCTCAAAAAACCAGTTCAGCAGAACAACGAGGGTTTAACCTCTTGAAAAAGGGCTGGGTGAATGATGCGATTTCTGCATTTCAACAAGCTCTGCGAAGCAATCCCCAATCGTTACAAGCCAAAATTGGTTTGGCTATTGGTTACAGGCGTGCCGGAAAATATGACCAAGCTTGGAATGCTTATCAACAAGTAGTAGCACAAGACCCGAATAACCAATTAGCTTTGAAAACGATTGGTTTGTTTGGTAGGTATAAGCCAGCTTGGCAAGATAGCGGAATTAAGGCGCTCAATGCGTTACTGCAAATCAACCCCAATGATTTAGAAGCGCGAGATTACCGAGCCTTGCTTTACTCCTATCGAGGCAGACAGAATGAAGCAATTGCCGACTATGAAATCGTTTTGGCAAATAATCCATCAGCAGAAACGGTGCTGAATGCGGCGAAAGCTTATACATATGCCAATAATTATCCCAAAGCTTTAGAGTTATTCAACCGCTACCGAAGTTCGGGCAAACCAATTGTAGATGATGCAGCTGTCGCTTACGGTCGGAGCTTGCGCGAAAGCGGCAATGCTGCTACTTCGATACAGGTTTTAGGAGCGCAGTTGCAGCGCTCGAATGGACTCGACCGCACGGCAATTGAAACGCGCAAAGAGCTAGCAGTGTCATACCTCGCCGACCAGCAGCCAAACCGAGCGGTGGAGGTATTACAGCCATTACAAGGTAGACCGGACGCGGTATTGCCCTTAGCGCGATCGCTCAACGAAATCCGTAAGCGCTCGAACGACCCAGCACTTGCACCCCAAATCGCAACGCTCTACCGCCAAGCATTAACAGCAACTCCCAATCCTTCACTGTCATTGGTACGCGAAGTTGCAGATGTGTTTACGGGGTTGCCCAATGGTGGGCAAACAGCACTCCAACTTTACCGTCAGCTAGCAGCACAACAACCTAACGACAAAAGTTTGTTAGTGCGGCAATTAGCTTTAGAAAATAAGTTGGGTTTAATTGCTCGCGGTGAATTGCGCGGACGGTTAGCTTCGGTGCTGCAAACGCTGCCATCCGACCCCAATCAACAACAACAGTTAGGATTAGCACTAGCTGAAATTACTACACCCGATACCGAACTTTTACCGATATATCAAAGCTTATTACAGAATCGGGTAGACGTGCCGTTGTTGTATTTCCGGGTTGCCCAGATGTACCTGCAAGTTAAGGACACAAACAGTGCGAGACAAGCATTGGCGGCGTATACAGCGACACCATTTGGTAGCAAAGATTTAGCACATCAATTGCTAGCAGCCGAAATTGAGCGTCAAGAAGGTAATTTCGATGCCAGTATGAAGCGCTACCAAGCACTGCTCAAGAACAAACCCGACCGTGCCGACATTTATGATGCAGGGCTGCAAGGTTTTGCTGGGTTGCTACGGCAGCAAAAACGCTATGACGATGCCTTTGTCGTCTACGAACAGTTGGCAGCACGCAATCCGCAGAATCAAAATCTACAACTAGCACGAACAACGATTGCGTATCAGGCAAAGCAGATTTCCGAAGGTGAAGCCAAAGCTGTTTTGGAAAATTGGCTGGCAACACAACCTGCAACCAATACTTCCCCAGAGTTGTATGGCTTGGTGGAAACGCTGCCGCTTTATCCCGAACGCGAAATGTTATATACCTACTTAGCAGAAGTTGACCCAAGTAATATTCCGATGCAACTGCGGGTCGTGCAAGCTTTAGCACAACGCAGCCCCGCACAAGCACGGGCAAGAGTGAAACAGTTGATAGCTTCTTTACCGCAAAATGCAAACTCGTACCAACTCCAAGCACAGCTTGCCAGAGCTGCTGGCGATTTGAAATTAGCAGGCAAAATTTACGAGAGCATTGTGGCACAACAACCCGATAATGTGACTGCCTTAGGTGCATTGGCGGGAATTCGATTCGAGCAGCAACGCTTTGATTCAGCAGAGCGAATATATTCACGAGTCTTAGAGCAAAAGCCCGAAGACACAGAAGCGCGTCGGGCTGTAGCCGATTTGACTGCAATTTTAGACAAGCCGCTTTCAGCACTCGCGCAAATGGAAAATTTGCAAGTCGAACAAATGCGTCAAGGTTCACCCGATGCCAATTTGACGCGACGAATGCAGCAAGTCCAAGAAGATTTTCTGCAACGACGCGGGTTTCAACCACCTTGGGAAGATTACCAACGTCGAACTGGTAAGTAGTGTCTCAATATACAGGAGTTAAGAGTTAGGAGTTAGGAGTTAGGAGTTAGGAGTTAGGAGTTAGGAGTTAGGAGTTAAGAGTTAGGAGTTAAGAGTTAGGAGTTAGGAGTCAGGAGTTAGAAGGCAGAAGATAAAAAGGCTCTAAATCTGGCTTTGAAGCGATAATGCTTTACTTCATTTACTTACAAACTACTGTAAATAAAAAAAACGTAACCTAAGTTAATAGTTAGCTTTGAAAAGGGAACAATAGTAAAAGGGAAATCAAAAAGGAAGAAAAAACTAAGGAAAAAAGCATTCTTCAGCTTTACCCTTTCCCCTTTTCCCTTTTCCCTTTCCCCTGCCCTTTGCAATTCAATGGTTCTTCGGATGCGACACCTTCCACGACTAGCAGCGATCGCCATTCCAATTGGTCTTTGTGCCTGTTTTTCTGGTTACTCGCTCGTTAAACAACCAACAAACGTACCATCAAAACCATTACGGAGCGATACTGTCACCTTTAAAGCAGCGTTACCTCCTGAGACTCCCAACCGGGAGTTGCTGGTACAAAGCTGGGATACTTATCGCAGTCGATTTATTCAGAGTGATGGACGAGTAATTGATTATCAAGCAAGCGATCGCTCGACAAGTGAAGGTCAAGCTTATGCGATGCTACGAGCTGTATTGATTAATGATGCCGAGACCTTCCAAAAAACTCTTGATTGGGGTGAAAATAACCTCCAACGTCAAGAAAATGGTAAGCGGATCGATAATTTGTGGGCTTGGAAATGGGGACGAAACAACGGCAAATGGGGTCCCATCGATAAAAACTTCGCTAGCGATGCCGATATCGATGCGATTACCGCTTTGATTTTGGCATCGCGGCGTTGGAATCGTCCAGAATATTTAAAACTGGCGCAAACAAAACTCCAAGATTTGTGGAATTTTTCCACTGCCCCAGGTACGGGTGGTAAGCATTATTTGTTACCAGGTCCTGCCGCCGCATTTGTTCCCAACCCATCGACGCTGCATCTCAATCCCTCGTATCTCGCACCTTATGCGTTTCGGATTTTTGCCCAAGTTGACCGCGAACGCGACTGGTTGAGCTTAGTTGATACCAGCTACCAAGTTCTCGAAAAATCTAGCCAGCTTTCGACTGTGGGATTGCCGAGCGATTGGGTTGTACTCGATATCAAAACGGGTCAATTTCAAATCTTGCCGCAATCGAGTCAAATTCAAAGCTTATACAGTTTTGATGCTTATCGAGTTTGGTGGCGCGTGGCGTTGGATGCAGCTTGGTTCGACTCGGACGAAGCGCGAAAGTATCTTCAAACTTCAACCAAGCACTTGCAAGCACTTTGGCGCGAGCGTCAGCAACTGCCAGCACGCATTGATTTGCAGGGAAAAAGATTGGTCGATTACGAAGCAACATCGCAATATGCGATGCTCTACGCCGCTTGGCGTCTCGTTGAACCAAAGCTAGGTGAAGAAGTGTTAACGAAAAAATTGTTACCTCAATACAAAGAAGGTATTTGGGATGACTACTCGGCATACTATACCCAGAACTTAGCTTGGTTAGGGATAATTAATCCCTCTGTGATACCAAGTCAATTGTTGCAAGCAAAGTGAATACAAACCTTTCTTCTTAATGTCTTTAAGAAGCCATCAAGAATTACGTTCATTTTGGGTTATAAAAAGAACAAATTTCCAACTGGTAATTATAACGAATACTTGCAGACAAATTAGAACCTAAAAGCTAATTAATCACTTATACCCACTCCCATGAAGCAGTTGTTTCTTCTTTCCCAAATCAGCAAGAAAGCGATTGTTGTTACCTTTTGCTTTTTACTATTTCCGAACTCATTCTTGAGTGCGCGTGCAACGGGTGCAACGGATAACGCAACGGATAACAATGACCTCCAAGCAACGTCAAATCAAAGTACGTTAGTAGCGAATTCCAAGCAAGGACAAGTACTGCTGGCGCAAGCCACTACACCAACCGCACAAACTTCTAAATCTGAAGTAACAACTACCGCTGAAGCCGCGAAAGGTCTAATCACTTATAACCTCGACTTCAATCGCAGTCCAATTGTTGGCAACCGAATGCGTTTGCGCGGCGTTTATTCCGAAGGTCGTTTGGGCTTTACCCGTCCGCGTGGTTGGAAACTCGACCAAGGCGCTATCCAAGCATTAATTCGGTTCCAACATTCACCGTCGTTATATGCGAGTCGCTCAAATTTAACGGTAATGGTGAACGGTGTTAGTGTTGGCAGCACCCCACTTAGCCGCAAACAGTCCCAAGTCGGACAACTATTAGTAAATATTCCACCAAAAATCCTTCAGGACTACAACGAACTAACGATAGTAGCCCAACAAAATAACTCGTTAGAATGTACCGACCCCAGCAGTCCCGATTTATGGACTGAGATTTTACCCGATTCTAAAATCACCTTCAAATATCAGCAGCAACCACTGGCACTCAATTTTAGCCGCTATCCGTATCCAGTTTTTGACAATTTGGGTTTAGAAACCAATCGGATTGCTTACTTGCAACCCAGTCAACCCAGTACAACTTGGCTAACAGCAGCAAGTCGGTTCCAAACTGCATTAGGTCGGTTAGCTGATTTCCGCCCGATTCAAACGAGCATGGTATCGAGTGTTGCGGATGTTAAAGATGGCGATCGCTTAATCGTAATTGGAACTCCGAGCGAACAGCCAGCTCTTGCGGAGTTAAAAGATTTACCGTTGAAGATTGCAGGCGGTCAGATTCTCGATAGCAGTCAAAACCCAATACCTGAAGATAGAGGAGTATTAATTTTAACCACTACTAAGAAAGTTGGTGGTACGCCAGTCCTGATTATCACGGGTAATGGACCCAAAGGCGTTGAGAAGGCTGCACGGTCGTTAGCGCAAGCCGATTCGCGGAAAATAGCTACAGGTCAGGTAGTGTTTATCGATCAAGTTAAGGATTCCCTCACACCCGGACCGCGCCAATGGTCGCGTTATTTGCCCGAACAGAATTCTTTTCAACTCAGCGACTTGAAGAACTCGGTTGATAACGAGCCGTTTAATGATATCACCGTGCGTGGTGCGGGTGCGCCAGCCGTTGATATTGACTTCCGGGCTTTACCTGACGACAGGTTTGTGCGTGGCAGTTCGATGAATTTAGTGTACAGTTACGGTCCGCAAGTCAATCCACGTACCTCTGCTGTTCAAGTTTTCTTGGATGGTAACTTCATCGGTGGAGCGCGATTGACGAATGAATCGGGAGAAACGCGCAAGACTCTAAAAGTCGATTTGCCGCCAAATCAGGTAAAGCCAGACTCAAAATTGCAAGTGTTTTTCCGCATGAATGCACGTGAAGCATTTGATAAACAGCGATGCGTTTATCCACCCGACCAGCAATTAACCGGTACAGTTCATTCAGACACCAGCTTTGACTTGAAGCGCGAAACTTCGGTACAGTTACCAGATTTGAATTTACTCAAGTTTGGTTATCCGTTTGCTTCGCCGCAGGATTTATCGAAAACGGCGATTGTCTTGCCACAAAATCCTTCGCAAACAGATATTTTGACATTGTTGGAGTTGAGCGAACGTTTGGGAAGATTGAGTCAATCCGAATCGGTCAAACTCGAAGTTTATACAGCCGATACATTACCAAGCGAAGTTAAGAAGAAAGACCATCTAGTTGCTATTGGTACGCGCGAGAAGTTCCCATTGCCAGATGTATTTAAGTCGCAAGGCTTCAACTTGAGTCAAGCTTTTGGTCGTTCGTCAGCTCAGGCTAGCGTCCAAACCCCGCAAGATACACAGGGGATGATTAAGCAAGTTGTTTCTCCTTGGAATGGCGATCGCGTAGTTTTGGCTTTAACATCTCAAACCGATGCTGGTTTGGAAAAAGTGCGTCAGGTTCTCAATTTAGACCCGTGGTTCTTCCAACTCAAGCAAGATACCGTCCTCATTAGCAGCGATAAAAAAGACCCCCTACCTTACGACCCGGATGCCTATCAATTAGAGTTCATTCAAAGTTCTCCCCGCATCAGTCGCATTGAAAATACAACGCCATTGAGTAAAATTTCGCGGTTAATCCAAGAAAACTGGTTGCTATTACCGCTGGGGATTGTGGGTGTGTCACTCTTACTTTATGGCATTGTTCAGTTGTATCTGAAACGCATAACTGTAAGTGAAAAGAAGTAGCTAAATAGTGAGGGATTTGTAATTACTTTTGGGTTTTAATTAAGCCGAATATCAAAATGCTTAATTAACACAAGTTATCGTTAGTAAAAGTTTATGTAGGTAGTAGGAAAATGTTGGGTTACGCTATCGCTCCACCCAACCTACAACTACCATTACTTAATACAACCAAAAACCCTCAAATCAGCAATTATCAAATCAAGAATTAAGCAAGCGAATTCCGATTTTTAATTTCCAATACTTAATTGCAACTAATTAACAATGTCTTCTTCCTCATTCAGAACACCACCTGGACACCGTCCGCGTATTAGTAACTGGTTTGTTAACATTGTACCTAAATTTTTTGACCGTACACTCGATCGGGTTGGTATCAAGCAATTTAAATGGATTGTTCTACTACTTTTAGTAATTTCAATACCGCTGATTATTACTCCACTCGAAGTTTGGCAGCAGGGAGCGATCGCAGTCTTTTTATTATTACTTGGTCAAATAATTGTTCGAGCCGAGGAGCAAGAATCGTCACCGGAAATCAGCCAATACTATCACTTATTCATGGTGTGGCTAAGTTTGGTGACGACGCTACGGTATTTGTATTACCGAGTTAGCTACACGTTAAATTTTGATACTTTTATCAATGGTTTTGCTTGTACGCTACTATTCGCCGCTGAATTGTACGCGATTTTAACTTTGGTATTGGCATACGTTCAAACGCTGAAAATTCAAGAACGCCAACCAGTAAATCTTGCTACAATTCCCCAAGACCAATGGTACTCAGTTGATATTTATATTCCCACCTACAACGAAGATGTAGAAATTGTTCGCAAAACAGCTATAGCTGCTAAGAGTTGCGAATACGCACCTAACAAAAAAACCATTTATATTCTAGATGATGGTCGTCCCGAACGTTATAAAGAAAGCGACCCGCGCCACGAAACATTCCGCGCCCGCCGCGAACAACTGCGGGAAATGTGCGAGGAAATCGGCTGCATCCACATGACGCGGGATAACAACGACCATGCGAAAGCAGGTAACATCAATACTGCTTTTCACAAAACTAAGGGCGATTTAGTGCTAATTTTGGACTGCGACCACATCCCCAGTCGCCAATTTTTACTGCATACCATCGGTTTTTTCTACGATAAAAAAGTTTCATTTGTACAGACACCGCACTGGTTCTACAACCCCGACCCGTTTGAGAGAAACTTAGTTACAGGCGGTCGGATTCCTGTGGGTAACGAATTATTTTATAAGGTGCTACAAAAAGGAAATGATTTTTGGAATGCAGCATTTTTCTGCGGTTCCGCAGCCGTAATTCGTAAAACCCACGCCCTCGAAGTCGGAGGAATTGCGGTAGAAACTGTCACCGAAGATTGTCACACGGCGTTGCGGTTGCACTCGCGGGGTTATAAATCGATTTACTACGACAAAATTATGGTAGCGGGTTTAGCACCCGATACTTTCTCGTCCTATGTGGGTCAGCAAGTCCGATGGGCGCGGGGAATGGCGCAAATCTTGCGACTTGAAAATCCCTTATTCAATTCTAAATTGAAGCTGACGCTAGCACAGCGAATTTGTTACTTAAGTGCGACATCGCACTTCTTGTATGGATACCCGCGACTTGTCTATGCGATCGCGCCGACGCTATTCTTGTTATTCGGTATCAACTCGGTTTCAGGTCTTGGTATTGAAACCCTCGCCTACGCACTACCCCACATTCTGTTATCGCTGTTTTGTAACTATATTATTTACAAACACGTTCGTTTCTCGTTCTGGAATGAAATTTTTGAATTTGTCATGTCATTCCAAGCTGGATGGGTAACGTTGTTGGCGTTAATTAATCCTAAACTCGGTTCGTTCAACGTTACCGATAAAGGTATAAATATTAGCAAACGTACCTTTGACTGGCAGTCGATGCGCGGGTTGGTAATAGTTAGCACAATGGTAGTTGTTTCATTACTTGCCGTACCCTATTGGTTGCTGCTGCGTCCAGAGGATTGGCAAGCGGTAATGGTAAATACAATGTGGTCGGGCTTTAACCTGATTTTGCTATCATCAGCTTTACTAGTTGGGTTTGAACAACCCCAAATTCGCACGGCACATAGATTACAACGAAAACTCTCCACGATTGTATCGGGCAATGACCAGACAATTATGGGTGAAACCATAAATATATCGGAAACTGGAGCGATGATTGCTTTGGAATCTTGGCCCAACCTACCCGATGAAGTCCAAATTGATATTCTTGGAGATTTTTCAGCACGCGCAACAGTCACAGCGCGAGTTATTCACCTTTCGCCAATGAGCGATAATGAAACTCACCTCGCAGTTGACTTTATAAATCTCAACCGCGAACAAAAAGATGCTTTAACCCTGGTATTGTTTTCAGATGTACGCGAGTGGTATTCGCAAACACGCGAAAATTCCGATCGACCAATTTCTTCGCTATGGTTTCTTGCAACTGGTTTGACTCGTTCATTACGCGATGTTCAATCAACCCCGCGTAAAAAGGTACGTAAAGAAGTCCGTGCTTACGGTCAACTTTATTGGGATGGTCATTTCTTCCCCGGTGTAACTACTGAACTTGGGGTGACAGGAATACGGTTGGAATTGGAGGGTAAGCACGCGATTTCTTCAAGTCGGCAACTAGGACAGCAGGATTTGCACAATATGCGAACTGTTAAACCGCTTGTTGGGTTACTGTTGAGTGAGGAAGCTGATAGTGTGGACCCAAACCGATTTGTGGCTGAAGTTACATCGGTTCAGGAAGATAATAGCGGTAGGGTTGCGATTGAATTGAATTTCCCTGATAAATTTAAGGAACGGCAAACACCGAAAATCAAACAATTGTTACAAACACTGTAACAAACACAGCTATCATCATTAAAATCAATGCGAATTAATCCGGTTTCCCAGCGAAGCCGGGTTTTTTGTGATTTATGGGATTTCAGTTGCTGTAAAATATTATTTTACTCGACAGCTTTTGTAGTCATAGCTGCTGTTTGCGATGTTTCCACAGGGAACCGCTACGCGATCGCCACTTGTAGTATATTGTAGGTTGGGTGTAGCAAAGCGAAACCCAACGATTATGTTGGGTTGCACTTCGTTCCACCCAACCTACAGTGATTATTACAAGAATCCCATAAAAAAATTAGCTTATAAGTCCTGTTTGATTTTTTTGAAACAAATTTATGACAATTGAAACTAATATTTCTTCTTTATCGAGCCTTGAATATATTCCTTATATTGATGATAGCGGTCAATTGCCCGAACAATTTCAAGGAAAGATTGGTGTTTACGCTATTTTTAACCAAGCGAAAGGTTTAGAATTTGTTGGATATTCGCGGGATGTTTATTTAAGTTTAAGACAGCACTTAGTTCGGCAACCAGAACATTGCTATTGGGTAAAAGTTCAAACAATTGAACGTCCAAGCCGTGCCATTTTAGAAAATATTGAAAAGGCTTGGATTGAAGAAAATGGGAATGTACCTGTGGGAAATGGAGAAAATAAGGATAAATGGACTCAGCCAATTGATGCAAAAGTGGTAATGACAGCGGAAGAAAAGACTAGTTATGAAAGTCCGGTTAATGACGAAATAGCGCAGATGAAGATAGTTAAGAATGTAGCGCGGCGAGTTGAAGCAGAAATTTTAAAAGTTTTGGAAGTGCGGGGTTTACAGATGCAAATCCGATTTAATCCCAAGTTGAAAGAAGAGGGTTTGTTAGATTTGAAATAGTGCAGAAAAGCCAGTTGCTGTGGAGATTTATCGCTGGACTTTACAGTGGTGTCACTGAGTAAAGAAAAGATGCAAACTGACAAGTCAGCACTGTACGCTATCACTAAGATTTTATACAGATATAGCATATTAATTAGTATAAGGACACGATAATATCGTGCCCCTACAAAGATTTTTGTAATCTTCAACAACCGTGCAGTACAATGCGATAATTTTTTAAAAAGGTATATCAAACACCAACTCTTTAGAGTCAGGGTAAAAAATTGGATTTTCAGAATCTTCTGCCCAACGTTGAGGGTTTTCAAGAATATATTGTCGAATATTATTTAAGGATTTTTCATCGCGACTAATATGTTCGTATAAATTTCGTTGCCAGATTGATTGTCCCTTTGTATTCCAAATAATGTTTATTTGCCTACTGACAGCACCTTTATAGCTACGAATTACGGTAGAAATAGAACCAGGTACGGGCTTACCAAATTGTTCAGTAGGGGCACATGATTTTTGTGCCCCTAAAGGTTTATGAGTAATTAATAAAATTCCATGCAAGTGATTGGGCATTACTACAAAGGTATCTAATTCTATGTGAGAAAAGTGTTCTGGAATTTCCTGCCAAAAATCAAAAGCTATTTGACCTAAATGATTTAATCGCATTTCTCCTTTGACTATATCACCGAATAAAGATTGTCGTTCCTTGGTACAAATTGTAATAAAGTACGCCCCTGGCTGAGTATAGTCGTATTCTTTAAGGCGAATAGAATGGCGGTGATGTATTTGAGGATTGTAGGGCATAAGGCACGAAAAATAATTTGTGAAGTATGCCCAGTTAAAAGGCACGATATTATCGTGCCCCTATGACAATGTTTGAGTATCATTAGAATATGAATTTTTGGATAATGTCTGTTTATTTTTTGTAAATATGTAAGGGCACGGCATTGCCGTGCCCCTACAATCTTGTCGGCTAATCAAACTATTATATGTAAATCAAACAACTGTTTAAAATGCATTGGACTGTTTGATTCTCATCGAAAAAACCGTAAGTCAGAATTTTTAGTTTGCGTTTGAGATGTAGGGGCACGGCATTGCCGTGCCCCTACAATCTTGTCGGCTAATCAAACTATTATATG
>CAXTCQ010000201.1:0-563 GCA_964242965.1 uncultured Calothrix sp. | reverse complement strand
TTTGCGTTTGAGATGTAGGGGCACGGCATTGCCGTGCCCCTACAATCTTGTCGGCAAACCAAATATTTCGGTAAACCTGCCCTTAGTGTTTTACCAACTACTTGAGAAAAATCGCGCACTTCTGTTAGGTTCATTAGCGTAAATCGATGCTGCAATCAAGTAATGACAACTTACCCGAACTCTAAAATTCCTGCTTGTGCTTGGAGTCGTCCGATTGGTTTAGCTTGGCAAAACCCTTACACCGTCCGCTATGCAAGTAATATTGATGATGGTCCTTGGCATGGTATGCCGTTGGGCGGTTTTGGTGCCGGTTGCATCGGGCGATCGCATAATGGAAGTTTCAATTTCTGGCATATTGATGGTGGCGAGCATGTTTTTCAAAATATTCCCGCTTGTCAATTTAGCGTCTTTGAGTCGGTTGGTAATTCTCGACAAGCTTACGCACTGTCTACGCAAGTACCCTCGGACACTCTCGTAACATGGAAATGGTATCCAGCGAGTGGAGAGGGGGGAGACAAGGGAGACAAGGGAGACAAGGGAGACAAGGGAGACAAGGGAGACAA
>CAXTCQ010000200.1:0-15182 GCA_964242965.1 uncultured Calothrix sp. | reverse complement strand
GCCCCCCACTCCCGCACTCCCGCACTCCCGCACTCCCGCACTCCCTCTACTCCCTCCACTCCCTCCACTCCCTCCACTCCCTCCACTCCCTACTCCCTACTCCCTCCTTCATCTTCAAGCAAATCGGGACGACGTTGGCGAGTGCGTTCAATTTGTTGCTGCAATCGCCACTTATAAATCTCCGCATGATTGCCACTTAAAAGCACATTGGGCACTTTCAAACCACGGAAACTGGCAGGGCGGGTGTATTGGGGATAGTCGAGTAAACCGGACTCGAAACTTTCCGATTTTAACGATTCGGCTTTGCCGACAGTACCCGGTAAGAGGCGAGTTACACCATTAATTAAAGCCATCGCCGGAATTTCGCCACCTGTTAAAATAAAATCGCCTAACGAAACCTCACGGGTAACTATTTGTAACACTCGTTCGTCTACACCCTCGTAATGTCCGCAAATGACAATTAATTGGTCGTAGTTCGTAACCAACTCGCGCAGTAAAGGTTGGTTGATAGTTTGTCCTTGCGGACTCATCAAAATTACCTCTCTTCGCGGTAGAATGGGCAGCGATTCCACAGCAGCAAAAATTGGTTCGGGCTTCATCAGCATTCCAACTCCGCCCCCATAAGGTTCGTCATCGACCTTACGATGTTTGTCGGTAGTAAAGTCCCGTGGGTTAATCAGATGCACTTGGGCAATCTGCTTGGCTAAGGCTTTACCCAAAAGTCCCGAACTTAGAACTGAAGTAAAACAGTCAGGAAACAGCGTAACTATATCAAAGCGCACAGTAATTCGTATTCAAGGACACTATCGTTAAGTTGGATGTCAAGTTTGAATGTCGGAAAAAGAGAAGACGATGTTGTGTAAAACACACGCATTCCGGATCTGGAGTTTCTAAAAGTACTGCAAATCTTAGATTCAAGACAAACACAAAAGTTTTTCTAATTACTTAATTTATGTTTAAATATTGTCACATCTACATCTAATTTAATAAATTAACTAGGTTAACAACTTCGCTCGATGCATCGAGCCAGTTCCATCAAGCGTGTCAAGATATGCTTTCCCCCAAGTAGTATTTTGCGCTCTCTGGACAAATTAGACAGGTGAATAGCATTTCTGGGTTTTGAGAAACAACACAGGACATAAATGCTGGCTGCATTCAGACGTGGAAGCGCCTAGATGCGAAGTTTAAATTAGCAAGGATGTGCCAGTTAAAACTTTAATGTAGCGTCCTCTCAAACCAGTAAAGCGGAAAAACAGGCTTACATAACTAAAGCGCTTTATTAATTCACCTGAAGTTGTTGACAGGAGAAACACAATGCGGCAATTAAAGGCAAAATGGCTGGAAATGACGACACCCCAAGCAACTAAAACCGCCGTTCTCGTAATCGGAGGCGCAGAAGATAAGGTTCACGGACGCGAAATTTTACGGACTTTTGTGGGTCGTGCTGGCGCTAACGATGCCTATATTACTATCATTCCGTCGGCTTCCCGCGAACCGACTATTATTGGTCCGCGCTACATCCGCATTTTTGAAGAGATGGGTGCTAGTAAAGTTGAGCTTTTAGACATTCGGGAACGCGATCAATGTGATGACCGCCATTTTAAAGAGGCACTCGAAAACTGTACGGGTGTTTTTTTGACTGGAGGCGATCAATTGCGATTGTGTGGTGTCCTAGCAGACACGCCCGTAATGGATATTATCCGTTCTCGAGTCCGCTCCGGGCAATTGACCCTAGCGGGCACGAGCGCAGGGGCAGCAGTGATGGGGCATCATATGATCGCGGGGGGGGGTAGTGGTGAGTCGCCAAATCGTTCCCTCGTCGATATGGCAACAGGCTTGGGGTTTATTCCCGAAGTTATCGTTGACCAGCACTTTCACAATCGCAACCGAATGGTAAGGTTAGTTAGTGCGATCGCATCCCACCCCGACCGCATTGGCATCGGTATCGACGAAGACACATGCGCTATGTTTGAAAAAGACGGCTGGATGCAAGTCCTGGGCAAAGGTAGCGTTACCATTGTCGATCCCACCGAAGTTACCCACACTAACGAACCCAACGTTGGGGCAACCGAGCCGCTAACGATTCACAATATGCGAATGCATATCCTTAGTCACGGAGATAGGTATCATCTCTACCAACGCACTGCTTTACCATCTAGTTACCGTATTCCCAGCTGACGGAATACTGTATCTGGGGTTACACTGAGTTGACCGCTGATTACTACGTTGCACAAGAAAAAGTGAGAATAATACGATGTAAGAATAAAAACTGTTCGCTAAGAACAGTTAAGCGGTCAATTCCAGTACGAAACTAGAATATTGACTCCGAATCTCCATCTACCTATTCCCATGAGAATCCTCAAAATCCAGACCTTACGCGGTCCCAACTATTGGAGCATTCGACGCCACAAGTTGATAGTCATGCGCCTCGATTTAGAAAGCCTTGCCGAGACGCCCTCGAATGAAATCCCCGGTTTTTACGAAGGATTAGTTGAGGCGCTGCCAAGTCTGGAGAGTCACTTTTGTTCGCCTGGCTGTCGTGGTGGTTTCCTAATGCGAGTCCGAGAAGGCACAATGATGGGTCACATCGTCGAACATGTGGCATTAGAACTTCAAGAACTAGCTGGTATGCAAGCTGCCTTCGGTCGCACCCGTGAAACTACTACGAGCGGAGTCTACCAGGTTGTATTCGAGTACCAGCATAATGAGGAAGCCGGACGCTACGCCGGACGCGCAGCTGTACGGTTGTGCCAAAGCATCGCCGACCGGGGTCGCTACCCAAAAGCCGAATTAGAGCAAGATTTACAAGACTTGCGCGATTTCTGCCGCGACTCCGCTTTAGGACCATCAACCGAAGCAATTGTCAAGGAAGCCGAGAAAAAAGGTATTCCTTGGATGGCGCTGAGTTCCCGTTTCTTGATTCAACTCGGTTACGGTGCTAGCCAAAAACGCATCCAGGCAACCATGACGAATAATACCGGTATACTGGGGGTAGAACTGGCTTGCGATAAAGAAGCGACTAAACGCATCTTGGCGGAAGTTGGAGTCCCAGTCCCCAGAGGCACGACGATTAATTTCCTCGATGATTTGGAAGAAGCGATTGAAGCGGTAGGTGGTTACCCAATTGTGATTAAACCCTTAGATGGGAATCACGGACGCGGTATCACCATCGACATTCGCACCTGGGAAGAAGCCGAAGCCGCATATGACGTAGCGAGACTTGTCTCCCGCGCTGTCATCGTTGAAAGATATTATGTCGGACGCGACCATCGGGTATTGGTGATAGATGGTAAAGTTGTTGCCGTTGCCGAACGGGTACCAGCACACGTCGTTGGTGATGGCAGGTCTACCGTCGCCGAATTGATTGAAGAAACTAACAAAGACCCGAATCGTGGCGAAGGACACGATAAAGTTCTTACTAAAATCGAATTAGACCGCACTAGCTATCAATTACTCGAACGGCAAAATCTTAGCCTTAATAGCGTCTTATCCAAAGACCAAATTTGTTATCTACGGGCAACTGCAAACCTCAGTACGGGCGGTATAGCCGTAGACCGAACTGATGAAATCCACCCAGAAAATATCTGGCTGGCACAGCGCGTTGTCAAAATTATCGGGCTAGATATCGGCGGTCTTGATATCGTTACAAATGATATCAGTCGTCCCCTGCGCGAAACTGACGGTGTAATTGTCGAAGTTAATGCTGCACCCGGCTTCCGGATGCATATTGCTCCCAGTCACGGGACTTCGCGTAACGTTGCCGGAGCGGTTGTTGATATGCTGTTCAAGAATGAACAAGCTAGTCGCGTCCCCCTTCTCAGTGTTACTGGTACCAACGGGAAAACGACAACTACTCGTTTATTAGCGCACATCTTTAGGCAAACAGGTAAAGTTGTTGGTTATACAACAACTGACGGTACATATATCGGTGATTATTTAGTAGAAGCCGGCGATAATACAGGACCCCAAAGCGCCCAGTTGATTCTGCAAGACCCAACCGTCCAAGTTGCCGTACTGGAAACAGCACGCGGCGGCATTCTCCGGTCGGGCTTGGCGTTTGAAGCATCGAATGTAGGGGTTGTGTTAAATGTTGCTGCCGACCATTTAGGATTGGGCGATATTGATACCATCGACCAGTTAGCACACCTAAAGAGTGTAGTTGCCGAAGCTGTATATCCCGATGGCTATGCAGTACTCAACGCCGATGACCCGCGTGTGGTGGCAATGGCACAGAAAACTAAGGCAAATATTGCCTACTTTACGATGAACCCCGATTCGCTTCAAGTACGCGACCACATTCAAAAAGGTGGTGTAGCGGCTTTATTTGAAAACGGTTACATCTCGATTTTGAAAGGTGACTGGACGCACCGCATCGAAAAAGTCGAAAATATTCCGTTAACGATGGGCGGACGTGCGCCGTTTATGATTGCCAATGCCCTAGCGGCTTCGCTAGCAGCGTTTGTGCAAAACGTGACGATTGAACAAATTCGCGCTGGTTTAACGACCTTCCGCGCTTCGGTAAGTCAAACACCGGGACGGATGAACTTGTTTAATTTGGGTAACTATCATGCCTTAATCGATTATGCCCACAACCCCCACAGTTTTGAAGCTTTAGGGTCATTTGTGCGGAATTGGAACACAGGCGATCGCATTGGTGTTATTGGCGGTCCTGGCGACAGACGCGACGAAGATTTCGTCACGTTGGGTAAATTAGCAGCTGGCATTTTCAACCGTATCATTATCAAAGAAGATGACGATACGCGAGGACGCGCACGCGGTTCGGCTGCGGAGTTAATTGCCCAAGGTATCAAGCAAGTTAATCCAAATTATAAATACGAGACCATTCTTGACGAAACCACAGCGATTAATAAAGGACTTGAAACAGCGCCTGATAACAGCTTGGTGGTGATTTTACCCGAAAGCGTTAACCGTGCTATTAAGTTAATTAAAGCTCGCGGTGTAGTCAAAGAAGAAGTTCAACAAACCCAAACTACAACCGCTAACGATAGTTCGCAAGCCGGAGTTACCAAGTCGTCGGTCGTAAATCGACTGTAGTCATTTGTCAAGAGTGTTAGTTGTTAATCAGTAGTTGTTGATTGTGAAATGATTAAGCCAACCTCTACCCACTGACCATTAACAACTGACCACTGACTACTGACCACTAACAACTGACTATTCCTGTTTCTTTTCCCCTTCCTGACTGGCTTCTTCATTGGGATTATTCAATTCTTCCTTAAACCCTCGTAAGGTTTTACCCAGTGCGCTACCTAGTTCGGGAATTTTTTTCGGTCCAAAAACTAGTACGGCAACTACACCAATTACAGCTATTTCCGTCCATCCGAGTCCAAACATCGGTTTTACCTGTAAATTATTAAATATACAATAAAAGATTTAGTAGGGTGTATTAGGACAATTGTCCTAATACACCCTACATCTTTAAAATATTGCACTCTACTTTATCAATAATCCTAAGATTCTTGAGATTCTTCTGAAGTCGGTTCGGATTCGGTTTCTCCTTCAGGTTCGGGTTCTGGTTTAGGTTGAGGCTTCACAGGTTTGGGACCGCGTGCTAAGGCTAGACTAGCTGGTGGTTTAGATTCATCCCCAAAGGACGATTTTTTGCCTCTACCGGAGTTTCTGTCTCGGTCTGAGTTTTTATCTCGATTCGAGTTTCTGTCTCGATTCGAGCTTCTGTCTCGGTCTGAATCTGTGTCTGCGGGCTTTAATTCCCTCTCACTAGCTTTAATTGGACGCTCAAAATTTGGGCTTGGAGATGGACTTGGGGGTGGAGTTTGAGGTTCGCTGTCAGCCTTCGGTTGTAACTGACGGTCGGATTTCTTGATTGGAGGTTCTACCATTATTAAGTTCTGTTAATGTACTTGTATGATACATTGCTACGATGCTATGTGAAATAGCAAAGTAACTTCAAACAAATATGGCATACAACGAGTTTACTTGGAGCAAAGTCAAACAAGATTTTGGGTTAACAGCAGTTGAAGGGGTGCGCTTTTTTCCAGAAATTGAACTTTATCAGCCAAGTAACTTGTTAGAAAAGCAACTTGAGCGTTCTTTACCTTGGGCAACTGCAACTGGAAACGAAAAAGCGCGTTCCGAAGGTATTATTAATCCAATTTTGCTCGAAGTACGCGATATTTTTGAGCGGAAAATTAGTGTGTTTTCAGGTGAAAAGTTCGATGTCGATGCCAGCGTTGGACTAAACGGATACTGTGATTTTTTGATTAGCCAATCGTCAGAGCAAATCGAAGTTGAAGCACCTGTTGTGGTTGTTGTGGAAGCGAAGCAAGAAAATATTAAGAGCGGATTGGGACAATGTGCTGCAACAATGGTAGCAGTTCAAAAGTTTAATCAGAGTAAACAGTTAGTGATTCCAGCGATTTACGGTACTGTTAGTACTGGTACTCAATGGCGCTTTTTGAAGCTCGAAGGGACTACATTAACTTTGGATTTTATGGATTATCCAATTCCACCTGTTGAGCAAATTTTAGGTTTTTTGGTTTGGATGATTAGGCGTAAGTAGCTGTAAATTCGCCGGAGCTTTCTTCGGAACCCACATCTTAATAATATTAATTTTTTAATTAATACTTTTATTTGTTCAAAATCATATGTTAGAGGATGTTTGAAAAGTATAGTTTTTGTCATGCTGAATGGAGCCCTTCACGGAGCCTGCCCTCGAACGATAGTGTTGCGGTTCGAGGGTAAACTCTGCGCAATGTTCGCGGAGCGTTCCCGCTTTCTTAGCATCTCTAGAATATACGACAAGTCGAGATTCTAAGCCCTTCGGGCACGCTACGCGTTGGCGAAGCCTGCCCGAAGGGCTTACGCTTCATTTCATTCCGCACTCAAGCGCCCCTTCGGGGCGGCTACGCCAACGGAGAAGCAAGCAACAGAATGACAAATTATACCTATGTTGGACTTTTAAAACATCATAAATCAATGTCGCACCGAAACTATAAATATCAGAAGCAGGAACCGTGCGACCTCCAAATTGTTCGGGTGGCATATATCCGTAGGTGCCGACAACTGTCATGGTTCCGCCTTCTTTGGCGACAACTGTTTGCACGGAACCGAAATCAACTAAATATATTTTCCCGACAGAATTACCAGTGCGATCTGTTTGCTTAATATGACGGAAAATATCTGTCAATTCCTGCTGACTCATTTCATAAGGAAAAGGAAAAGTTTTAGCGTTAGGACTGTGGCGATTAACGAATAATTCTCTAATGGCATCTTCATCGGTAGGATGTTGACGAATATAAGCTTTAAGCTCTTTTCGGCTCATTTGGTTAAAATTAGGCTTAGTCGTCGGTGTAAAACTTCCATGTATCATTTTCAAAGACGGTAATTTCTATACTTCGTTTACCCCGCTAATCTAAAAATCTGCTTATTATCGGGGTTATACCGAAATAAATGAATAGGTTGTAATATATCTGACAAAGATTGACATACACAAACCGAGGCAAGTGCCTGGAGATTTGTTGGCATATTATTACATTTTTTCTCTACATGTCGTCAGGGTCTGGGCGGGGATACCCCACCCCTACGATTGTCTGCAAATTGGTATAATCTTCGCGCCGTTTGCAATTTATAGTAAAAGTGTCCGTCAAATCTAAAAAAATTGTGAAAGCGATAACTCTTCTTGGCTCTACAGGCTCGATTGGAACCCAGACTTTAGATATTGTGGCGCAGTATCCCGACCAGTTTCGAGTTGTGGGATTGGCTACGGGAAATAATGTAGAAATGTTGGTTTCCCAGATTCGGCAGTTTAAACCGAGTATTGTGGCAATTTGCGCTGAGGAAAAATTGCCTGCGCTTAAAGATGCGATCGCAGACCTCAGCCCTCAACCGATACTACTCGCAGGCGAAGCAGGTATTATCGAAGTTGCCCGCTATGGCGATGCGGAAACTGTGGTTACGGGTATCGTTGGCTGTGCGGGTTTGCTGCCAACGATTGCAGCGATTAAAGCGGGTAAAAATATTGCGCTTGCGAATAAGGAAACTCTGATTGCTGGTGCCCCGGTTGTTCTACCTTTGGTAGAACAGTACGGCGTGAAATTGTTACCTGCTGACTCCGAACATTCCGCAATTTTTCAATGCTTGCAAGGTGTCCCTAAAGGCGGTTTGCGGAAGATAATTTTAACGGCTTCGGGTGGTGCTTTCCGCGACTGGGCTGTTGAGAAATTATCTGATGTGACAGTTGCTGATGCTCTCAAACACCCGAATTGGTCGATGGGACGTAAAATTACTATTGACTCTGCAACTCTCATGAATAAAGGTTTGGAGGTGATTGAGGCACACTATTTATTTGGGATGGACTACGACAATATCGAAATCGTCATCCACCCGCAAAGTATTATTCATTCACTGATCGAAGTTCAGGATACTTCGGTCTTGGCACAGTTGGGTTGGGCTGATATGCGTTTGCCACTACTGTATGCGATGTCTTACCCCGAACGAATTTATACCGATTGGCAACGGCTCGATTTGGTGAAAGCGGGAAATCTGACTTTCACGGAACCCGACCATGATAAATATCCTTGTATGAAGTTAGCATACGCGGCAGGTCGAGCGGGCGGTTCGATGCCAGCGGTATTAAATGCAGCTAACGAACAAGCTGTAGCTTTATTTTTAGACGAGAAAATCAAGTTTTTAGACATTCCTCGGATTATTGAAGCGGTATGTACGAGTTTCTCAGACAATAACCCTTTAAATCCTTCTTTAGATGATATTTTGGCAGCCGATAAATGGGCACGACAAGAAATTTTAACTGCGACTGAACAATTACAAACCCGCCCGCAAGCTATTTCTTTACGGTAAGACAACTGAAGAGCGTTCAGAGTTGGACTGAACGCTTTTTCATCCTTCCTAACAATTATTTTTAAGTGAGGAACATCGCAACGGCAGCAACCTAGCTTCGCTGTCATTGAATTCACATACTGAATGTATTTAGCAAAAACGTATAACTAATCGCTATGGTTTATACAATACACCTGCCTCCAAGTAACTTGTGCGAAATGCGCGACACGCGATCGCTTTAAGATGCATTCAAATTTAATCTTGGTTATAGTAATAATTAGTACTCAGCTTTCGATTGGGCAAAGCAATAGTATCAGTTAGTTTTAAGAATATAAATGATTTTTTTCGATACGAGTACTGTAGCAGCGCATCTAGTCAATACTGAACTATAATTGTTTTTTATTAGCTTTATTTCTCTAGCTTCTATCTAATTTTTTATACATATGTTTCTAGCCCTGGTCTTGGCGTGGCTTATCTTTACATTTCTTGTCAAAATTGTCAAAACAACTGTAGTTAATGCATTACTGATTGCTGGCGTTGTTTTATTGTTGCAGGTAGGTTACGGTATTACACCAATAGATATTTACAATTACATTGTAACGCTACCGCAAAAGTTGATGAATTCAGGTGCTAGGTAATGAGGGAGTAGGGAGTAGGGAGGTAGGGAGGTGGGGAAAGTGTTCTTGAGTAGAGGAGGTGGAGGGAGGTTAGAAAAATCTTATATTTAATAGCTTCCTCCCCTTCCCCCCTTCTCCGTTTCCCTATTTATAGGAAATCTTTGCGAGTGCATCTTGGACTGTTGTCGGCAGCTGGCGCATAATTTTGCCCCGTTCGCGGTCAAGTGCAACTAAGGACACTTGCGCGGTTACGTATAATTCCTGCCTATCGGGGGATTCAATCGCGTATTCCCAATTTATACGAACGCCATTTAACTCTCTCATGCGCGTTTTTACTACTGCTGGCATTCCTAATTGCAGCGAGCGGTGGTAACGGATGGATAAATCGACAACTGGTAAATCGCAACCTAAAGCTACTAAATCAGCAAAATTGATACCAACAGAGCGCAAACATTCTACTCGTGCTTCTTCCATCCAAGTCAGGTAATTACCGTGCCAGACTATTCCGGCATAATCGGTATGATGAGGTTGTGCCCGAACTGGATATTCAAACCAATTTTCAAATGTTTTTGCAGACGAATTGGTAATTGCCACCTGTTGTGGTAATTGGTGTTGGTTAGCTTTTTCTTCAGACATCTTAAAATTTGTTGGGAAATGCAAGCGAGTTGTTACACCGAAATAGCATAACAATTAGTTGCATTGTCCAGCCTAGCATCAAAACTATTTTGGCTTTAACTGTGGCACTTTTTCTAGTATTGCTGCAATATTAAGTTTTTCAAGCGATTGATAAGGTTACTGTCACGTTTAATTCAATCTACCAGGAACATCGTCCTGTTAGGCGGCATATCGTGCAATCAACCACTCTAGCCCCGTCAGGCTCGTCCAAGGGTAATGGATTCTGTCGAACCGCTAAGGGCTAAGAGCTAGCGGTTATTATTTGAGCTAGCGATTAGCAATTAGCAATTCCCTATTGAACCACTTCATTTTGACAAACGTTTGGTAGCACTAAAGATAAATAGGATAAATAGAAAATATCTTTAATGCCGTTTTGCAAGAGCTTTGTTACCCGTTCCAGCTTGCATCGATTGCTTAACAATATTAGCAAGCTCTTGGAGTTGGCTAACTGCCTCTGCACCTTCTAGCTTCATTAATTCGCGGTCGTCGCGCATTTCAGTCCAGGTAATCCCATAATCCGATACTAAAAATCGAATTAAGTGGTTGTCACCCAAACTAACCATGAATGAAGCACTGTTCATTTGGTTTCCGCATGTGTAGCACGATGCAGGATACCCTCGTCGTTCAAGTACGATCGCCAATGCTTGTAGGTTCATTACCAAGTCTTGGACGAATTGTCGATGTTGCTGGGCTAGTCTTAAAAACACTTGTGTCCTCCTAACACCACGGTTATGGATGTGCTTTTATATTTTCTTTAGATTTTCTCATGAACTGGTATTGTAAACTATTTATTACAATTTCCAGAAATATATCGAAGTCCCAAGACGGTCGCCTTGCTTAAAGTAGAACATCAGGGATTTCGCTGCCGTATCAAACTATTCACTTTGGCGACTCAATATATCCGATAGAATTGCGAGATTTAATTTTATCTTTACCTAGTTCTACCAAGGTTAGGTACTGGCTGCACTGAGAATCCGCTTTAAGACTAACTCACAATCAGTACAAGTCAAGTGCTGAAAAGCTACAAATAACATGATTATTTATTGCTTGTAGTTATTTACGTTACATTTACGCACCCACTTGTTGTCTTAAGGCATTTTCCAAGTTAAGAACTAATGTAATTCTTTTGTAACCAGCATTGCCGCGACTCGAAATCAATGACAAATTCAGTAGAACATCGGTGTTCAATCTAGTACATGCAGGAGCTAGCGTACATTCTCGTTTATCTTTGACCTAGCCTACGCCCTTACAAAGTTTGATACAGCTAAATCATTGATTATGCACGCAAGTGAATTTAGTGTAATAGATTAAACTCGTCACTGACTAATTCGATTCTGCTAGATATATTGAGTTCGGTCATAACCCTGAATAAGTATTTTTTAATTTCGGACTGGGACTCATATATACAGTAGCTAATTGTAAAAATAAGTTCCGATGCTACTTGTGAAGTTGGTGTTCTTGCCACGTTTGTCGAAGAGGTTCCTCCAAGGTAAGGGTAAACAAGCCTTGATGCGCTATTGAGAGTACTCTTTTTCACCGAGTGTCTCCTAAATACGAACCTCAAAACGCTTGACTAATCGAAGATAACTATATACAACCAAATTATGTTGCCATTTCGGCAGAGTATTCTTAAGCTTTACTTAAAAAGTATCCTTAGATACCCATTTAAATTGCCAGGTTACAATTATCAGTATTAATTTGAATATGCAGCTTTGGTTACAAAAATATTTAATGTATATAATAATTAAGTTTTGAAAAATTTTCTGATTTTACTTATTTATTAACTACTTTAAATCTGACAAGCGGGGAAGTGGTAAGGGAAAGAAGAAGATTTGCGGTTTTAAGCCTTTCTTTTTACCCTTTACCCTTAATCTTAGACTACTTGCCACCAACCAAAAGCTGGACCGATAAAGCGGATTGTTATCCAAATTGCAACGGTCGCAACAATACCAATCCAAGCACCGCGAGTACTCCATTTGACAAACGATTCAGATTGGGATTTTGTGATCGCAAGCCAAGGCACGATTCGTTGGTCTTGGTGACCGTATTTATCTCCCAATGCGGTTTTACGACGTTTTGCTTCACCCATAGTTAATAGTTCAAAATTCAAAATTTAAATTTATGCGGCAGACTTCTATTGCTGATGATAGCGTGCTAATGGGGTCATTGGTCGGTGGTTAGCAGTCAGTTATTAGTGGTTATTGGTCATTTGTCATTCCTCATCGGTCAACGCTCGAATTGACAACCACCACTAATAGCTGACAACTGACAACTGACAATCAATCATTATCCTGGTTATTGTTGAACAAATTGGGATCGAGATAATTGATACGGGCAAGGGGACTAAGGGAGGCAAGAATTTGGGCACCGTAGCTGCGGTTAACAACGCGACTGTCAAGTAATGCAACAATACCTTGACTTTCGCGTGCTGGTGCTAGAGCGCGTTGAAGTTCGTTGAGTGCGGTAGGCAGGAGGTACAATCGAAACCAGTCTTGGTGCTTAAGCTTATAATGAGTCACCCTACCTGCAACCAATGGATTTTCTAAAGAGGGTAAAGGTAAAGTCGCAATTACCGTCAATTGCGGTGCAGGCAGAACGCTTTGATTACGAAGCCAAAATTCCCAACCAGTTACCAAAATTCCGTTCTCATCTAAGCAGGTTTTTTCGACTTGTACCCGCGAACCAAATTCCGCTGCTAAGATTGTGCCAACTTGTGCTTTCAGGGGTACATCACCGACTAAAATCACCGTTAAACCGGATGCAGTTGCACTTAAACAGACTAAAGTTCGAGCTTTGTGGATAAAAGCCCCTTGAAATTCGGGTGTATTGGGTAAAGGTAGGTGATAGGGTACGTAAAGTTGAATTACTTCGGTTTGGTTATCGGGGGCAAACTTCAAACAAGTCACATCACCAATCCCCATGCGATCGCGGAATAAAGGTGCTTCGGTATCTGGTTCTAAAGCACTACCAATAAATACTACAGGTTGCTTTTTCCAAATCGGTTCGAGAATTTTACTTAATTCTACTGGCGCAGAATGTAATATAAATGTTCCGTAAAGCTGGGATGTGGTAGCCCAAAGTAGAGGAGGAGAAAGAAGTTTTTCGCCTATCGGTTGATTGTAAAGAGCTTGAAATTGTTCATAAAAATTTTGCCAGGTGGAAGGAAGACTGGCGATATTTAGAGTTGAATAAAGCCGTTGTATAATTTCAGTTTCTTTATCGGAAATTAAATAACATTCGTATGGGTTGGGGGGATGTTGAAAAAGCTCCCGCGTTAACTCTACTCGTGCGGTGCGAATCGTTTCCGCTTGTTCCGGACAAGCCAGCATCAATTCTTCCCAATCGCCTGCTTCAATCGTCACAGTTAAGGTACTGCGTACCCAATCTTCCAAGTCATCAACACCGTCAATAATTATGGGGATATCAGGAGGAAATCCACAATTTTTGTCCGATAGTTGGGCTTTTAACCAGGCTCCAGGTGTAGTCAGAAGTAGCCCTTCAAATCCATCACCCACCCAAGTGTCACCAGTTCTGATCGGCTTATTGACTTGCAGCCATTGTTGTAAGCGAGGAATTTCAATCTTGAGTAAGCGCTGCTGTACGGATGGCGGCGCAACAATAATTACCGGACCTTGCCACATCAAAGCCGATGCAACAAAACTAGTACGGTATCGTCCTTGATAGCCACAAACAGCGCCAACTTGAATTAAAGCGCTTCGTCCTACACGCAAAGCGCGTGCTACCAAGCGTGCCATCGTTAAATGATGATGCCATGCTGGAAAACCCGCCTGCGATCGCAGGAAGTTGTGTAACGACAAATGAACTTCTGCCTCAATCACACGCTTTTCGCCCCATACAGAGTAATTTTTACTTACGCGAACACCCCAGTTTTAAACATTCCGTGCTGATGTTTAGCTGTTTTTTATTGATAGGCAATTGTTATATTAACCACGTAGACGCGCATTATCTAGCCACAACCATCATGTAACACACAAACTACATTAACTGTTTGTTGGGTAGCCTACGGGCTGATAGAGTAATGCTCCCATTAACGATTAACGACTAACAAATAACAACTAACAAATTGCATTATGGCAACTTATAAAGGAATTTCCAGCGAAGCATTCCGACATCCATTAGATAGCCAAGCAGAACTTGCCCTACGTAGCTTACCAGGGTTTGATTTTCTTGCACGTAAATTTGTAGAATTTTTTGCCGAGCGCCCGCAGTTAATTTATTTAATGGGTAACACCATCCAAGTTGGGCCTCGTCAATACTCCACTATTTACCATATGTTCCGCGAATGCGTGCGCGATTTGGATATATATCCCGAACCAGCACTGTTTGTTGAGCAAAACCCAACCGCCAACAGCTATGCATTGGGGCAAGAACATCCTTATATTGTCATCAATACAGGGATATTAGACTTACTTAGCGAAGCCGAAATCAGGGTAGTGTTAGCCCATGAACTGGGGCATATTAAATGTGGTCATACTATTTTAATTCAAATGGCGATGTGGGCGCGAAGAGCTGCCTCTGCTTTAGGTGAATTAACTTTTGGGATCGGTAATTTCGTCACTCAAGGTTTGCTACTTGCCTTTTATGAGTGGCGGCGCAAAGCCGAATTATCCGCCGACCGTGCAGCTTTACTTGTAGTGGAAGACTTAAACACGGTGATGACGACAATGATGAAAATTAGTGGAGGCAGTAACAAATTTGCCCACGAATGCCACTTGCGCGAATTTATCAAACAATCCGAGAACTACCAAGCACTCGATGAAGACGGATTAAATCAAGTGTATAAATTATTAATGTATACGGGCGTAATTGATTCGATGCTTAGTCATCCTTTCCCTGTCGAACGGGTACATTATTTACGCGAGTGGGCTGTATCCGCAGAATATCAACAGATTCGTCAGGGAAATTATAAGCGATCGCCGAACGAGGGTACAGTCAACGTCAATACTCAAACCGAAACCGAAGCCGACAAACTACGTCGTCAACTCGAAGAACTCCAGCGCGAAATCGACCGGATTCGGAGAGGGGGGAGTAGGGAGTAGGGGGAGTAGGGAGGAG
>CAXTCQ010000199.1:1275-15342 GCA_964242965.1 uncultured Calothrix sp. | reverse complement strand
CTCTTCCCCTTTCCCATTAACCCTTCCCCTATTCCCCTACTCCCTAACTACCCTAACAAGCATTAAGCTATAAATAGGAACCCATTTAAGAGCAAAAATTATGATATTGCCAGGAGCAACCGTTCGCGTTAAGAATCCCGCAGATACTTATTACCGTTATGAAGGACTTGTCCAGCGCTTGAGTGATGGCAAAGTCGCTGTACTGTTTGAAGGTGGCAACTGGGACAAATTAGTGACTTTTCGGTTGTCCGAACTCGAACCTGTTGAACTGACAGCCGGTCGTAAGAAAGCTAAATAAATTTTAAAAAGTTAGGAGTTAAGAGTTAAGAGTTAGGAGTTAAGAGTTAAGAGTTAGGAATTAGGAGTTAGGAGTTAGGAGTTAGGAGTTAGAAGTTAGAAGTTAAGAATTGAGATACTACATCAATTAACTATCGGATTTAGGCAAAACCTCTCTTAGACCCTCTTAACTTTGTGACCTACCCTACGGGAACGCGAAGCGCGTATGTGTCCTTGGTGGTTAGTTTTCCGTTATTCCTGCGTAAGTCCTAAACTATACAAGTACTAATTAAGGTGCTTCCTGATTCGATAATTTGAAATAGGATTATTTAATTTTTCTACTTACAGACCCCTAACACTGCTTCCTATTTTCAAACAAGTAATTTATAACTCCTGACTTCTAACTTCTAACTCCTAACTTCTAACTCCTAACTCCTAACTCCTATGCGCCTTCCCCTACCCCAATTTGACCGCAGCGATCGCAATCCCAATCATATTGCAGAGGTGATTGAAACTACGACCACTGAGTTTCTAGCACAATGCTTGGAACCAGACGACTTAAGTTTTCCGCCAATGCCTGCTTTTGGTAGTTGGGTAAAGTCGCAAGACGAAGAGTCGGGAAATCAAATTTTAGCAATAGTATATTATGCTACTACTAATCCAATTGATTCCGTACACCGGGCGCGGGCTTTGGGGATGTCGCTGCAAGACCTTAGAGAAGAACAGCCTCAAATATTTGCTATGCTCAAAACTGAATTTCGTGCAGCGATTGTTGGATTTGAGCGACCTGGAAGTGATGGAAATTCGAGTAAGTTATATCAGTACTTACCACCTCGTCCGCCGCAAATCCATCAAGCAGTTTATCGGTGCGAATCGGAGGCGGTAATTAAATTCACTGAGGATTTGGAGTTTTTGCGGACATTACTTACTGTTGCTGGCGCACCTGTCGATGCTTTGGCAGCAGCGGCGATTCGAGAAGTTTTTCAGTTACGCCAAGCAAACCGTGAATGGTTAATTAAAGCTGGACGAACTTTAAACGTGCTTTTAAAAGACGATTACGACCGTTTGCGGTTTATTTTAAGTCAAATTCACCCATAGGTAAGTAATTCAAATAAAATATCTGCTTTTAAATAGGTGGGCATGAATATTCATCGTTGAAACAAGGGAGAAAATAGAAGTCAGAATATAGAAGAGAAGAGGATTTTTTTTGGGTAGCTTTACGTTTCGTTACAAAGTTCGGTTTTTTTGAACTTTTCTACTTACATTACATGCTTTGCATTAACAAAATTTTAAATTTTAGTTTCAAAATCTGGCTTCGGTCAGTCAACACTAATTGTTGCTATCTATAAATAAGATTTTCCGAACTTTCATCTGGATAAACTTTAAAGTTCCGATCAAAGTGGAAATGCTGTGCAGCCATTCCCTAAATTGCCAACGTGACCTCAATTCGTAGCGTGCTACCTATGGAACTAATTTCCCAAGTACTTGTGGCAACAACATCTCAAGTACTCGGCAAGGAACCAATTACCTATGCAGCTATTTTGCTGGTAGTCATCTTAGTTGTACCAATCGTATTTGAACGACTGCGACTACCGGGACTAGTCGGGTTGCTAACTGCTGGGATAGTACTTGGTCCGCATGGCTTTCGCTTATTAGAGTCAGATTTGCCGATTATAAATATGCTGTCGGACATTGGGTTAGTTTACTTAATGTTCGTTGCCGGACTCGAAATCGATATCAACCAGTTTCGTCATACCACAAATCGCTCTTTAGGGTTTGGTAGCTTTACATTTGGCGTACCTTTGGTTGTGGGAACTTTGGTCGGGCGAGTTTTTGGGTTTGACTGGAATGCTGCGATTTTAATTGGTTCGTTGTTTGCTTCGCATACGCTGTTGGCTTACCCAATTATTAGCCGCTTGGGTGTAGCCAGTAATGAAGCCGTAACAGTTACAATTGGGGCAACGGTATTTACGGATATTAGCGCCTTATTACTGCTGGCGGTTTGCGTCGCAGTTCATACAGGTCAACTGAATGTTTTTAGCTTAATTACTTTATTGGGTTGGCTGACGATTTACGCGACAGTTGTTTTAGTTGGGTTTGACTGGGCAGGGAAAGAGTTTTTCCGACGTTCGGGAGAAGACGAAGGCAACCAATTTTTATTTGTGCTACTGGTAGTATTTCTAGCATCTGTAGGGGCACAACTAATTGGGGTCGAAAAAATTGTTGGAGCCTTTTTAGCAGGTTTGGCTGTCAATGAGACTTTGGGAGAAGGTCCGGTCAAGGAGAAAGTCGTATTTGTTGGCAGTGTTTTATTTATACCTATTTTCTTTGTTTACTTGGGGCTATTGATTGATTTGCCTGCCTTTGCCAGAAGTATCAGCGGCCTACAGTTAATGGTGGTTATAGTCACGGGGTTGATTGCTAGCAAATTTATTGCAGCAGTTTTGGCAAAGCTAATTTACCATTACAACTGGCAAGAAACACTAACGATGTGGTCGCTATCGATACCTCAAGTCGGGGCAACGTTAGCAGCAACGTTAGTTGGTTATCGGGTTGGATTACTACCTCCGGAAGTATTAAATAGCGTTATTGTCTTGATGCTGGTAACATCGACATTGGGACCCTCAATTACCCGTCGAGTTGCAGTAGGGCTAAATTCAACGACAGCAAAAGCACAACGGTCAGCAACACCACCACTAGCAGTTACGGATCAAAGCAATAGTCGGTTTACGATTGTTGTACCTGTTTACAATCCCCATACTCAACAGCATTTGATTGAAATGGCTGCATTATTGGCACGGCAAACAAATGGTCGAATTATACCACTGGCGATCGCAACTGCTGCGGCACACATGGATGCCCCCCAGTTAGAAGCATCGCTGCAACGTAGCGAACGTCTGCTGGCAAAGGCAAATGCGTTGTCGCGGGTTTTGAGTGTCGAAGCCGAATCGTTGTTGCGAATCGATGATGGCTTTGCTGCCGGAATTAGCAGGGCTGCACGCGAACAAAAAGCGAGTTTGATTGTGATGGGATGGGGCAAGCGCACCGGGTTGCGGGCAAGATTGTTTGGAAATGTCATCGATAGCGTCCTTTGGGCATCCCACTGTCCGGTAGCGGTGACGCGCTTGGTTGAATCACCAAGAAAAATTCAGCGCATTTTGATACCTGTCGAAAACTTAATGACTCCCGCACTCCAACCCGTGCAATTTGCTCACATTTTAGCTGAAGCAAATCAGGCACAGGTGACAGTATTGAACGTGTGCGACAGACGTACCAGTTCGAGCAAAATCCGCGAACTGCGATCGCAACTTGCGCTGATTATCTCAAAGCTATCGCTATCGAATCCACCCGATATTCAAATCATTGCCCATGAAAATACCGCCCAAGCAATTCTCCAAGCAGCACGACTTTACGATTTGGTAGTGTTACCTTTCATACGTAACCGTACTATCCCTGGCGGCTTGGCGATGAGCGATGTCACAAACCAGCTAGCAAGTCAGCTTACCTGCTCAATTATTATGCTCGGAGAACCTCAACGCGGTCAACCTGTAACCATTCCGGCTGCAGTAGCAAGTAATACTGTAAGGGTGTAGGGAGTAGGGAGTAGGGAGATAGGGAGATAGGGAGATTTCCTTTACTCCCCCACTCCCCCCATTCCCTACTCCCTAATCTGCTTCAGCATATGGTTAGAAAAATGAGAGATTTTTGAAGATTCTGTAAATCTTTAACTTTCCTTTATCTCTTCTCGACTATATTTGTTATTTTGCTAAAGGCATTGGTAAATAAGTTAATACACAACTAAACATAAGTACACAAATAGAATAGTTGTCCAATACTGCTTAGTTAAAGGAAAAAGGCTTGTTAAAAATTATTTTATCCCCTTGGAACTTTAACCAACAAGTTTTGGATACTCAGCGTTCAGATTGGATTAATCGGGTGACTTACATACAAAATTTATTTTTGGTAACTTTTTGAGTAGACGCTGGGTATCCTAGATGCAAGTGTAATAGTGAATCGAAAATATCTCTAACACAGGAAAAACATGAGAATATTGGTAACGGGCGGAGCTGGGTTTCTTGGTTCCCATCTAATCGACCGATTAATGACTGCTGGACACGAAGTGATTTGCTTAGATAACTTTTATACAGGTCACAAGCGAAACGTCCAGAAATGGATGAATCACCCCAATTTTGAACTTATCCGCCACGATATCACAGAGCCAATTCGCTTAGAAGTAGAACAAATCTATCACTTAGCTTGCCCAGCATCTCCAGTTCATTACCAATACAATCCGGTGAAAACCGTGAAGACGAATGTAATGGGGACGATGAACATGTTGGGATTAGCCAAGCGTGTCAAAGCGAGATTTTTCTTAGCTTCGACTAGCGAAGTTTACGGAGACCCCGAAGTACATCCACAAACAGAAGAATATCGCGGTAGCGTTAACCCGATTGGGTTGCGGTCTTGCTACGACGAAGGCAAGCGCATTGCTGAAACTTTGACATTTGATTATTACCGACAAAATAAAGTTGATGTGCGTGTTGTTCGTATTTTCAACACCTACGGACCGCGAATGCTCGAAAACGATGGTCGTGTTGTTAGCAACTTTATTGTTCAAGCATTGCAGGGAAAAGCCTTAACAGTATATGGCGATGGTTCGCAAACCCGCAGTTTTTGCTATGCTTCCGACTTAATCGAAGGATTCCTCCGCTTGATGAATAGCGACTATGTTGGTCCTGTAAATATCGGTAATCCCGGAGAATACACGATATTAGAATTGGCTTCAGCGGTCAGAGATATGGTCAATCCGAGTGCAGAGATTAACTTTGAGCCTTTGCCTTCGGATGACCCACGTCGTCGTCGTCCCGATATTACCAAAGCGAAGTCCTTGTTAAATTGGGAACCTACCGTTCCTCTGCAAGAAGGGTTAAAACTGACAATAGAAGACTTCCGCAATCGTATGTCTGTCTCCAAAGAACTGCTTGAAAAAATCCCTCTCTAAATTTAGAACAACCTACTGTTTCAGAAGTGTTGGGATGATTCGTACATACTCGACAGTCATAGTCACTCTTGGCAAGTATTTTTTGATTTGAATAGTAACCCTTAAGTAACAAGGTAAACAAAATGCGTGTTTGTGTAATTGGAACTGGCTACGTTGGATTGGTAACAGGTGCGTGCTTGGCACATATTGGACATGATGTAATTTGTATAGATAACAACGAAGAAAAAGTCAAGTTGATGAAGTCGGGACAATCACCGATTTTTGAACCAGGACTATCGGATATTATGCAATCGGCAATCCACTCAGGAAAAATCGAATTTTCCAGCGATATCGCAGCCGGAGTCGCACACGGGCAAATCCTGTTTATCGCGGTTGGAACTCCTCCATTACCTACTGGTGAAAGCGATACTCGCTATGTTGAAGCTGTTGCCCGCAGCATTGGTGCGAACTTGAACGGCGGCTATAAAGTCATCGTCAACAAGTCCACAGTACCCATTGGTTCCGGTGACTGGGTGCGGATGATTGTTCTCGATGGTATCGCCGAACGTCAGAAACAGTTGGTTACAGCAGGTAGCGGACCAAGCGATCGCTTACCCGAAGTTGCCGAATTTGATGTTGTCAGCAACCCCGAATTCTTGCGCGAAGGTTCGGCTGTTTTTGATACATTCAACCCCGACCGCATCGTCCTCGGTGGTAACAGCCAAAAAGCTGTCGCACTGATGAAAGAACTGTATGCTCCCATCGTCGAGCGTCAGTTTGCTGAGAATAAATCATTACCGCCTGTTTCCGTACTTTCCACAGACCTGAGTTCGGCTGAAATGATTAAGTACGCCGCAAACGCCTTTCTCGCAACTAAGATTAGTTTTATCAACGAAGTTGCTAACATTTGCGATCGCGTTGGTGCTGATGTTACCCAAGTAGCAAAAGGTATCGGTTTAGATTCCCGTATCGGTAACAAATTCCTCAACGCTGGCATCGGCTGGGGTGGTTCTTGCTTCCCCAAAGACGTTTCCGCGCTGATTCACACTGCTGATGACTACGGTTACGAAGCGCATTTGCTCAAAGCTGCGGTAAGCGTCAACGAACGTCAACGCATGATTGCACTCGAAAAACTTCAACAAGCATTGAAAATCCTCAAAGGTAAGACTGTAGGATTACTAGGTTTAACATTTAAACCGGATACCGATGATTTACGCGATGCACCTGCCCTGAATCTGATTGAACAACTCAATCGCTTAGGTGCAAAAGTAAAAGCATACGACCCCATTATTTCTCAAACAGGAATGCGTCACGGTCTATCAGGTGTATTAGTTGAAACCGATGCCGAACGTCTTGCTGACGGTTGCGACGCTTTGGTATTAGTAACCGAGTGGCAGCAATTCATTAACTTGGATTATACAAAAATGGCGAAGTTGATGAGCCATCCTGTAATTATCGATGGTCGTAACTTCCTCAATCCTGAAGAAATGAGCAAAGCCGGCTTCCATTATGTTGGTATTGGACGGTAAAAGTGAGGAGTTAGGAGTTAGGAGTTAGGAGTTAGGAGTTAGGAGTTAGGAATGGCTTTTATTGGAGAATAAACACAAAAAGCAAAACCCATAATGTAAAGACGCTATGAATTGCATCTTTACTTCATAACTCTTAAATTATTACTCCTATAACTTCTAACTCACAACTTTTAACTCCTAACTTTTAATTTACAACTCCTTTCAAAATCCAACCCCTCAGAACGTCGGACACACACCAGTAGTGGTCTGTGTCATTAATTCTGAGGGATGTAGAGACGCTTGGGTATCGCGTCTCTCCAAGGTTTTCAACACCTAACCAACCCGTCAAAACTTATGACATGGAGCAGTAGTTCATGTCACGCATTTCTGAGGGGGAACCTTTGGCACGTAGTTATTGCTCTAGCCCTCTAAATTCATGGTGCTTGTGCGAGTCAGAGCGCTACTACGTACCCATTAAAACGTTGGACATGCAGTAATACTTGATACTTTATTTTTTTTCAAAAATGAAATAGGACTGCTATATGTATGAAGCTCATATAGAGATATCAAGCTATTACGAGCCGATATCCGATCTAATGGTTCCGATGTATTCAGCCCATTATCAACAGCTAATTCATCTTTTTGCGCCAACATGTAATTTTTTTATTTTAAGCTGCTGGCGAGAAGAAGCGGAAGGATTAGAGGATGCAGAGCAAAAAATATGTTCAAAGGGAAAGGGAATATTGCAGAAAATAGACCATCCTACTTATACTCCTGTTCGCTTAGTTAGTGAACTTTCACCAACGATAGTTGACGAGTTACTAATCAAGCCTTTTGGCGAGTATGGACGAGTAAAATGGTTCGGTTTATCTCTGGGAAAAGCTTCTGACTTGACTTCAAAAGAAAATACTGATAAGTCAATCATTCTTGAGTTATCACATTGGGGCAAAGAGATTCATATATACAAAATGAGTGAGGAAGAGTTAGAAGAGGTGCAATTTATTTTTTCATATTTACGTGAGGAATACGTAAATTTACATGTCAGCAAGTTGTAGAAACTGCCAAGGCGGTTAGGGTATAGACTGCAAGTAGTCCCTTTCCTTTACCTGCGGAGTGCGATCCCTCCTGGCTTGCTTGCGAATCGCTACTATAAACCTTTCCCCAGCAGAGCGCGGGTTGATACCGTTTTACGTAGGTTTATTCGGCATAATTGCTGTGCGTAGGGAATGAGGGGGAGTAGGAACGGGGGAAAGGAGAGAGGGAGTGGTAGGGGTAGGGGCACAGCTCTTGCGATCGCGCTTCCATCCATAGCATCGGAGCATGAATTTCCTATTTCCTACTCCCTACCCCCCAGTTTTCGGTATGCGTTCAATCTCCGCATAACCGCTAAAAATCAACTTTTTGCCTTCAGTCTCCAAACGGTTCAATCGCATTTTGACTCCATCCAAATCAAAGCGGTCTAAATCAACCATATTGTCTAAAATTTCAGCCAAAGCTAAACCCAAAGTACGCGAGATTTCGCGCTGATTTTCGGGTACAGTTTCCAAATCAATTTCGGGATTTCTAAAACTAACCCGTCTGCGCTTTTCAATTCCCACCGTCACAGTCATCCCAATTGGTATTAACTCCCCACTATCCAAATCAGCCTTAGCCATAATTTTCATCCTGTTTGCGGGCAGAATCTCGATTTGGATATCGGTAAATGAAACAGGTTTACCCCCAGATAGATTTGTTAATTCGCTTAACGTTAGGTTGATAAGACGCTTCTTAACGAGTTCTGCACTAAAAGCCTGATTAATGCCTGCTTCCGATAAAACAACTTGCGCGATCGCTTGCGTCGGTTGTTTGAGTTGTAGCTTTCCACTCAGCACCGAACTAAAATCAATGGCAACCGCATCGGTTTCAAACGACATCTCCTCGACTGCGAAATCCTTGCGAATTACCAAACCACTTCCACTCATCTTGAAACTGTCGATACTACCCTGCAACAGCTTGCTGGAGGGAAAGCAGCGCACGACAACTTCGACTGACTCGCTTTTGCTAAACAAATGGCGAATCGTTTGACTGGCAACCGTATTGAGCATTCGCTCTCCCCAGTCGCTGCCTTTTGGATCTGTTAAACCAGTAAGTCCGCCGAACATTTGCCTTAGGTGTTTATAGTTTCTTGTATTCTTGTAACAAAATGTGAAGAATACAGCAAGTGGTATGTCAACTTTTTATGTGAAAATTTGTCAGAATTTGCCTATATGAATAAGCCGAAAAGCTTTGTTTGTAACAACATAGCCCTTTTGTGGGCGGTAAAACCATCACAATCATCAGAAATTCTATTATGAAAGTTATTAATTACTTATCAATTGAAAATTTCTATCTAAAGTTATACATACTATCGGATTATATCCTTCGCTCTTAGTAACGCGCCAATTTTAAATTAATTATTTTAATAATAAGCATTCGCTAGACCTTTGAATCAATAATGTTTCTTCAACTAAGTTAAATAAAACTTCTTTTGCTACAGTTTGAATTACGTTAATACTTACCGAATTTCCCAGTTGATAATATGCTTTATCATCATTGGAGTGGAGAATAAAATCATCAGGAAACCCTTGAAGTCGAGCAGCTTCTCTCGGAGTCAATTTTCTTACACGTCCATGATGATAAATTCCTAACCTGTTGGCATCGCTGGCAACTAAAGTCACAGCTATTTTATTAGGGTCTAAAAACTTATACACCTCAAAGGAAAAATTACCAGCAACAGGTTTATACTTACCATCGACTATTTGTAGATATCTTTTTAAAACTAAGGATTCAAGAATACTTTTTAAATTGGGATGCTTGAAAAAAGTTGCTATTTGCTCTTTTGTCAACAGCTTGCCATCCTGAAGTTTCCCAAACTCCTTATTTCTCCTCTTCAAAATAAATCGATTCATTAACTCTATTTCTTCTTGGCTGCATTCTCCTCGAAGTCCCAATTCCCAAGAATGAATCGAGTTTCCACCGCGATAATCGATTAATCTACAACCGTGTAATCGATTGAGGTTATTATTTACAAGTTTATTCAAAGTATTTATAAAAACTGGCGAACAATCATACTTTGAATCGGGATTATCTTCTAATATATCTGCAACAATAGCGTATTTGTAAATCGGATTTAATAGAGAAAGTTGTTGGTAATTATATGAATGCGAATCTTTTGAACCCAAATCGGAAATAAGATTTAACTTCGGTTTCCGATTTAAAAAACCTACCATATAAAGTCTGACGCGGTTTTGAGGAAGTCCAAAGTTAGAACTGTTGAGTAAAAAGGCATCGAAAGAATATCCTCTGCTTTGGATTTCGTGCTTAATTGTTTCTAAAGTTTGACCATTATCATGAGCGTGCAAACCTCTAACATTTTCAAAAATAAATGCCTTGGGTTTATAAGTATCAATCAATCTAGTTATTTCAAAAAATAATGTTCCTCTCGTGTCCCCAAAGCCTTCTTTTTTGCCAGCATATGAAAATGACTGACACGGAAAACCTGCTAACAGTACATCGTGTTCGGGTAACTTTGATATATCTTTAATATCACCGACAGGAAGCTCGGAAAAGTTCTTTTCATATACAAGTTTTGCATCCGCGTTAATTTCACTACTTAGAACGCATTCTGCTGTTAAACCTGTTGACTCGATTGCTTGCTCAAATGCTAGCCTAATGCCTCCAATCCCTGAGAATAAGTCAATAAAGCGTATTTTATCCATAAATTAAGATATTTTCTCGCGCAAAGGCGCAGAGGCGCAAAGAAGAGAGGTTATAATTTTTGCAAAATATCAAATTCATCTGCAATCAATCCCCTGGCTGGAAAAACCAGGAGTATTGAGTAAAATTGATCCCATTCTTATAAGCGCTGTAACAGACTCAAACCGTGCGTATCTGTACCGCAGGTACTGTACAAACCGTATTCGCTGGCTAGCTTTAATACCTGTTCGGTTTCGATGATGCTGGGTCTCCAAGGGTTGGGATTATTGTAAGCGTAGAATGCTTCTACACCATCGATGCCTAACTTGGCTGCTGCTGGAATTAAATCGAAGTGGCTTTTTCTGTATCTTGCTGGGTGTGCGAGTACTGCTAAACCTCCAGCTTCGTGGATTGCCGCAATGACATTTCCAGCTTGAGAATCTGCACCTGTGGTAATTCGACGCTGGATGTAAGGTTTCATACTTGGGTGTTCGGCATCAAACGCATAACTTAAAATGTGAACTTCGACGTTCAACAAGTTAGCGTTAATTTCCACACCAGTCCACAGGTGGGGAGTATTTATACCTGGGTTGTTCCAGCGCCAATCTTCGAGCCACGATTGCGCGGCTTGGAAGCCGCTGATTGTATGATGGTCGGTAATCGCTAGCCCTTTTAAACCGAATGCGATCGCTTGTTCCATTAATGCACTTGGTTGCAATCTACCATCTGAAAAGACGGTGTGCATGTGAAAGTTGAACGACTTCGGACAAGTTTGGGCATTAATGCTTTGAAATACTTCCAATAGCAGTTCTTTGGAAGCAACGGTACGAGTAATATTTACAGTCATAACCCCCTCATTAATTAATGAGTATTATTTTTAATAATCAATTACGCAGGATTCTACTTTTTTTCGGCAACAAAGCCAGCACTGCAAACTAGTGCTATTAGCTATTTTTTATTCATTTGAATGCAAAATTTTGCGATATGTTAAGACTACGTTAGCAAATTCCCAGCCGAGCAGTCATAAGTATTTTTGATTGGGGATATTAACCAAAGTCAAATATATAGCTTCAAGAAGTTATAAATCTACGTAGGTAAGCAAAGGTAAACAAGCGTAAAAGATAAATAAACTAAATATTTGCGTCTCAATGAATAAACAATGAATTTAAATTTAGAAGTATTAAATTTATCGATATTAGGTATGTAGTCCGATTATTTCTCCACAACCTGAAAGTACTTCCCCGATTGTAAACGCTCTAATATTTTGCGACTCAAAGTAACTAATTGTAGCTTGAGCTTGGGGGGGTGGTACTAAAACGACAAATCCAATCCCCATATTAAAGGTGTTGTACATCGCTTCTGTTTTAACTCCTCCGGTTTGCGCTAACCAATCAAATAGAGGTGGAATCGTCCAATGTGGTTTAATTGCTAACGCTTGATTTTCATTTAGACAGCGGGGTAAATTTTCTGGCAACCCACCACCTGTTATATGTGCCATTCCATGAATTTCTAACCCAGCTTTTCGCGCTGCCAATATGGGTTTAACGTAGATGCGGGTAGGGGTGAGGAAAATTTCAGCTAAAGTTTTTCCCCCTAACGATTCGGGTGTCGCATCCCAAGATAAACCTTTATCGCTGATAATTTTTCGTACCAAACTGTAACCATTACTATGAACGCCTGTACTAGGTAAGGCGATCGCAATATCTCCAAGTTGCACCTGCGAACCATCAAGCATCAAGCTTTTCTCAACAATTCCCACGCAGAAACCAGCCAAGTCATATTCACCAGCTTGATAAAATCCGGGCATTTCGGCAGTTTCACCACCCAACAAAGCGCAACCAGCTTGCTTGCAACCGGAAGCGATGCCTGATACTACAGCGGTTAGTTGTTCGGGTTCGAGTTTGCCTGTGGCAACATAATCCAAGAAGAATAACGGTTCTGCACCCGATGTCAGCACGTCATTAACGCACATAGCGACTAAATCAATACCAACGGTGTTATGACGGTTGAGAGTATGGGCAATTTTCAGCTTTGTACCGACTCCATCGGTTCCAGATACTAAAACTGGTTCTTTATAGCCGACCGGAAGTTGAAAGCAGCCTGCAAAGCCTCCGAGTCCGCCAATTACTTCTGGTCGGGAGGTACTATGAACTAAATTGCGGATTTGATTGACAAAAGCTCTACCTGCTTCAACATCAACCCCAGCTTCACGATAATCCATTCGTCAAAACACCGTTTATTAAAAGTTAGGAGGGATGGGTTTTCTCAGATTTCTCTTACTTATTAAGATTATCAGTGAACCCGCCCGTACAGGAGTTAGGAGTTAGGAGTTGGGGAAACTCGTAAGACATTACTCGAAACTCATATTTTAAAATACCTTATTTCTGATACTATTCATTAATTAAATTATCAATGGCAATAAATGGGCGGGGATACCCCGCCCCTACGTTAAAAAACTTCATTTTCCATCCCTTTCCACCATTCACCTAATTTCATCATGTCTTGGTGAATATCTTCCAATTCTCTTAGATATTCTTCTTGGGAAATTTCAGCGCGACGTTCTTGAAGTTTTTTGAGTCTAAGTTGAACTAATAACCAAGGTTTAGAAATACCGTTAGTCGCTTCGATATATTTAGCGATGTCGTCACTATTCATTCGCTTTTAACGCACGTTGTTTGCTGCCAGTGGAGGATGCTTACGCTATCTAATATTAGATTGAATTTGAATTATTTTTTAATTGCATGTCTCTAACTAATCAATTAAGTACAGTCACAATACATTTGTGGCTGTACCTATTAGAGAAGTTAGAAAAATTGGTGATTAATATAAACTACTAAGCTGCTGCCAAGTTGTGAGAAACAAAGTCCCAATTAACCAACTTATCCATGAAGTTCTTAATGAACGCAGGACGAGCATTCTTAAAGTCGAGGTAATAAGCATGTTCCCAGACATCAAGAGTCAAAAGTGCTTTCTTACCATGCGCGAGGGGGTTTTCAGCATTAGGTGTTTTCATTACCTTCAATGTACCACCATCGTCAACCAACCAAGCCCAACCGCTACCAAACTGAGTTGTCGCAGCACTTGAGAATTCTTCTGCAAATTTCTCATAGCTACCAAAATCTTTTTGAATTCTAGCACCGAGGTCGCCAGAAGGAGCACCACCGCCACCAGCCTTCAAGCAATTCCAGAAAAATGTGTGGTTCCAGACTTGGGCTGCATTGTTGAAAATACCAACTTTCGAGGAGTCTTGGAACGATATTTTAATTACTTCTTCGAGTGACTTGTTGGCTAAGTCGGAACCTTCTGTTAACTTGTTAAGGTTGTCTACATAAGCTTTGTGATGCTTGCCATAATGATACTCAAAAGTCTCAGCTTTCATGCCGTATGACTCAAGTGCATCTTTTGCGAAGGGAAGTGGGGGCTGTTCAAATGCCATGTTGTGAAATCCTCTCTTTACCGTTTTCCTGTTTAGAGCTGACATAGAAGCTCTGGAAACTATTAAGTCTTGTGCCAAATAAATTAGTCTACTTAGCACTCAAACATGAAACTTAACACTTTAATTTTACAAGTAAATGTCCAATCTGCGCC
>CAXTCQ010000199.1:0-1175 GCA_964242965.1 uncultured Calothrix sp. | reverse complement strand
CAAAAAGCTACTCAAACTCGATAGTATCAATAAAATCTAAAATATTGCTCTTGATGAGTTCGGCTTCTTCATTTATCGAGTTAGGAATGTCATCTTCAAAAAAGCTACGCTGGCTGCTGACAATATAGATAAAATCTCCCTCCATGAAAGCAAGCATTCCTCGATACGCATCAAATCGTTTAGCGTGACCGTTATTTTCTTGCTTAGAAATCGTCGAACCACCGGGCATATTCACCACAGCGAAATACGCCCCTGACATCGCATCAGCTACATACTGCGTATATTCAACAGTGGCCGTTGGTAGATTAGCGACAATAGCCTGGGGAATATATTTATCTAGTAAGATTGATTGAAAATACTTTTCTTGTCCTGCGGATTCTATTTCCTCAACTTGTTCTTCGGGGATATGGTAATAATCGATTCGGATCAAGATACCAAAGTCATCAGAAAAGCCAACAAGTCCTTCTTGACTTTGGACTTTGCCACCTTCTTCGGGAGAAACGGGGACTGGAACTGAGAAATTGCCTAACGGTGAATCGTAGACTTCGCCGTTAAAATCTGCAATTATTGTTTCGCCCTCTTCTAGGTCGGCTTCACTTTCTGCCTCCTCAAACGCAGCTATCACTTCTTCGATGACTTCCTGCGCTTCTTTATCGTCAACTTCAAGAACTTCCTGTAATTGTTTGAGTAGAGGCATTTTCGTCTTGGGGATCGCGTATTCGTCTTCCGCAACCAAGACACTAACTCCCGCTGCGAATCCATCAAGGACTAAATCATCTGGAAGCGCCGAGGCAGCGATATTAAATAATCCTCCCAGAGTATTAGCAAGGGCGATCGCAATCAGTTTATCGATGGTTTGTAATAGGTCTTCGTCACCATATTCTTCAAATACCTCGAACCCGCTGAGAATATAAGCTAAGTCTTCGACATCCAAATTTTCCAGCGAAGTATCAGCCGCAGCAGTCACAATTGCAATAGCAGCAACTGCTTCTTCCTGACTCAGCAGTTCTTCGGACACATCATCTGATTCAAAAATATTATCGTACTTACCCATAATCGTGCCTTCGCTAACACCGGAGCAATTGATAACTGATATCGACCTTCAATAAGTAGTTTACCTGAATTTCAAAATTTTTAATGAGGAGTGGGGAGTAGGAGTAGGGAGTGGGGAGTAG
>CAXTCQ010000198.1:0-15436 GCA_964242965.1 uncultured Calothrix sp. | reverse complement strand
ACTCCTAACTCCTAACTCCTAACTCCCAACTAATTAGCCAACTCAGCCCAAGTTTTTTGACCAACTATCCCATCAGCTACTAAATTGCGCCGATTTTGAAATGCTTTTACCGCAGTTTCAGTCACAGCACCGAAAAAACCATCAACTCCGATACCATACCCATTCGCTAACAGCAACCTTTGTAAAACTCGCACTGAAATTCCCGAATTCCCAAATTGCAGCGTTGGGATCGAACTTGAAACTCGTCGATACGCAAGAGTACTATACTCACCTTCAAAAGTGCCATTGCTTCCACCATCCGCAATCAACTGCGCTTCTAATGTTGGTTCTTGTGCCATCAAATTTATCGATATCGATGAAGGATTCGCTTGGACAACACTCGCACAATCCCTCAAGCGAATCTTAGCTATCGAACCACTTACTATATTTTTTACTTTTTCTTTAAGTGATAATTCTTGAGTCACATCGCTGTCACCAGCCAGCATAAACTCAGGTGGTGTAATTTTAACGCTAGATATTGATTCTAACGTTTCCGATGTTGCTTGTTGTACAGCATCGTGACTAACTAATGGCTGTTCGGGTAAGTTGGGCGAAGATTGCTGTCCTGTTCCTAAAGTACCCGTCATCAGCAATCCAAAATCACTCATTGTATTTCGTTTTACAAACTTCCACATTAACTTTCACAGCTTAAAAGTTGTGAGTCCGGAAGAGTACGTACCTACAATTAAAGAAATAGTAATTATCTCATAAAAAATCTGTATAGCTGTACTCTTTTCTCCGCAATTAAGTAAATTGATGCGAAAAAACGAAGTATGTAACGAAACGTAAATTAGAATATAACCCTCTTCCCTACCCCTACTCCCCACGGACTACTCCCTACTCCCTTTTAAGTTCATTTGGATTTGCAAGTATCTTAAAAATGCGTTCCATCTTGGTTAAATTAAATAGCATTCTTACTTGTTCGTTAACTGAACAAATGAATAGTTTGCCACCTGCTGCTTTCACTGTTCGCATTGTTGCCACTAAAGCACCAAGTCCCGAACTATCAATAAACTCAACCTTTTGTAAGTCAATTAAGACAATATTGATTCCGTCCGTTATCGTATCATTGACATCGCGCCGTAATTGATTGCCACTAACTGTGTTTAAAATTCCAGAAGGATTGAAAACTTTAATATCTGAGTTCATATCTGACCTTACAAAATTACCAATTATAGTCCCTGTAGAATAGGCAAGATGTCTATTTTATGTCATCGACCGCATTGAAAACATAAATACCTGTAAAAATATACACAAATTAGAGAAGCTGATAATTCCTATACTTAAAACTCAGTAAATCTACTTGCGAGATGATAACTAACAAAAATGAGTAAAAACTCCCTGTTGATATGACCTTTAAACCGTATAAATTGGTATAACTGTCTGTCGGGTCGAAAGTAATTCTAATCATCTCAGCAGATTAAATTATATTGATAACTTATACAAGTAAGTAAGCGCTAATAAAACTAAGTATATAACGAAAGCTAAAATCACCCAAAACCCTATCCCCTATTTCCTACTCCCTTAGCAGGAGTGGTAGTTTTTCCTACCCAGCTACTTCTAAGTAAATTTAATCAGATTATGCATAGTCAACGTACTATTTTTATAATTGATGACTCGCAGGAAGACCGAAGAGTTTATTGTCAATTTCTTGAAGACAATAGTCAGTATAACTATAAAATAATCGAATTTGAATCGGCAACACAAGCGCTAATTTATTGTCAAAAGAAAATGCCAGACCTAATTTTGGCAAATTTGATTTTACCTGATGCAACCGGAATTAATTTCTTAGAAAAATTAAAGCGTTTCGGTATTGTGCCAGTAATCATTTTATCGGCACTTGGAGATGAAACTATTGCAGTAGAGGCAATGAAAAATGGCGCACAGGATTATTTGGTTAAGGGAAGGTTAACCGCTGAAGCCTTAAATCGAGCTTGTAATACTGTGATGGAGCGATTCGGCTTGATGCAACAAATCGAAAAGCAGCAAGAACAGCAAAGGTTAATTGGCGCGATCGCACTCCGGATTCGTCAGTTTTTGAAGTTAGAAGGTGTACTAAACACAGCTGTCGATGAAATTCGTAATTTTCTCAAAGCCGATCGGGTGCTTGTTTACCAGTTTAATCCCGATACGAGCGGTACGGTTTTAGCTGAGTCTGTATTGCCCAGTTGGAAATCGCTTCGTAATTATCGGGTTAACGATACTTCTTTTAGCGATCGGGGTAATTACCGTCAAGGTTATCGTCTTATTATTCCCAATGTCCGTGAGGTTGCTTTATCTGAGTACCACTTGCAAATGCTCGAAGAATTTCAAGTACAAGCATATCTGATTGTGCCGATTGTTTCGTGTTCCTGTTCCGAACTGCCAGAAAATACTAATTGTTGCCCGACATTAGATAATCCACTTTGGGGTTTATTGATTGTTCATCAGTGTTCAACCCCACGTCAATGGCAGCAGTCAGAAGTGGATTTGCTCGACCAACTCTCGGTACAGCTGGCGATCGCAATTCAACAAGCGGAACTTTATCAAAATTTACAAACTCTTAATAACAAGCTGGAAGCAAAAGTACAAGCTCTTAAAGAAACAGAAATGGCTCTAAGGGAAAAAAATGTCCTGCTGCAAGCAATATTTAATGAGTCTACCGACGCAATTTTTTTGGTCGATGGGGATACCAACCAAACTACTGACTGCAATTGCCGTGCGGTAGAGTTATTTGAAGCATCTAGTAAAGACGAACTTTTAGGAATTGAACGGGAAACGTTACAAAAATTTAGATTTAACGAGCAAGAACGGCAGGAAATTGCCAAAGCACTCAGAGTACAGAGCTTTTGGAGCGGTGAAATTGAGTATGTCACCCGTAAAGGAAATTTTTTCTGGGGTAACTTAGCTTTTAAACAGATAAATGTTGCAGGTCAAGAAATGAGCTTAATACGGGTAAGCGACATCAGCGATCGCAAAAAGTCTGTCGAACAAATCCGACGTTCGCTTGAGGAAAAGGAGACACTACTTAAGGAAATTCACCATCGTGTCAAAAACAATTTGCAAATTATCTCCAGCTTGCTGCGAATGCAATCTCGTCGTTCTCTGGATGAAGCAACCTTAATTTTGTTCCAAGAGTCGCAGAACCGAGTCCAATCAATGGCACTGATTCACGAACATTTGTACCAAGCTTCGGATTTATCGCAAATTGATTTTGGTGAATATATACGTAGTCTTACAGAGAACCTGTTTCGCTGCTACGGAATTAGTCAGGGGGTAATTACTCCCAAAATCGAAACTAATGCACTCAAGCTTTCCCTTGATACTGCGATTCCCTGCGGATTAATTATTAACGAGTTGGTTTCTAACTCGCTCAAGTATGCTTTTGCGAATCAACAACAGGGTGAAATCACGATTATCCTTAGACAAAATTGTTACAATACATTTAGACTGATTGTTGGTGACAGTGGTATCGGAATTGCCGAAAATTTCGATTGGCAAAACACTAATTCCCTGGGGTTACGAATAGTTCATAACTTAACCAGGCAACTCAAAGGTAAGATTTTACTCGAACGTGATGCTTCTCGCGATCGCGGTACAACCTTCCATATCAACTTTCCGAAAACACAGAAAATTTGAGATTGCAAACAGTATAAAAATCATGAACTCTATTAAAATTCTGATTGTTGAAGATGAACAGATAGTTGCTGATGACCTGCGCGAAACTCTTGAATCTCTAGGGTATACTGTTTCTGCTTTGGTTGCATCTGGCGAAGAAGCGATTATTCAGGCTGAATTGGTTAAACCCGATTTGATATTAATGGATATCCGGCTTGAAGGCAAAATGGACGGGATTGGAGCATCAATGCATATTCAAGCACGCTTTCATATCCCTGTGGTTTATCTGACTGCTAATGCTGACCGAGCCACGCTTGAACGGGCAAAAATATCACAACCATTTGGTTACATTTTAAAGCCATTTGATGAAAAAATACTTTCAACCACAATTGAAATTGCACTCTCCCGTCATCAGGCAGAAGTTGAAGTTCAAAAAGCGCTCTTCATGGTTCAAGCTGATAAATTCGCTGCTGAGTCTCAAACAGAACTTAAATCTCAGTATATTTGCATGGCAGCACATGAATTTCGTAATCCTCTAACTGCAATCAAACTTGGTGCCGAGATGTTGAAAGAATACAGCGACAAAATTTCTGAAGAGAAAAAACAAAAACACATTCAACGTATTGAAACTGCTACCGATAGTTTAATCAATTTATTAGAAGAAATACTGACATTAGGAAAGACTGAATCTGGTAAATTTGAATTTCATCCCTTACCAATTGATGCTGTGACATTTTGCGAAGAAATTGTTGAATCTTTGCAGGTGACAATCGGCGATCGCTATGATTTGCAATTCGTTTTTGAGGGATGCTCCCGCATTGCTTATTTAGACGAACATTTACTATGGCATTTACTGAATAATCTGCTTTCTAATGCAATAAAATATTCACCTGTAAATTCAGTAATATCACTGCTAGTAATTAGAGAACCAGATTGTATTTGTTTCCAAATCAAAGACCAAGGTATCGGAATCCCCTTTGAATCGCAAAGTCAACTTTTTCAACCCTTCCACCGTGCCAACAACGTCGGCAACATCCCCGGTACAGGATTGGGACTCGCAATTATTAAGCAGTGCGTCGAACTCCACGGTGGAACAATCGACTTTGTGAGTAATCTTGGTCAAGGAACAACTTTTTTCATCAAACTTCCCTTAAAAATGTAAAGCCTTACTTACGTGTTCCGTATAAATATTGATATTAATTGAGCAATAGCCACTGAGTTAAAAATCAGTAAATTAACAATACCATTTAGTTTTTTTTTGATTTAATATTTTGATTAGCCTTCTATTTGATACATCGTCCCAACTATTAAAAATAGTTTAGATATAAATTTATTAGAAAACTAGGTTTAAAAAGAATTTTAATGCCATTTATTGTTGTGTATAAGTCGGTAGGCAATACAACTCGCTTAGAGGATAGAAACCCGGATTCTTTGAAAATCCGGGAATAAACCCCCTCGACTATCCAAAACTTCCAAGTATTAAGTAGGTAGGCACTAAAAACGAGTATCACCCAAAACCTTCTTTCCGACCCCCCAACCCTACTCCCTCAAAAGTTATGTAGAAAGCAAAACATTTTCAAAACCTTATAAAATAAAACACAAGATTATGACAGAAAAACAACTCCAACTTCAAATTCAACAATTGGAAGCAGAACTACAAATAGCCAATCAAAAACTACAAGCAGAAATAGATTATCGTTGTCTAACAGAAAAAAAATTACTCAGAGAACAACAGCTACTACAAATTATTGATACTATCCCTAGTTTGATTTTTGTCAATAGTCATGATGGCTGCTTGATTTTACAAAATCAAGCAGCCGCAAAAATATGCAAGTCAAATACAGATTTTAATTGCACGAATCAATCTAAAGAGCAAATAATTCAATTTGACGTTGAATCGACATTAATAAGTGAAGAAACATTTACATTATCAACAGGAGAATCCCGTAACTTTCAAGTAGCCAAAACTCCAATTGTATTTGATGACGATGACAAAAAGTATTATTTAACTATTTGTAACGATATTACAGCAAAAAACTTACCTGAAATTGATTTTTTAGATGATGGAAACAAAGCCCGCCAAATGATATTCACCTTTATTACTACGACTTCTCACGAATTTCGCACACCTTTAACTACCATTTTAGGCTCCACCGAATTACTAAAATCTTATCGGAATAACTGGAGTGAAGAGAAAATCAACAAATACTTAAATCGTATCGAAGACTCTGTAAAACACATGATGCAGATGCTAGATAACTTACTTTTTCTTGAAAATGAGATGTAGAGAGTAAGTTCCTACTCCCCCAACCTACTCCCTACTCCCCACTCCCTACTCCCTATTAAACAATATGAAAAAAATTTTAGTGATTGAAGACCAAGTAGAAATTCGTGAAATTTTAGTAGAAATGTTGACTACCGAAGAATTCGATGTTACTGAAGCAGAAAACGGTTTGCTAGGTATTAAATTAGCGAATTCAGAGCTACCCGATTTAATTATTTGCGACATTATGATGCCAGAAGTCAATGGCTACGAAGTTCTCGATAGCTTACGTAAAAATCCCGATACCGAAATAATTCCGTTTATTTTTCTCTCGGCAAAATCATCCCAAATAGATATACGTCAAGGGATAGAATTAGGTGCAGATGATTATCTCACCAAACCATTTACTAGGGCTGAATTACTCGGTGCGATCGCAGCCAGATTTGAAAAAAAAGAAGCTTTTGAAAGGCAAGCGAAAAAAAAGCTAGATAATTTATGCATTAATATTAGTCATTCGCTTCCTCACGAACTTCATACTCCTTTAAATGGCATCATTGGCATGTCTCGGTTACTCATCGATAATTTTGATTCAATCGAAGGAGACGAAGCTAAAAAAATGCTGGACGCAGTTTATACTTCTGGAGAAAGATTGTATAACTTAACTCAAAAGTTTTTACTCTACGCTCAGATTGAAATTTTAGCAACATCTCCACAAAAAAATGAGTTATTTAATACTAAAGAAATTTCGATTAAACCAATTATTAGCGAAATTCTTATTCTTAAAGCCAAGAAAGCAGGTCGAGAAGAAGATTTACGTTTAAATATACAAGATGCAAAGATTAAAATACAAGCTTCTAAATTACAAACAATTGTTCAAGAAATTATTGATAATACATTAAAATTTTCTCAACCAGGAACTAACATATACGTCGAGAGCGAGATTGAAGATACATATCACTTAACTTTTATCAATTCCGGACGCGGGATGACGGCTGCTCAAGTTGCCAACTTAGGTGCGTACATGCAATTTGAACGTAAGTTATACGAACAACAAGGTTCTGGTTTAGGATTAACTATTGTTAAACGTCTTGTCGAATTACATAATGGCAAACTTGTTATCGAAAGCATTCCAGAAGCCGAAACAAAAGTACATATCTATTTACCAATTATTTTAGATAAAAGTAATAGCTCAATTTCTAGTCAATTACCTAGTAACAAATCTCTAGCGACATAAAATAGTTTTCAAAATCGCTCGTCACCGTATTGATACTGATTGAATTCGTAGACAATAAATATTCTAAATAAATATACTGATATCATTTCCCGAACAAGTCACTAAAATAGTAAAAATAAAGTTTTATTAGTATTTTGAATATTGAATAAAACTTATATCTGTTGGCACGGGCTAATCGTTTGCGATCCAACATCCAAGAACTAATACTTAATAATTAATAATACAGAGAATATTATGACTAAAATTTTGGTAATTGAAGACGAAACAGCAGTTCGGGAAAATATTTTAGAACTTTTGGACGCTGAGGATTTTGAGACTATTAGCGCACCGAATGGCAGGGATGGCTTAGAATTAGCATATTCCGAACTTCCTGACTTAGTTTTATGCGACACTATGATGCCAGAAATTGATGGTTATGGAGTGCTGGCAGGGTTACGTAAAGAAGAGATTACGACAACAATCCCCTTTATTTTTCTAACTGCAAAATCTTCAAAATTAGACTATCGTCAAGGTATGGATTCGGGTGCTGATGACTATCTGACAAAGCCATTTACACGTGCCGAATTATTAAGTGCTATCTTCAGTCGCTTAGAAAAACAAGCTAATTTAAAAAAATCTTTAGTCACAAAACCCGATAAAATATTTATTCCGGGAATTCAAGAAATTGAAGCTAAATTACGCCGTGCGCTACAACAAGGAAATCTCGACGAATTCCAAGTCAACTATCAACCAATAGTAGACATTAACTCTGGAAAAATCATCGCCGCTGAAAGTTTATTGCGCTGGCAAAGTCCAGAATTAGGGTTAGTTTCTCCAGCAGAATTAATTCCGTTAGCCGAGTCTACAGGCTTAATTATCCCTATTGGTGAATGGATGTTACAGCAGATATGCCAGCAAACTAAAGCTTGGCATGACTTAGGATTTTCGAGACTGAAGATTGCGGTAAATTTATCAGAACAGGAATTTCATCAACCAGATTTAATTCAAAAAATAGCTGATTTTTTAGCAGCCAATGATTTGACCGCAGATAGTCTAGAAATAGAAGTAACAGAGACGATAATTATGCGAAACGCCAATAATGCGATCGCAGTTATGAAACAATTACAATCTTTGGGTATAACTATCACTATAGATGATTTTGGAACAGGCAATTTTAGTTTAATCTATCTCAAACAATTACCGATAAATAGTTTGAAACTCGACCGTTACTTTATTAAGAATGTAGATAACGACTCAGAAAAATCAGGAATTACCTCGGCATTAATTCAGATGGCACAAAATCTCAATTTACATGTAGTTGCTAAAGGTGTTGAAACAGAAGCCGAACTAGATTTTTTACGTCAACATCAATGTGATGCTATGCAAGGTTTCCTTTTTAGTCATCCCATATCCGCGACACAATTAGAACAGTTACTGCTGTCAACAAACTAGGGTATAGAAATCTACTATCTAATGGTTTATGTGATTAATTTTAAGGGCTTAAGAAATAAACCACATTCGTGCATGAATTATTACTTACTCGTGAAGCACAAGAATTTTACGAGGAAGCGGACATTACGTTAGCAGAACGTCTTAACCGTTGTTTTGATAGATTGCGAGAAGATGCGTTTGGAGACTTTAGGAGAATAAATCATTATTACCCCGGTTAATAAAAATTTAAACTGACAATATTTAGTTACTCCTCTAATTCTCGCTCGAAATTAGGGGAGCAGGTTTTTGGTAACATATAGCAATCCTAAATCATTTGTGAAATTCTCGGACTAACTCTTACCTCTGTGTTCTCTGCGCCTCTGTGGTATTTAAAAAAGGTTTTTTCATAAATCACATAGGATTGCTATATAGGCACGATGCCTAATAGAAGCTTTAGCCCATTAATTTTGCGGGATGATGTAGAGACTATCGTCTAAATCGCGTCTTTCTAAGTTACGCTCCCAGGCTAACGCACCATCGACAATTTAAAGTACTATCTTCCTGACGGCGTAACATCACGTTCAAATTGCCGACTTAAACTTTAGGGAATGTAGAAACCCGAAGTTTACTTGCATGGCAACTTCGAGTCGTTCATGTCAACTCCCTCCAAGTCCTCGAACCAACAACACCATCAGCAACCAAACCGCGACGACTTTGAAACGCTTTCACCGCAGTTTCGGTTAAAGCACCAAACGAACCATCGATGTTAATTGGGAAACCATTCGACACTAGCAACCGCTGCAAAATTCTCACAGCTTCACCCGAATCACCAAAACGCAAACTTGGGAGTCTACTTCTTGAGGCAGTATTGAAGCGCATAGTTGGTACTTTATCAGCTGGTATTTCCATATAAATTCCTTTATAAAACTGTCCGATGTTTTTGTTCAACCGTATTGGTCTTGACAAAGAGTTTATTTTCTAAAGACTACAAGCACAGAATCAATAAATACGGAATAAATACGGTAACTATTTGTAATCGCGTATAAATATTAAATGCCAACAAATAAATTATCTGAAAATTCCCAAAAATATTTAGTTTGTACTCCAGATGCAGCAAAAACGCCATTTTATGATAGGCTATTCAGAATTTGAGGCGTGACGGAGAAATTTACGATGACTAAGTTGCGGGTAGGGTTACTCTTTGGTGGTCGTTCGGGCGAACATGAAGTATCGATAAAATCAGCACGGGCAATCTTTGGGGCTTTAAGCGCTGGCGAAAACGCCAATAAATATGATGTCGTCCCATTTTATATACAAAAAGACGGATTTTGGCAAGCCAGCGTTACCGCGCAACAAGTTTTAACTTCTGGCAACTCATTACAACTTGCTTCCGAACCCAATCTCTGGCAGCTACCTACCCAAGCAAGCGATATCGACGTTTGGTTTCCGATTCTTCACGGACCTAATGGTGAAGATGGAACAATTCAAGGATTGCTGACCTTGATGCAAGTTCCCTACGTCGGTTCCGGAGTTTTAGGTTCGGCAGCAGGTATGGACAAAATTGCCATGAAGCATGTTTTCGCACAAGCTGGATTGCCGCAAGTTAAATATGAAGTAGTTACCCGCAGTCAAATTTACTCGAATCCTTGTATTTTTCCCAAGCTGTGCGATCGCATCGAAGCCAATTTAGGCTATCCTAGCTTTGTCAAGCCTGCAAATTTGGGTTCGTCAGTTGGTATCGCAAAAGTGCGAAATAGTCAAGAATTAGAAACTGCTTTAGACAATGCCGCAAGCTACGACCGCAGAATTATCGTCGAAGCTGGAGTTACAGCCAGAGAAATTGAATGCGCTGTATTAGGTAATGATAATCCGAAGGCATCTGTCATCGGTGAAATTACTTTCAGTAGTGATTTTTATGATTATGAAACTAAGTACACTGAGGGGGCAGCAGATATACTGATACCAGCACCCCTACCAGAGGCTATTATCTCCCAGGTTCAAGAGATGGCATTACAAGCCTTTGCCGCAGTTGATGCAGCTGGATTGTCGCGGGTTGACTTTTTTTATGTCGAAGCAACCGGAGAAATACTGATTAATGAAATCAACACGCTACCAGGGTTTACAGCCACAAGTATGTATCCGCAAATGTGGGCATACAGCGGTATTCCCTTCCCTGAATTAGTTGACCAGTTGATTCAACTTGCAATCGAGCGGCATTCGGTTCCTGAGTCGAGTTGAGATTGAAATTTTCGCCACACATATCGAGCATAGTGACAAAATATACTAGAAAAAGCTAAAAACAATCGGTTCTTGTAGCCTAAACATCACAAAAAGGCTACTGAAAACCGAAATTTCGCTACGGATACTTCAGGCGAACTCCAGAGGTACAATTAGCCGGATAGAGGGGTATTAACCTGAGTATCATCATGGAAAATAGTCAGAGAGTAGAGCCGGAGTTACCGGAACCTGCTACTCCAACATCTGAAAAGACAACAGCAAAGTTGAAGCATAACTCACCGTGGAGTTTTTTCATACGTTTAATTGCCTATCATCCTTGGCTATTAATCGTAGCTTTACTTGCTGCATTTGCTAGTAGTGCCGCTTTGGCACTGTATAGCTTGGGATTTGTCGGACGTGTCGAACAATCGCAGTTAACCGAACAAATAGAAGTCGAAGTAGTCGAACCTTCAAACCCACCTGCCGAAAGTACGAATCCGCTACCATTATGGATGGTAATTGCGATCGCGCTTAGTTGTGCGGGTGGGTGTCTATTCATTTTCCGATGGCTAAACCGTGCAGCGGTTCCCCAAAAAAATCAAAAGCGAAACCGATACCAAGCACGTCAAGCAAAACGCAATCAGCCACCACCACCCCAAAGAAGCGCATTCACAGAACCGCGTGCTATCAAAAACCCCCCAGTTTTTGTGCCACCCCAACCAAGAATGCCCATTCCTGCTACGTCCCGAAGGCCAAAGACAGTGGTAACTATCTTGCCACCAGCACCAACCAAACCTTTGAGGACCCGCAAAGAAACCCTTGCAGATTCTTTAGACCTTCGCAAACAAAGTTCTTTATCTTCTATCTTGCGGAAGTATTAGTAATAAAGCAAATTTCATCTAAATAGAGTACAGTGCGTAAGTCGAAATTGTCGTAGCGGCACGATAATATCGTGCCCTGACTGTATTTTATGCAAATGCAATCTGCTGTATATTCCCAAAATCTTCAATTATCAGCCCGATTAAATTCTCAACGTGCAAACAGCTTACTGTATTCGCACGTCGGGTTTACGCTCAAATAACAAATCAGTGCAACCTAGCGTAACTTCAATCTGCAATCCAATCTCAGCATCATCCCAGACGTTTCACGAGTCATAACCCAATTACTTACCCCAAACCCGGTTTCTATAAGGAATCGGGTTTCTGTATTTTTGATTTATTAATCTAAAATCCCGATCAAAAAAGACAGTAAATATACATTTTTCGATTATTTTTAAAATATTTTACTAATAAATAAACCTGCCAGATTGGCAACTACTATGCAAATTCGTCAGTTAAATTGAACAAAGATAAACGACTTCAAGGGTGTTGTTATCGGGGTGACTAAACTACCAAATATAATTGCCAGATTTATTCTGGCAAGTCTTTCTTTCTCTTTTCAAAATCTAATTATCACTCTGTAAGTGTGATTACCTAACTAATAATTATCTATCAAAAAATTAAAGTTTGGTATTTGCCGCAACAGAAATAAAAGATGTTCAGATGTTGTTACCGATCCACACTTAGCCCCCAACAACATCAGAACGCATTATTTCTGAACGCTTCAGCGGCAAATACTGGAGTGGGAGTTGAAAGCGCTTGATAAGCTTCCTCCCACTCCATTTTTTTTGGGTAAAGTTACGATTAAATTTAATCTAAATTAGGTAGTTAATGTATTTTGCATAAATAATCTTGAGTAATAAATCGTAATTGTAATGCAAACAACCCCTATTTGGGTAGGAGCGTTTGATATACTAACAAATAATAGTATTTAACTGAGATTACATAAATCATTGATTTGATTAAATCATTTCTTAAAAGTAAAAATTATGTATCTCTTTATATGCTCCAAAAGCAACTGAAAAAAGGCGAGAAGCTAAGATTATAGAAATTTAAATTTTGAGTACTTAGCCCATTACTATAGGAATCCGGTTTGAGTTATGAAAATAACTAAGTGTAGAGTGCGTTAGCGGTAGCGTAACGCACCGTTCCGAGTCCTTGGTGCGTTACGAGAAGCGAAGATCGCACCCTACACATCTGTTCAAAAATAAAATAGTAGTCCTATATAATTTTCAATTTATTTTAATCAGGGAGTAAATTGTTTTCTTTGAGTTGATATCATTCGCGTCAACAAGAGCGATTAAATTACCAATTGTATGGATTTAGACTCAAAAAAAACTGCTGCCAACCCAGAAAGAATCAATTAACTGAGAATATTATGTCTTTACCGAATAATAATAACTTTGAAGAAAAGTTAGCCCAAATGACTGCGTTTATAGACAAGTCCACTACAGAAGCGTTAGCTAGAATGACTCGTTTGGAAGAAGAACAATTAGCTGCGTCAGAAAGATTAATAAAATTGGAGACTGCGTTAACGAAGTTGACCGAAGGTACAGCAGCAAACATCAGTTCCATTAAAGACCTTAATTTAGCAGCCAATCAAATGTTCCAAGTTGTCGAAGTCAACCAAAGGAACTTCGAGGTTGTACAGCAAAATTTTGAAATTATTGTTGCTCAAATTAGAGGTCTTCAGAACGAAAACCGTAATATTCTCGACCATTTGTTTGGAATACAGGATAAGGAAGAGAGTTAGGAGTTAGGAGTTGAGAGTTAGGAGTTAGAAGTTGGGAGTTAGGGAGGTGGGGAGATAGGAAAATAGGGAGACAGGGAGTAGGGGAGTGGGTGGAGAAGAGAAGGATAGAAAAAATTGCTTTATAACTCCGCTCCTCCGCTCCTTAATAACAGACGCGTTCGCTCTCCAGCGTTCCCGTTCCCCTAAGGGTAGGGTAATTTCGCGTCTCTACGTCTCCTAATTCCTAACTCCTAACTCCTAACTCCTAACTCCTAACTCCTAACTCCTAACTCCTAACTCCCTACTCCCTACTCCCGACTTCATACAAAAACTTCATCGCAGCAGAATTAATTGCCACTGATGCTCCAAAAGATGCATCGTGACAGCAATTTGGCAAAATTTGTAGTTCGGAATTTGGGATATGCTGACGCAGCTTTTCTCCATCGGTAGCTGGAAACCAACTATCTTCGTTTCCCCACAAAATCAAAGTTGGACAATTAATGTTTTTGAGATTACTCTGCGTTTTACTCAACCAATTTGGTTGGTTGGATTGCGATCGCTCGATTTCTTGTGCGGCAATTTTTAACTCTTCGGCAACTTTTGTTAAAGTACCGGGGAATTCAATATATGGATAAGTAATCCAGTATACATCTTCCGGCGTTAATGTTGAAGGGTCATAAAGTACGCCGCGTCGTTCGATTGCCATAATTTCTCGCACTAGCGGTGCAAACCAAAACGAAAGACGTAAAGTATCGATGGTTTGTATTGCCTCAATCGGTATTTGAGAAATTAATGACATTCCCCAATGCGGTAAACGCTGGGGAAAAATCGGAACATTTACTACTATTAACCGTGCAATTAATTGCGGATTTTCTTCTGCAAGAGCAAGAGCAGTTAAAGCACCCAAAGATTCTGCCAAAATAATCACAGGTTCATCGCACAACGCCCGAATAATTCGAGCCAGTTCTGTTACTTGGTGTCCTTCCTTTTCTCGACGCGATGCAGGTTTTTCCGAGAAACCATAACCTTTAGCATCGAAACAAATAACTCGAAAGTATTTAGATAAAGGTCTAATGCTATTACGCCAATTGTAGCTCCAACTACCAATACCATGCAATAAAAATAATGGTTTCCCCGTACCAACTTCACCGTAAGCGATTTTCACGGGATAGCCATTTGCATCAGTAATAGTTAAGCTTTGTTTCCCCTTGGGAAAATTCGCTTGCCACCAATTTTTCATTTTAGATTTTATATTTATATTTTAGATTTTAGATTGTAGTTTAGCTATGAGAATTGTGTGCCAAATATTTACAAAAATCAAGTTTAGAAAAATTCACTTAGAGACTATTAACTCACTACTCTAAAATCTAAAATTAAGATTAACTGCCAACGATAGCAGACCAGACGATTCTGATAATGATGACAGGTAAAGCAACCAGTGCGATCGCAAACACAAACAATAACAGCAAAATTCCCACAACAAACCACCAGTCGGCTTTTTTGCGCTGACTGGGAAATTTGAGATATTCTTCGAGTAGCTTGATATTATGCGTGTTAGCAGTCCAAGCAAAATCAAAAAAGTCCCCAATCAGCGGAACTGCACCAACAACACCATCAATAATAATATTCAAAACCATTCTACCCAAAGTGCCACGAGGCGCACCGAGTCGTGCAGCTTCGAGAACAATATAAGCAGAAAACATTACCCCTAGAAAATCGCCACCACCAGGTATTAATCCAATAATTGGGTCGATACCGATACCAACTTGCGTACCAGGAATAACAACAGCTTTATCGAGTAAACGGGCAAATTGACGCAAGCGTTTTAGAGTCGGTGCTTTAGCGTCAGGCTCAATCGTAGAGAATGGGAGATTAGGTTGAGACATGGTGCGATAGCGATGCTCGTAGGGAGCGATCGCAACGAGTGTTGTAGTATTAAACAGCTACATATTTTACTACTATGTCAGTTTTTTTTAAGTTTTGTTCGTTGCAAATTGGGGAAGTCAGGAGTTAGTCCATGTAGAGACGCTTTATGCGCGCGTCTCTCCAGAAGTTAATAATTAGTT
>CAXTCQ010000197.1:0-15668 GCA_964242965.1 uncultured Calothrix sp. | reverse complement strand
TCCCAAATTTCCTAGAGATTGACCCTCTCCTAAACGGTCTTTAATTTCTCGTGCTATAGCTAAACTCTGTTCTTGGTATTCAATGGCTTTAACATAGTTTCCAAAAGATTAATAAACAATTCCCAAATTTCCTAGAGATTGACCCTCTCCTTTGCGATCTTTAATTTCGCGCAATATAGCTAAACTCTGTTGGTGGTAATCAATGGCTTTAACATAGTTTCCCAAAGAATAGTAAGCATTTCCCAAATTCCCTAGAGATGCACCCTCACCTTTACGGTCTTTAATTTCTCGTGCTATAGCTAATCTCTGTTCTTGGTATTCAATGGCTTTAACATAGTTTCCCAAAGAATAGTAAGCAATTCCCAAATTTCCTAGAGATTGACCCTCACCTTTACGGTCTTTAATTTCTCGATAGATAATTAATGCTTGTTCCCAAGATTTTAATGCAGCTTCAAATTGACTTGTTTGAGCCTGCTCAATACCTTGCTGCAACAGTCTATCTGCTTCTTGTTTCCGTGCATCTGGTGTTTGCGCTACTACCGTAGATTCCCCAAATGTCAACGGATTTAGCCAAACAGATTGCAAACTGGTGAGTAACAAAGTGCTAATTACTATCAGTAAAAATTTATTGATTCGCATATTTATTGCCATAGCTATTTTCTATATATTTCTCACGACTAGCAGGTTATGCAAAATTTGCGATCTAACCATTACCAACATTTATTAATGTCGTAAATCCTTATCCCGCCAACGGTTGTAAACCGTTGTCTAATAGCGAAAGTCGGATAAATCCGACTGAATTTTATTTTTATAGTCCGTTTTAACGGACTTATGCTGTTAGACTGGGATTTACAATCCCAGGCGGGATAATGGGGAAGCGCGATTTGATTGTGTTAAAAATGTTGCTAATAACGGCAATTCGCGTTCGTAGACACACTCGATTACAACGCACCAATCAGCGTAAAACCCGCCCAATCAAATGGATTTGGATACTTTTTCATCGTTGCTAACATCGCTTGACGCAAGGCATAAGCTTTATCCGGTTTTTTACTTAGGTTCTCAGAAAACTTGGTCATTAGCAATACAATTTTTTCATCCGACGGACTCCACAAAGAACCAATGACGCTAGGCACACCTGCGGCAAAGAAAGACCGAGATAACCCAATAACACCATCTGCCGTAATTCTGCCTAAAGCTGTATCATTGGCACTAAGCACAACTAGCTCTGCATTCAAATTCAAATTCATAATTTCTTCAGATTTCAGCCAACCGTCATCTTGACTCGACGGTGCAAAAGCCAGTTCACCAGGGATACTCATTCCCTCAAACCCAAAATTAGCCTGTGTTGCAAAGTGAATAATTCTGGCTTGGGACATTCGCTGTTTAACAGTGGTTTCGGTTGCTACATTACCCGTGAGCGCTTGGGTATTGAAAAGACGAGCAATTTCGTTTGCTTCTTGTTCTGCACCTGGTAGCGGACTTAGTTGCTGCGGCTTTTCCCCAGGTTTTGGCGGTATGCTGGGCATGGTAGGATTACCGACAATTAGATTTTGTAGAGACGCGAAATTTCGCGTCTCTACAGGTATTTGCTGCTGTCGTTGATAAAGTAAATCCAGCACTTGAATCGAGGGAGCGGTAGAAATGGTATGCTTTTCAATTAGGTATTTACCGTTTGCATCGGGTAAGGCTGCGAAGGGAACAAGAAACAGGGAACCTTGGGGAATGAAAATTATTTTATCATCGGGTTGAGTTGGTAAACTAACCGCGATAGGCTGAATTAATAATTGATGCAGCTTTTGTAAGTTTTCATTTAAACGATTATCTACTTTAGGTTCTATCTTTTGTTGATATATACCTTTCATACCATCACTTCTGACACCCATCGAATCACGACTTTTGGTAATTAAATCAGTCAAAGATATTTTTTCTTTTTGCAGCAATGGTTTTAAATCAACGTTACGAAATGTGATTTCACCTGTAGGCTTAATTACCCAAATATACAATTCTGATTCGCGGTGTCGTTTACTTTTGGCGTTAAAATCATCAGTAATAATTGAATATTCAACAAGCGTCGCATTTTGTTGTTTTGCAACTTGTTTAATTCTCTCAATTGATGGAGGAACCGCTAGGTTATCCGTTGTGCCTTTTATATTCTTTACCAACAAATCGACTAATGCGCGGGTACGTCCTCGTTCGGAGATTTCTAGCGCTGCTTCGGTTGGATTTTGGGCAATGAGGTTTTTTTGTAATTTTTGGTAAGGTGATATTTGAGTATTTACAGTTTGCGCTAATGCCTGATTTGCCCTAAATAAATTTACAGGCATTGAGATTGTAGCCAAGGTCACGACCAAAGCTGGAGCAAGTTTAGAAATTATGCTTAAGAAGGTAATTTTGGGACTTTTCATTTTGTGTAAGCGCTTTAGTCATTCACTATTCATTACAACGTAGGGTGCGTTAGCGACAGCGTAACGCACCGCTTAGTATAGTTTTTGTCTCATAATTAAAAATTACACGTAGGCTACGTTAGCTTTCTTCGTAATGCACCCTACAATTAACATTATTTAGCTAGCTTCTATATTCTTAATCGCGCTATCTACTTTTTGGGCAAACTCTTGATTTCCTTCTTTTTTAAACAATTCACCCGCTTTTTGCAAATCAGCGATCGCACTCGGTTTGTCTTTTAATACATAGCTAGTCAAACCTCGGAAATAATGGGCATAAGCTATATCGGGAGTAATTTCTAAAGCTGTGTCAAAATCTGTTTTGGCTGCTTGATACTTATCTAAAAAGAAATACGCTACCCCTCTACCCAAGTAAGCATAAGTACTTTTGGCATCGAGCTTCAATATTTCGTTAAAATCTTGAATTGCTCCTTGATAATCTTCCTTCTCAATCCGCTTAAATCCCCGTTCAAAGAGAATGTCTGTACTATTGGTCCTTTCTTTTTTCGAGACAGGAGATTGTTGTGTTACCTGCGATATAAATGTTTGCCGATACGACAAGCGAGAAGCATTAGCTTTGGGGCTAATTGCGATTGTTGCCAATGCCAAGATTGCTACTGCCAATTTTAGACCTTTCATTGTTGCGTATCCTCAAATATATTTGCTTACTTACATATCTATATTTCTGAGGGATAGGAACATATGCAAAAATTCGGTAGAGTTTTGTCGGTTGGGTCAAGCGTTGCGAAACCCAATGCTATGGTCTAGTGGTTTATGTCACTAATTTTGACCCTTTCGAGAGGCCCAGATCCCCGACTTCTCCAAGAAGTCGGGGATCTAGCAACCCCTCAGAACTGAATGGCACGAACCACTAGGTATTTTGAGCGAGATTTGTATAGAAATTGTAATCTCACAGCGAATTGTGACGGTTAGGGTGCGGAATGTGGGTTATTAACTTCTCACGGCTTGGCAATTTTTGTTAAACTGTATAAAATAAAACCTACAAAATTATTTTTAAACGGAGGTTAGAACCATGCAGCACGAAGTAAAAATATTGGAACCGACTGATTTATGGTATCTACAAAATAATATCAACAAAGAAACCAATAAATTTTTCCACCCAACAAAAAATATTCCGTTTGTCCAGCAAGTTGAAATCAAACTTGAAAATTCTGGAGTGATAATTCAAAAAGGCAGTTTACATAGTTGTCTGGGAAAACTTGATTATGGAACCTATAAAACCGATAATCGAATTAAAGATATCTGGGTATCTTTAATGACGGATGTTGACTATAATGCCCCTGTTTATCGCGGTAAAGGGATTGTCAAACTCGAACCAAGAAAAAAAGGATATTTTTTAGATTATACTGCGATTGATGTATCCGACGGCGAACAATGGGAATTTGATGATGGAGTTTTTCAATTTTGCTCGGATAATGTTGCAATCGGCACTAAAAAATTAAAATTTAGACAAATGGCTGGATCTAATGATGGAAAAATGCGAATTGCAATTAAAGCTTTACCAGGACAAAAAGCGCAAATTGTCACGGCAACTTCAGCACCTGCAAAAGTTATTGAAATGCAAAATCATGAAGTATTGATTGCCGATTACGATATGGTTAAAGGTTTCACTAATGGGATAAAAGAGGATTATTGCAAGTTAGGTTATTTTGGTAAAGGTGGGGGTGAAGGTTATGTTTGGACTTATAGCGGACAAGGAAAATTATTAGTATCTGAAACTGATGGAATGGGGATTAGTTAAAAGTTTTTGTGTTAGAAGTATAGACGCAAAATTTTAGCAGTGTTGTGAGTGGTTTCGGCTTGAAGCGTCTGGCATCACCTCTTTACAGAAGTTAAGAGTTAAAAAGATATTTCAAATTTTATTAGATAATTGTTGTGTTATACTGCAAACGGGTAAAAACGGAACTTATGTCATACTGAACCCTTTACGGAGTTTACCATCGAGCGAAGCGAAGGGTTCGAGGGCAGTCTCCACGCAGTGAAGTGAAGCATCTCGGAGATTCTTAGCTTCGCTCAGAACGACAGGTTTTAACGGTTTTTAGTATAAACTATATAAGATTTGATGCACAATTAAAAATAGACCCTTAGAGGATGTTTTAAAAGTCCAATATAGGTATAATTTGTCATTCTGAACGGAGCGCAAGCGAAGTGAAGAATCTAGATGTCTCGTTGGGGTCGAGATGCTTCATTGCGCTTACGCTCCATTCAGCATGACAAAAACTATACTTTTGAAACATCCTCTTGTACTTATCGTTTTCTTAACCTTCTTGCTAACACCATGAGTCAGGAATTTTACAATCGGGGATTGGAAAAAGCGAAACAAAAAGATTACGCTGGGGCAATCGAGGACTTTACCCAAGAATTACAAGTAAATCCTTATTTTGCCGAAGCTTACCTGAGACGGGGTTTAGCATACTACGATCTGAGTGAAGTGTTACAAGCGGTGTCAGATTATACCGATGCCTTGAAATTGGATGCGAGTTTGGTAGAAGCATATTACAGTCGAGGATTAGCGAGGTTAGCGCTAAAAAATCTACCAGGGACGTTGGATGATGTTGAGAAAGCGATTCGTCTCAATTATGATTATGCAGCTGCGTACAACTTGCGGGGAATAGTGCAGCGAAAATTGGGGGAGATTGTGAATGCGATCGCTTCATTCAAAAAAGCCGCACAATTGTATCTGGAACAGAAAGACGCAGAAAACTGCCGTCTGTGTATGGAAAAAATTAAGGAGCTCCAACCCAAACCCCAACCCGTACCTGTCGCACAACCAACTCCTATTTCAACTATCGCTTTGGAAAAAGATTATTTCAAACAGTTGATTGAAAAAGCAGAAATTGGCGATATTCGAGAAGCATTAGAAAGTTTGACTTGGGCTTTACAAGTCGATTCGCAAGATGGTAAAGCTTATTGCTGTCGGGGTGTGATTCGTTGCAAGCAGGGAAATTATCGAGATGCAATTTCTGATTTTAATCAAGCGCTAAAATTAAACTTTCAGGATGCGATAGTTTACCGCAATCGAGGTAAAGCTAGGTTGCAAATGGGTGATAGTCAAGGGGCAATAACAGACTTTAATCAAGCATTAGTGATTGAACCCGAAGATGCGATGCTTTATGTTGCCAGAGGTAACGCATATCGAGGAATGGGAAATCATCTTGGTGCTGTGCAAGATTATAGCAAAGCATTACAAATTAATCCATCGGATGCTCAAGCATACTACAATCGCGGACTAGCATATACCCATATCGAAGAAATGCAACGCGCTGTTGATGATTATCAAAAAGCAGCGAGTATATTCTGTGAAAAAGAAGATTGGCAAAATTATCAATTAGCATTAGATAGTCTCAAACAAATTACTGCACCTAGCCCAGATTTACGAAAGCCAAAATCGGGTATAATGCGTCAAAAGTTACTGAGACTTGTGGGAGGTTATTGGGAAATAGCCGAACGATTAATCGATGACGCTAAGTATCAATATCCAGGGATGTCGGAAGATTGGTATATGGAAAAAGTGATTCAAGATTTAGAACGCGACAGAAATAATTAAGTAGTAGCTAAGTGTGTAGGTTGGGTGGAGCGAAGCGTAACCCAACATCTTTAATACCTTTGTGAAAAGTAGTAGTTTATGTCATCAATTTAAAATAGAGTGGAATCGCGCAAAGGCGCAGAGGCGCAAAGAAGAGGCTCTCTTCGCGGTCGCAAAAATAAAAATCAACAAACATTTGGTAACATCGCTTGCAAATTTAGTACTGAATGCCATAATCAGGAAATGCAATTTTTATTCAAATTTTTTACTACCCTTCTTGCAGTAGTTCTGCTTCCTGCATTTATGGCTATTGCCCAAACTCCCACTATTACCCCAGGTGATAACCTCGTTACCACAGGAATTCCACCCATCCCTGCCAGTATCGCGCAAACCGTCGAGCGTTATACTAATTTTCGGGCTGCGAGTTTAGCAAGTTGGCATCCAACCCGACGGGAAATGTTGATTTCTACTAGGTTCGCCGATACACCTCAAGTGCATTTAGTCAAGAATCCCTTGGGGACACGTAAGCAGTTGACTTTTTTCCCTGAAAGTGTCGGAGGAGGAAGTTTTCAACCTACTCAAGGTGACTATTTCGTATTTAGTAAAGATATTGGTGGCAACGAATTTGCTCAAAATTACCGCTATGACTTAGCAACCGGCGAAGTTATACTACTAACCGATGGAAAGTCGAGAAATAGCGGTGGTGCATGGTCGAACAAAGGTGACAAAATCATCTATACATCGACTCGTCGCACGGGTAAAGATAGCGACTTCTACATTATTGACCCCAAAAATCCCCAAAGTGATAGATTACTTGCCCAAGTTGAAGGTGGTGGTTGGGGTGCGATAGACTGGTCGCCAGATGATAGTCAAATTGTAATCCGAGAATACATTTCCGCTAACGAAAGTTATTTATACTTGCTAGATGCAGCAACTGGTAACAAAAAAATTATCACTCCCAAAGATGGCAAGGAAAAAATTTCCTATGGTGGGGCTATTTTTAGTAAAGATGGTAAAGGGTTGTACGCAATTACCGATAAAGGCTCCGAGTTTTCACGGTTAGCCTATGTTGACTTGGCAACCATGAAATATGATTACCTCACCACCAACATACCCTGGAATGTGGAAGATATCGACCTTTCCAAAAACGGTAAATATCTTGCTTTTGTTACCAACGAAGACGGTACAAGCATATTGCACATCCTTGACACTGCAACCAAAAAAGAAATATCGCTACCAAAACTACCAGTTGGGCAAGTACTAGGCATTTCTTGGCACAAAAACAATGAAGATTTCGGCTTCACCCTCGTTTCTGCCCGTTCTACCGCAGATGTATACTCTTTGAATATCCGCACTAACAAAGTTGAACGGTGGACGGAAAGCGAAACAGGTGGATTGAATACCGCGAACTTCACCGATGCACAACTGGTACGGTGGAAAAGCTTTGATGGTAAGACTATTTCTGGCTTTCTCTACCGTCCTCCCGCTAAATTTAAAGGCAAACGTCCGATAATCGTAAATATTCATGGAGGACCTGAAGGGCAATCTCGTCCGGGCTTTTTAGGGCGTAATAATTATTACCTGAATGAATTGGGTGTAGCTTTGCTATATCCCAATGTTCGCGGTTCGACGGGTTACGGAAAGACCTTTTTGCAACTTGATAACGGGTTCAAGCGCGAAGATTCGGTACGCGATATCGGTGCATTACTCGATTGGATAGCTACGCAACCCGACCTCGATAAAGACCGAGTAATGGTGAGTGGGGGAAGTTACGGGGGTTATATGTCCTTGGCAGTGGCGACAAAATATAGCGACAAAATTCGTGCTGCAATTGATATAGTGGGAATTTCTAACTTCGTAACTTTCCTCGAAAAAACCGAAGGGTATCGGCGCGATTTGCGACGAGTGGAGTACGGAGACGAACGCGACCCGAAAATGCGCGAGTTTCTATTGAAGATTTCACCCGTGAATAATGCTCAAAATATTAAGAAACCGCTGTTTGTAGTTCACGGACAAAATGACCCCCGCGTACCTTTGAATGAAGCGCAACAAATAGTCGCAACGGTGCAGAAAAATAATGTACCCGTTTGGTATTTGATGGCAAAGGATGAGGGACATGGGTTTAGTAAGAAGAAAAATATCGACTTTCAATTTTATGCGACGGTAATGTATGTGAAAGAATATTTGTTGAAGTGATTTTTGAACCTGATTATGGAAAAACCGTAGGTTAGGCAAAATGCCGAACCTACGATTAATCAATTCAAAATCTGCTTATTATTGCGCTTAAGCATTCCCACTGCACTAACCGCACTTAAAGCCAATATACCCAACCCCACAGAAGGTTCCGGAATTTCTACGAGTGCGGTTTTTGCAATCAGGCTATGAGCATTGGTTGTCGGATGAAGGTTGTCCCAAAATAAATACTCGTTGGGATTACTACAAATTGTCCCTGCATTTAAATTGAGACAAGCATCAGTTACGTTAGTGAAGCCAAATTGTGTGGAATTGGCGATCGCTTGATTGACTAGAGTATTAACATCCAATGATTTGATATTCACGTTCAGAGTAGAATCTAAACTTGCTAAGGCTTGACTCAAGCCAAAGTTATGACCTCCACTTAGAGCATTCAATCCCGCAGAAATTGTCGCATTACTGTTAGCAGCCGGCACTTTACCTAAATCTGGTAAGTTAGCTACCAAGAAATTTTTTGCTCCCGCAGAGGCAAGAGATGTCACCGCTGTTGCTAAATTACTAACTGGGATTGCCGGATTTGTTTGCCTACCACCCAAATAATCATTGGCACCTGCCCATAATACATATAGAGCATTGGCATCAGCTATGGGATTAGCTATTTTAAAATTTTGAATTTGCTGTTCCAATCCGGGCAAATTAAACGGGTTACCTCCCGGAACGAGAACGTTTGCATTTCCTGTGGTGGCACCACCAGTAGCAAAGTTGGTTAACCCTAGTCCCAACTCAGATGTTAGATATTCTATCCAAACTGGACCGTTGGAAAAACGTCCTTGAAAATAAGGAGGGCTAGGTGGTATTAGAGATCCCGTACCTGCGAAAGAATTGCCAGTATCAGTCAGACTATCGCCAAATGCGTAAATTTTACTAAAACCCGCAGCCGATGCTGTCTGTGGCAACATCAATGAGAATAAGACAATTGCAGCGCCGACAAATCCTTTTTTCATACTGATTTTGTCCCCAAAATTTTGAATTATTGGCAAAATACGCACAAAACAGCCACTACACTTCGAGGCTGTGTACTGTTGTTAAATTTTCAGTTTTCTGCGTAAAGTTACTTATCGGGTTATAACATATACCACTAAAAGAATTGGTTAATTTGTAATCATCTTTACTTACTTTTTATAATTTAGTAATTGCGTGCGATGCTACATAAGAAAAGATAGGTTGGGAAGACGGACTATCAGATCCGCGACAACTTTTACGGATACCACTGGCGAATCAGGGGTCTTACCCCTTAATCCTGGTAGCATATAGCCTTATATACTGCCCCAAATCCCGCCCTACCATTCTATGGTAGGGCTAATAGCAACGAAGCCTGCTTGAAGCAGGCTTTGTTCCGATTAGCCCCAGGCTTTAAGCCTGGGGCGGACTTTGGGGCAATCGAGGGGTCTAACCCTCTCCAAAGCCAGCGGTATCCTTTAAGAAGTCAGGGATCTAACCCTCACTGTCAAAATTGATGAAACAGACCACTAGGCTCTTTTCGCTTCCCCTTAAGCAAGTGTATTGAATTTATCGGTCGCATATCCAGCGCAATAATCCCGATAGTGACCAAAGCAACAACTGATGGAGCGCGATCGCGCATTCTCCAATATAATCTTGTCAGTTGTCAGTAGTCAAAGGCATTGGGTTTAAAGCATATAAACACGTCGTAACATACTTGGGTTGGTTTCCACTCACTTTCTTAATATCTCTACAATAACTAGTGGTTTTTTTGAGTTAATCAAATATTACTGATTCTTAACGCCGTTAATAATCCCAAAATTATCATTAAACCAAATATATACAAATTTCGACTAGTATTTTGAGCCTTCTGCCAAATTTCTTCATAGCTTAAATTATGATTTTGAATCATGATAAATGCTGGAGGACTAAATATAAATGGCAAGATTTTACTAAGAGCAAAACGAATGAAAAAATTAATACTCCATATAAATTTGCCTATTGAAGATTGATTATACTGCCAAGGGAAAGCAGTTTGAGCAAGTTTGATTAAAGGTTTGATATCGGGAAGTCGCAAGGATTCGTACATCGGTAAGGTACGCGAAATATCATCATTAGTTTCAGTAAGTGTTCGATTTAAAACATATACATCTTCTAAAGCCGAGTTAACACCTTGTCCAATATCGGGTGGAAAACAATGAATTGCATCTCCAAGTAAAACTATTCCTGGTGAGTTAGGGGAATCATTCAATAAAAAATAAAATCCAGAACAATATTGAGGTGTAGGAAACTTTCCTCCTTCGCTTGTTGTAAATCGCTCGATTTCGGATTGGGAGATAATTTGATTTATAGGTAATTGGGGAAAAGATGCTTCGAGGAAATTAGATATTTCCTCACTTGTTTTTAAATCCCATATCGCATGATTTGGTCGGGTTATAATATTTGCAGTTCGCAAAGCATCGGGACTTTTTAATGGTAATAATCCTAGCGATATTTTACTTTTTTTGTCTTTAATTTTACTCCTAACTGCATACGCCATTTCTGGAATAGCATGTTTTTCACCACGATTATCAAGGGGAAATTGTGGTGGTAATGTTAATACTTTATATCGTAATCCTGTACTCGGTGATGGAAAAGATTGCATTTCAAATCGGCTGGATAAAGAATTATCCCAAGTTTTTAAAGTGGTACGTACAATTGAATTAATTCCATCACAACCAACTAATAAATCTGGGTAAAATCTAGTTTTATTACTATCATTTTGTACAATGACTTCAATCTGTTCCGAGTCACTTGATTTGGTGCGATTTATTTCTTGACATTTAGCGTTAAAAATTACTGTAATATTGTCTTGCCAATTTTGTTGAATTTCTTGGTATATTAATTCAACAAAAGCACGTCTTGGTATCCAATATGCTGTTTTACGATTTGGATCGACAACTGGTAATTTTGACGTTTTCTGACTACCGTCAGGCTTAATTTCTGTAAGATAAAAATCTTTACTATCAACGCTAATTTCTGCTACTTTTTGCGTCAATTCCAAGATATCCGTGAGTTTTTGCCCGCGACCATCAATGAGATAATTAAAAGATTTGTCGGGTTCGTAATAGTCTGCTGCTGGACGTTGTTCGAGGACTGTGATGTTTTTCCAACCGCGTTTAGCCAGCATCAAAGCTGCCGCGAGTCCGGCGGGACCACCACCAATAATCAGCGTATTTCGCTGCGAAGTATTCATAATATTAATGTTATTGCACTTCATTTTAAACGATAACAAATATCGCAATAAATAATTTTTCAAAAGAGACGTTACAACCAAATATCTCTATCAAGGTGGGTATTACATTTCAATATGCCGTGCTGCGGCATTGTAGCACAGCCTTTGTTAGGCTACTGGTTCATGTCATTAATTTTGACCTTTTAGAGAGGACTAGATCCCCTCAGAATTAATGACACAGACCACTACCCTCCGGGGTACTTTGTTAAATACACGACAGCTTAGTATTTTACTGATTGCGAATATAAGGTCTGAGATTATTTAGTAATTTATACTTAAAATACAAATCTCATCAAAACAAGATTCAGTAAAAAATTTAACAATATTTTTATATTTTTAGATGATTCGGTAATTTCATAAAAGTAAAAAGCGTTCTTAATGATTTCACGGCAAGGATTTGAGCGAATAAATCGCAAATAAGTAAATAACTTCCTTTTCCAGCTTGAAATACCGTTATTTTTACTTATTTTAGTTAATATTGGTATTTTCACGTCAAGTTTAGGCTACCGTTATCTCAGAGAAATTACATAATATTTATCTCAACCTCATAATCACTTCATAATTTATTTGCTATGATTACGTTATTGCAAACATTTAGTTTGCTCCTCACACCACACCAAGTTCCCTAGTCTGTCAGAGATGGGGAGCTTTTTTTTATTTAGGAAGTAGGGAGTAGGAAATTAAGAGTTAAGAGTTAGTTAGCTTAGGACTTACGCAGCAGTCATGAAACGTAGACGGTAACCGTCATGCCGTAGACTACCACATCACGGAGAACATAGAGTTAAGAGGGTATGTTTCGGTTTTTGCGTAAGTCCTATAGCTTTTGACTCACTTTTAATGTAATTTTTAAGCCGGGATAAGCATAAATGAGAAACCTGGTTTCTAGTCAGAGTAGGGGAGTGGGGGAATGGGGAAGTAGAAACCCTTTCCCTACTTTTTTGTTATGCCAATCAGTAAGCTGTCTACCAAAATGAATGGGTACGGGAGTAATTCTTTAGTAATAGTAAGCGTTATTCCTGGACGTTCAGGAAACTGCCTAACAGAAGTGACAATAAGGGTTAGCTTCAGCGTAGTTTAGATATATGCCAGTTGTTGAACAAACAAAACTGGGGTAATTCGCAGTATTGAGAAGCTAAGGAATCAGCCATGACAACTACATTACAGTATCAGCCGACAATTAAAGTACAAAGCACACTCAAACAACCACATTTACCCCAGCTTACAGAAGAAACCATCCAACGGGCAAAAGAGGGGGTAGAATATGCACGCGATCGCATTTCCAACCAAATGATTCAAGATGCGCTATCGGGTGATGGCAGCGAAAAGAAAATTAGCGGTAAAATTCGACGTATGGTGCTGCGAACCTTGATTCATGCACTATTTCGCGTCAAAGTCGAATTTCCCGAACGGATTCCCAACCATCCCGTACTCTTTGCAGCAAACCACCTCAACCATATCGACCCCTTTTTACTACTGTCAGAATTACCCGCACAACCTTACTTTCATATTTTGGGTGATGCTCGCACCTTGTATAACAATAAATGGAAGCGACTATTACTTGGTTTTGCAAAAGGAGTAATTCCCCTCGAACGCATGTGGAAGGAAGAAATCGCAGTTATTGAAGCTTTCAAAGCAGGAAGAGAAGATTTAGCCGAACTTGCTGCGAACATCGAAGAATATGTCCCTAAAGGTAACTCCATCGAATCGATGCGAAGATTAGACCGCATCGTGCAAGCTGCTTTTACTCGTGGTGAAAGCATTTTACTATTTCCCGAAGGCAAACTCGGCAGCGTCGAAGGTCAAATTTTACCTCTGAAGCGTGGTGCTGCTATTTATGCAATACGTTCGGGTGTACCTATTTTACCAATTGCCCTTATCGCTACAAAAGACCTATTTTTCCGCAAAGAACTAACAGTAAGGATTGGTGAACCGATTACATTTCCTCAATCAAATCGACCCAAATCTCAACAAGTTCAAGCTGTAATTGATGAGTTACAAGTAGCAATGCAGGATTTATTGCCACAAGATTATTCGGAACCCAAAGGTAAAAAGCTTTTTCGTAACTTTCTCAATCATTTATTTTGGTAAATTTGTTACATCGTGTTCGATTAAAAGCTTATTAATTAAAGTAGGTTGGGTGTCAATACTGCTCGGTTAAGAAGTTTTCCCAAAATCGATCCCCCTAAATCCCCCTTAAGAAGGGGGACTTTAAAAGGCTTTTAGCCCCCCTTAAGAAGGGGGGTTGGGGGGATCTAAATCTATCCCTTGCAGTATTGGGTTGGGTGTTCGCCCTTGGCGTTCCCGGAGGGTAGCGTAGCGTAACCCAACAATGATAAGACTTACGCAAAGCCCCCCTTCAAAAGGGGGGTAGGTTCCGATCTCCAAGGACTAGAACGCTTAGGTGCGTAAGTCCTAAATAATAATGTTGGGTTTCACTACGTTACACCCAACCTACAAAGAAAATTTTTATTATAAGTAATTATCCGAACTTGATATTAGTTGTTAATTGTTAGTCGTCAGTTGTTCAGTAATCGACCACAGGGCGATCGCAAATGACCAATAACTAAGGATTACAATACATACATTGACCGGGGTCGGCAAATTCTATCCCATCTGGATATAATCTCTCTTTTTTAAAACTGCATTTTTGACATTGGTAAATCACCGATTTAATTAAAATAGTTGGTGTAGAACATATTGCACATGGTAAACCTTGGATGCGTTGAGTAATTTCAAAACCAGGTGTAGAACATTGAGGACAGACACTTTTAATTTTGCTAATTAAATTCAAAGTTGCTTTTTCAATATTTTTCATTCGTGTTGGGTTATACATTGCCCGCATATCAGTTTCAATGTGCGCTTTCCCGGTTGGTGAATTTTTCAGCGTGAAGTCCACAGCTTCTACAAGTTGCGCTTCGGTGGTAATACCCTTAAATACATTAGTGCTATCCTGTGGGTTTTCCTCAAACATAACAATCACACCATGTTCGGGAAAACCAACTTTTTGAGTAAACTTCAAAGCTTCTTCAAGACTACTGATTACTTGGTGATTATGATTTGTATCGATTGAAAATTCCTCACCAATAATTTCTAAATCATTTTGTTTATCAATCAAAATAACAATTTCACGATTGCTAGAAATATAAGGTAAACTAGGATGCGGTGCAAAGCTACCTTCACTCGCTAAAGCTAAACTTTCACCTGTTAATTCTAATGCTTTTTCTGCCTTGAATCGTGCAGCTTCGATTTGCGTACCCGGACGTTTGACTTCACGAGTAAAAGTACCAAATATATCGGTATTAAAATTTGATGGTACTGTAACTTTAATTCCTAATTCTTTCTCTAAAAGAGGTACTATTACTCGTTCTTTTTGATGCATAGTAGCTAATATTGCCACTCGGTTACTAAATGACGCTTGATTTTGCATGTTTACTAATTGTAGGGTGCGTTAATGAAATGTAACGCACCGCGATACTTGTCGGTTGGCAAATAACGATTGATTTTACTAATTGTAGGGTGCGTTAATGAAATGTAACGCACCGTTATATTTCGGTGCGTTACGGCGAAGCGCCTAACGCACCCTACGCATTTGCTGAAAGGAATAGGATATTATCAGCAACTAAATCGTTAACTGTTATACCTTGTTTCATTGCCCAATATTGACTTAAAAAGTGAATTTGTCGCAATCCTACAATTAAGTTTAAACCAGGTACGAATATCCACCAAACTACTAACGGTTCTTTGATTCCAGCTTGACGATAAAGTTCGTTGATATCTCGATATAAGCGAAACTGCACGATATAAATCCAAGCTATACCCAACATTGAAAACCAACCAAACCACCCCGGTACATCTGGGTCAAAAATTCGTAATAGTTGAGGAATAATTACACCCAATACAAAAGGTGCTAAACATAAAGTTCCCGACCACCCCTTACCGTTATATTTGCGTAATTCTTCCTGGATTATCCACTTATACCACCCGTAATACAGCATCAAAGTCGCTACAGATAACAATATTACTTGCCCAAGGGGACGGGGTTTACCTAAAGGTTTGTCGGACATACTTACGCGCTTAGATGTCAAAAATGATGATTTACATTTCTTAATGTATGACATCTTAGCTTCGAGGGGAAGGGAGAGTTAGGAGTTAGGAGTTAGGAGTTAGGAGTTAAAAGTTATTAATTCCCCCCTCCTCCCTCTCCCCCTCTCCC
>CAXTCQ010000196.1:0-15700 GCA_964242965.1 uncultured Calothrix sp. | reverse complement strand
GGGAAGGGGAGAAGGAGGGAAGGGGAGAAGGAGGGAAGGAAAGAAGGGGAGAAGGAGAGAAGGGAAGAAGGAGAGAGGAAAAAGAAATATTCTTTGCTTCCTCCTCCATTTCTCCCACTCCCCCCACTCCCTACTCCCTCCCCTTCTTAACAGTCGCAGTTATTCTCAACTTTAGTGCGCTAATTTTAACTAACTCGCGGAATGCTTGGGCGATCGCAATTTTTGCTTGTATCGCGTATGCTATTTATCAAGGTTGGCGAATTATTATGGCAGGTGTTGCTAGTGTTGCCACTAGCGTTATCTTAGCCGCCTTCGCACCCGCACCAATCGCTCAATTATTTCGCAAAATTGTCCCCAACTTCTTTTGGGCAAGATTGAACGACCAAATGTACCCCGATAGACCTGTTGCATTAATGCGACAAACTCAGTGGGAATTCGCTTGGTCGATGACACAGCAGCGACCTTGGACGGGTTGGGGTTTGCGAAATTTTACACCTATGTATCAAGAACACATGCATGTCTGGTTGGGACATCCTCACAATTTCTTTTTGATGCTATCTGCTGAAACTGGAATTCCAAATACGCTTTTATTTATTGGGTTAATTGTCTGGATTTTGTTTGCAGGTTTGCGACTTTTGCAAAAATCTAGAAGCTTGAGCAAAGAAGACAAATTAATCTTTTTTAGTTACCTGTTGGTGGTTGTGGCTTGGGTACTATTTAATACCGTTGATGTTAGTCTGTTCGATTTACGGTTAAATGTTCTTTCGTGGTTCTTATTAGGTACAGTTTCCGGGGTTATATCTCGCTACAAGCATCTTGATAAATATAAGGTTTGAAACCATGTTATAAGCTCTGAAACGGTACGTAGTAGCGCTTAAGCGCATAAAAACATTAATTTAGAGGGCTAGAGCAACAACTACGAACCCCTCAAAATTAATGACATTGACTACTAATAGTTCATGTCATTAATTCTGATGGGTTGCTGCCTTTGTAGGTTGGGTGGAACGAAGTGGAACCCAACTATTAAATGTTGGGTTTCGCTTACGCTACACCCAACCTACAACCCATCAGAATTAATAACATGAACCACTAATGGTTCGTTTCATAAATTATGAGGGGTTGTTAGATCCCCGACTTCTTGGAGGATACCGCTGGCGATTCAGGGGTGTCACCCCTCAAGTAAGGTATCCTATAGCTTCTCGAATGCCCTGTTAGACCGCCCTACCATAGAATGGTAGGGCTAACAGCAACGAAGCCTGCTTTCAGCAGGCTTCGTTTCGATTAGCACTGACTGCTTCAAGCCTGGGGCGGTTTGTATACCAATTGAGGGGTCAGACCCTCTCCAAAGCCAGCGGTATCCTTGGAGAAGTCGGGGATCTGGGCCTCTCGAATAGGGTACACGGTTCGTTTTTCCCTTATTAGTGCGTAAATACTAAAGATTAAAACTCATAAAGGAAAAAACCTTGCTCTATAAGCTTTTTATTCCTTTTCTCTTTTACCCTTTTTCAGTGTATACACTGTGGCTACTAGGCATTTTTGTTAATTATATTACAAGTATCACGTTGAAGAATGTGAGTGTGACTGATGATGAATTAGTCACTGTTGCTGATTGTTGGGAAGGTGTAGGTATACCCTTTTTGGGTTTTCCTGCATGACGGGTATCTTGAATAAAGATACCCTTTATTATTCATATTTTCAGCTTCTGATATCAGAAGCAAACCAAAGCCATTTGAAAATCTTTTTTAACAATTTTTTGATGACTTAGAAATAGACTGATGAATATATCTTTAAAACTTCTTGCGTCAATAGTATCGCCTTTAGGAATATTAACTTTGAATTTCGGTTTTTCACTACCTGTCAAAGCCGAGGTGGTATGTCAAAGCGGTTCTGTTAGCAATTATACTAACGGTCAATTACACCGCTGTATTCTGGCAAAAAATTTGACCGCTCAAGTTACGGTAAATAATGCAAGTACTTCGACATTTCCTTGCAAAGCGAATAGTTATATTTTCTTTAGTGATAAGGGACAATTTGAAAGTTGTATACTTTCAGCAAAAACACAGATTGTGCAAAACAACTCAGTCGAAGTATGTCAAGCCAATATGATGGTCTTTTTAGCAACCGCAAGCGATGGTAAACAGTCGATTCAGTGCCGATTAGTATAAGTAACTTTTCATTATCGTACAAAAACCCAGTTTTTACAAACTGGGTTTTTGTATTGAATGATTTTAGAGTCAAAATTAATACTTGTTTATAAAAATTTTACTGTTGCTTCGATTGATTTATCCTTAATCCAAGTAAAATAGGTATATGTAAAGAAAATTTAAGATACCTGGGTGGCAAAGCTTTATGCATTTTGAATCGAATTTTCTTCAATATACTCAATGGGCGGGTATCGCCACTTTAGCACTCGCCGCTCTGACAATTTTGGCTTTTGTTTTCAAATGGGGAATTCGCTTTCGCTTGACAGGTTCAACTGGATTTCTGTTGGTGATAACGGCTGGTTTGTTTGCCTTATCGCTAGCACCACTAACGCGGACTGCGGTTCCCGGTGCGTTGCGATACACCTTAGTTTATGACAATGGGGCAACACAAACTGTAATTACTATCCCACAAAATATTAATTCAACCCAGTTAGATGCGACTTTGCGTCAAGCTGCAAGTGACTTGTATTCTTACGGGCGTTTGGGTGTCACTAGAGACAGACAGATGACAATTCGCGCCCGTACAGTTATACATCCAGAACCAGGTGTTTCTATTCCTCTGTATGTTGGTCAAGTCAAGCGTTCTTTGACTAACCGTGAAGATTCGGAAATAGCAATCGAAATTTACCAGGATAAATTAGCCCAATTGCCAAAGTTGGAACAGGGGTAAGGGGTAAAGGGAAATGGGGAAGAGGAAGAAGAAAGACGACCGTAGTAGAGCAAGCAAAAAATATTTCTCTACTCTCTCAACTTTTCCCCTTTCCCCCTTCCCCCTTCTCCATTCCTCATAAATTGTACAGAAATGATACTGTTAATTAATAAGTTATATGCCTAACGAATCTTTAGCTGAATTGTCTACTCAAACATCAAATTCGTTATTCCTTGCAGTTGCGCCGGCGCGTGTAATTCGCGGTTCGCAAGTCTTAGCAGCAGCTGTTGACGAGATTACCCGCTTGGGTAAACGTCCTTTAATTATCGGTGGCAAGCATTCTTTGACTACCACCGAAGAATTTTTGCAGCCCTTAACCAAAGCGAAAGCGCTGCATGTTGAACAAGTTTACTATAGTCCCGATTGTAGTGAAGCTAGTTTGCTTTCTCTACGCAATGCGGCTTTGGAACACAAAGCCGATGTCATTATCGGTATGGGTGGTGGTAAAGCGTTAGATACCGCAAAGTTAGTTGCCTATCAGCTAGATTTGCCTGTAGTGACTATTCCGACTTCGGCGGCAACTTGTGCGGCTTGGACTGCTTTATCAAATGTATATTCTGATGATGGGGTTTTTCTTTACGATGTTGGGCTGTCGCGGTGTCCCGACTTGCTAATTTTGGATTATGACTTGGTGCAAACCGCACCACAACGCGCTTTGGTTGCGGGAATCGGGGATGCTCTAGCCAAATGGTATGAAGCTTCAGTTAGTAGTGGCAGTTCGGAACAGTCTATTATTATTGCAGCGGTGCAACAAGCACGAGTTTTGCGCGATATCCTTTTTCAAAAGTCTGTGGCTGCCTTGAATGAACCCGGTGGTGCGGCTTGGCGCGAAGTTGTTGATGCTTCGGTGCTACTGGCAGGGGTAATTGGCGGACTTGGTGGGGCACAATGTCGCACTGTGGCTGCACATGCGGTACATAATGGGCTGACGCATATTTCCAAACATGCTACCGGGCATCACAGCATTCATGGCGAAAAAGTTGCTTTTGGGATTTTGGTGCAGTTGCGGTTGGAGGAGATGATTCAAGGTAATCAACTCGCAGCTGCTGCACGACAACAGTTATTAAAGTTTTATTTAGAAATCGGCTTGCCGCGTACTTTGGATGATTTGGGATTAGATAATGCGACTATTAAACAGTTGCACCTGGCAGCAGAAATTGCCCTCAACCCCAAATCGGATATCCACAGGTTACCGTTTAAAGTCTCTCCAGAACAATTAATGGCAGCGATGGTTTCGACTACTGCACCGATAGACACAAAGGACAATATGAATCGCGTTTCGGTTAGGGGTTTGAGTGGCGAGGTTGAAGAATGAGTTTGAATTGGATTACCCCCGCAGAAAGGATTAAGAAACTGCCTGCTTACCCGTTTGCCCGGTTGGATGAACTCAAAACAAAGGCACGCGAACAAGGTTTGGATTTGATTGATTTGGGGATGGGCAACCCCGACGGTGCGACACCAGCACCAGTTGTAGAAGCGGCTGTTAAGGCTTTGCAAAATCCGGCGAATCACGGCTATCCGCCGTTTGAGGGGACTGTAAATTTTCGCCGCACCATCACGAATTGGTATCATCGCCGTTATGGTGTAAATCTCGACCCCGATAGCGAAGCCCTACCATTGCTGGGTTCAAAAGAAGGGTTGGCACATTTGGCACTGGCATATATCAACCCTGGTGATGTGGTTTTAGTGCCTTCACCGTCATATCCAGTGCATTTTCGCGGTCCGTTAATTGCCGGGGGAAGCGTTTACAGCTTAATTCTCAAACCCGAAAATAACTGGTTGATTGATTTGGCGGCAATTCCCGATGATGTAGCCCACAAAGCCAAAATTCTCTACTTTAATTATCCCAGCAACCCCACCGCAGCCGTAGCCCCCCGCGAATTCTTTGAGGAAATTGTCGCTTTTGCTCGTAAGTATGAGATTCTCCTCGTCCATGACTTGTGTTATGCCGAATTAGCGTTTGATGGTTATCAACCAACGAGTTTGTTGGAGATTCCCGGTGCTAAGGATATTGGTGTGGAATTTCACACGATGTCGAAAACCTATAATATGGCAGGTTGGCGCGTCGGGTTTGTAGTGGGAAATAGTCAAGTTATCCAAGGGTTGCGGACGCTGAAGACTAATTTGGATTACGGCATTTTTGCGGCTTTACAATCTGCCGCCGAAACTGCATTACAGCTACCCGACAGCTATTTGGTTGAAGTGCAAAATCGCTACCAGACCCGCCGTGATTTCCTCATTGAGGGGCTGTCACAGTTAGGTTGGAATCTGCCTAAAACCCAAGCTACTATGTATTTATGGGTTCCTTGTCCGCCAGGAATGAGTTCGACTGATTTCGCATTAGATGTATTGCAAAAAACAGGTGTGGTATTGACTCCCGGTAATGCCTTTGGCGTAGGTGGCGAGGGATACGTGCGCGTCAGCTTGATTGCCGAGTGCGATCGCTTGGGTGAAGTATTACGTCGTTTAAAACTTGCTGGTATCCACTACAAATCTGAGGTTTTTGTATAGTACAATTGTTCTATGGTCTAAGAAACATCTTTTGTGGAGACGTTGCAGGTAACGTTTCCACATTTTTGTCTGAATGTGGATCGATTGCAGTGCGGTTGCATATTCACGAAAACTGACACCTATAAAGAAGACAGTCCGGTTAGTCCAAGCTTCACTTCCGCGTCAGGATTCAGGTCTGACTTAACGTACACAATCAGACTTTTGTCACATGCGTAAGTGCGATCGACGGATATATTTCAGTAAAATTACTGATTAAGGTTTCCATAATTTACCGGATACAGTATATATCAAACCTCGCTTATATATAGATAAGAACTAAGTAAGTGTAATCTGAATTATTTCTAATCGGATAGTAAAACACTTGCTCGCGTTAGTTTTGGGGTATTTCATATAACTTTTATTTTTAACTGCTTAAAATGAGGATTTCAGATGGATAGCGCACAAGCGTATGAAAAATGCTTAAAGCGGCTGACCTGGGCAACCGAAAGCCTCAAATTGGAAATAACGACAGTTCAACTTGCGGAAATTACTGACTTAATTGTGCAACCGATGACGGGTCCTTGGCGTTTTTTCCACACGCCGCAGCACATTTTTGAAGTTGGGGGCAATAAAGACCCTATCGAAGTTTTAGCCGCGTTATTCCACGACCTTGTTTATGTCCAAGTTGATTGGAGTATCAATTTCAATGTTGGTTACTACATTTCTCCATTTGCAAAGGAAATTAACGGGCACTTGACAATTCGCCAAGAATCCGACTTACCTAAAGATTCAACATTTGAAATGGTGACTTCGGTATTTGGGTTCGTTCCCGGTCAGGTACTCAACCCCTATGCTGGACAAAATGAGTTTTTAAGCGCTTTGATAGCAGCCAAAGTTTTAGAACCATTTGTCAAAGCACCGTTATTGATGCAAGTAGTCACATGTATTGAAGCGACTATTCCATTTCGAGGAGTATGTGAGAATGGGATGACAGTAAGCTCGCGCATTCTCGAACGCTTGCAATTAACTAATGATTTATTCGATTTGCGTCTCACCGATAGCGAACTTTGCGAAGCAGTCAAAAGGGGTGTGCGCGTTGCTAACCGCGATGTCAGTAGTTTTGCCCATCCCAGCGCAGCCCGGTTTTTGGCAAATACTTGGAATTTACTCCCCGAAACTAATCACAATCTCAGCGCTTCCGGTTCTTATAGTGTCGCTGATTACCGTCTTGCCATCCAGAAGATGGAAGGTTTTATGAGTACGCTCGACAAGAGTGTGATTTTTCGTCAGTTTCAAGGGGAACCGTGCGATCGCATCTACAAACTTTTTCAACATCGCGCTAGTCAAAATATTGAAATTGCCCAACTATATTTAAAGTCGAAGCTTGTCACCATTGCGCTGATTGAAGCGATTTCGTTGGCAATTGGCTTGGATATTCCTTTGGTAATTATGATGGGAGAAGCGCCATTGGAAGGTTTTACTTTTCTGCGTCTCGAACATTTTCTACCTGAAATTGCCAATCCCTGCGAACCCGAAACTGATATTGAAAAAGAAGTTTGGAATTTATTGAAATTTGGACGCGCTAAAAGCACTTACAGCGATTTGCAACATTCTCCCGTTGCGACATTTATTGTCAAGTTGATCGGGTTTGATGGAATCAGGAAACAGTGCGATCGCGCTAAACAATTTTTTGCAGGCAATATTTCTACTGAAGAATTTATTCGTGGCTTTGATTACACAGTACCAGAAAAACTCATCACCGCACTAGTTGAGTTGTTCGACAGTCGCAAAACCTCCGTTAGCCGCTGCTACAAGGTTATCTCAAAATGCGAACATAATTAATTGTTTTGACTTGGTTCACAATAGAAGATGAGACTACACAATACAAAATGCAACTAATGCAAACACCCGTAACCGTTCCCAACCTCATCGCTTCCGGTTTTCACGCGCTTTCCGACCCCCTGCGGATTAGCGTTGTAGAACTGCTGCGACAGCGAGAACAGTGTGTTTGCGATTTGTGCGACGTTTTGAAAGTAACTCAGTCAAAGTTATCATTTCACCTCAAGACTCTTAAAGAAGCAGGTTTGGTCAAATCCCGACAAGAAGGACGTTGGATTTACTACAGCTTGAATATTGGCCAATTTACTGTTTTAGAAGAGTATTTAGTCAAATTTCGCCGTGTCGCCCAAATATTACCCGCACCTTGCTGCCCTGAAGAATAGGAGTATATTAAAATCTATCAAGTTTTTTTGATGTATTTTGATATTGTAGTATTCTTGACGTTGACACATCAATTTTTTTTGAAATGATAGTGATATGCATTTTTAGATTTACAGCAATAAACTGCGTGTTTAGAGGCAAAATGTGAATATGTCAATACCCGGTCAGTTAAAACCAATCAAGCGGTTTCTCTTCTTTTCAAAGGTGACAGTGAAAAGAGCCGAGACACGGTATTTGCAGGAGAAGTTGAAAAAGCAAATGTACTCAGCAAAACCGTTTTTCCAGGAATTCTGGGAATACAGACGCGAAATACTCGCTGAAAGCATTGGCAGCTTTACATTGGTATTTGCCGGGACTGGTGCGGTGATGGTCAATGAAATTAGTAATGGTGCTATTACTCACATCGGAATCAGCTTTGTGTTTGCTGCGGTTGTAGCTGCATTGATTTACTCGATTGGGCATTTGAGCGGCGCACACTTCAATCCAGCGGTTACATTGGCATTTTGGACGAGCGGCTTTTTTCCGAAGCGGGGAGTGTTACCGTATATTTTGGCACAGTCGGTTGGTGCGATCGCAGCTTCAATATTATTGCGAATTAGCTTTGGCAGGGTTGCGAATTTGGGGGCAACGTTACCGCTAAATGGTAACTGGGTGCAATCGTTTGTTTTAGAAACGGTTTTAACATTTATTTTGATGTTCGTAATTTTTGGTTCCGGACTTGACAGACGCGCTCATATCGGATTTGCGGGGTTAGCGATTGGCTTAACGGTGGGTGTAGAAGCTGCATTTATGGGACCAATCACGGGTGCAAGCATGAATCCCGTGCGTTCCTTGGGTCCGGCATTAGTGGGAGGAATTTGGCAGCACCACTGGTTATATTGGGTTGCGCCAATTTTGGGAGCGCAAATCGCTGTGATGGTATATAACTCGCTTTCCAACAAGTTTCGAGATATTCAGTAGTTAGAAAATTTTTAAATTAATCAGTAATTATTTAATTAGAATATGACCGGATTTGACCGCAAACCGCGAATCTTGTTTTTGTATGGCTCGCTACGGGAGCGTTCCTACAGTCGTCTCGTAGCTGAAGAAGCATCTCGAATTATCGAAGAAATGGGTGCCCAAGTGCGGTTTTTTGACCCGCGTGAATTACCGATTTACGGTAGTGTTGCCGATACCCATCCCAAAGTCCAAGAATTGCGGGAATTGAGCTTGTGGTCGGAAGGTCAGGTTTGGTCATCACCTGAGTTGCACGGCAATATTTCGGGAATTATGAAAAATCAAATTGACTGGATTCCCTTGAATATTGGTTCGGTACGACCAACTCAAGGTCGAACTTTGGCAGTGATGCAAGTTAGTGGAGGTTCGCAGTCGTTTAATGCTGTGAATACGTTACGGCTTTCAGGACGTTGGATGCGAATGTTTACGATTCCCAATCAATCTTCGGTTGCCAAAGCTTACCAAGAGTTTCACGAAGATGGGACGATGAAAGATTCGGCATACCGCGACCGAGTGGTGGATGTGATGGAAGAATTGTACAAATTTACGATATTGTTGCGCGACCAAGTAGATTATCTTACTGACCGTTACAGCGAACGCAAGCAAAAAGCTACTAAAAAAGTTAATTAAAGTTTCTTATCAACTAATACCAACGAAAAATCATGAAAAAAGTCATGTTTGTTTGTAAAAAAAATTCCCGTCGTTCCCAAATGGCAGAAGGATTTGCTCGCACATTGGGTGCAGCTAAAATCGGAGTTGCTAGTTCGGGTTTAGAAGCAAGTCATGTTGACCCAGTTAGCGTGCAAGTGATGTCCGAAATTGGTATTGATATTAGCAATCAAAGTTCTAAAGCATTGAGCGAATTTAATCCTGAAGATTTTCATGCAGTTATTTCGCTATGTGGATGTGGTGTTAATTTACCCGAAGCTTGGGTTATCCGCGAAGTATTTGAAGATTGGCAACTCCAAGACCCCGAAGGTGAATCAATCGATACATTTCGCCAAGTGCGCGACCAAGTAAAAGAGCGAGTTGTGCAGTTAATTGAATCGCTATCTGCTTAGTTAATAAATTTAAATTGCAGTGTGCGTTATCGAACTCCTCAATTTCCTATCAAACCTTATATACTTGTTGTACTTGCCTTGCAGGGGTGTATTTGCTGTATCCTTCGAGATTTCAAGTATATTTATTTACATTAATATCTATATTGAGGTAATTGACAGTTTAGTAATTTTATGTCTAGGGTATGAAGCGCGATCGCAATAGAAAAACATATGATTGAAAGTTAAGTCTGAATTGTATGAATATATAAATTGTGGTCAACCAACGTTCAGAAAATGTTTTAAACACTCACTTCAACCCTCAGCATCCAAGTTATGTGGCTAAGGGATATATAGAAGGATATAAATTTAACTGGTTTGATTGGTTTTGTTTATGGTATCCCCCAGGTTGGCTGATTTTATTCAACCGTCACTGGCAACATTATCATGATGACCCGGACGGTTGGAACTGGTTTGAGTATGGATTATTTTTAATTCCTTTTGGATTTTATTTAGCATTATTAATACGTTGGTTGCGTCTTGGTTGTCGCGCTCCACGCAGTAACGTGACTGAATTCGACCCGAATTACCAGCAGTTATTTAGTCAAGAAATAGTTGCACCAATTGTGAAAAAATATTTTAAACCAGAATTACATCAAATAGAGAATTTACCTCTAACCGAACCAGCGATCGCAGTCATGAACCATGCTGGAATGTGTTTCCCTTGGGATTTTATTTGCATGGGTTATTTATTGAGTGAAGCACGGGGGTGGATTGTTCAGCCCTTAGCAAATGTGGCATTATTTGAACATCCTTGGATTATTTGGTGGTTGCCACCAAAATGGTCAAACGTACTGGGTGGTATATCCGCTAAATTAGATACTTTTGAAGCTGCAATTAAAGAGCGAAAAACTATTCTTTATGCACCCGAAGGAGTGCGGGGACCGCAGAAAGGTTGGTTTAAGCGCTATCAGTTACAAACCTTTGATATTAGTTTTATTAAGTTAAGTCAGCGCTATCAAGTTCCGATTCTGCCTGTAGTTTGTATCGGAAGTGAAGATTTACATCCTTTTACTGTAAATATTAAAAAAATTCAGCGGTTTGTAAAGTTACCTTTTTTACCAATTTCCCCGTTAATGATTGTTTTTGCTTTATTTCCTTCGATGGGTGTTTGGGCAATGCGACCATCGCGTTTGCGTTATTATATCCAGAGGCTCGAAGATAGCAACAATAATGTTGATAATAATAAACGTCAGACGATTTATCAGCAAGCGCAGGAACTCAGACAAAGAATGCAAAGCCAAATTAATCAGTTTTTGGCATGAATTCTAATATACGTAGTGACAATCCCCGATAACTCGAAGTCGAGGATATGGTTCTTGGCTAATTATCGATCGTACCTTACTAGTGGTTCGCCACATTAAATATGAGGGGTAAACGAACTTAAAATTTATTTCTTTTTCTTTCTTTGTGTCCTTTGTGTACTTTGTGGTTAATTTTCTTAGCCCTCAAAATTAATGTGGTGGAGTACTAGTAGTCTGTTTCATAAATTATGAGGGGTTGTTAGATCCCCGACTTCTCAACCAATTCAAGGAATCATGGAATGTCTTGACCCTCTTGCATACCAACAAGTTCGACAAAAATTGCATAAAAAGCCTCAGTTTGCTACTCATAAATAGTAATCTAGTAACGTAGTAACGTAGGTTGGGTGAAGCGAACGTTCCACCCAACATACAATTATTCTTAACTTCCAAATCGATAACCTTTTCCGTAAACTGTATAAATCAATTGCGTCTCACCTGCTACTTCAATTTTACGACGTAGCAAGCGAATTAAGGCTGCAATTACATTACTACTAGGTTGTTCGTCTTCATTCCATAAATGCTGCATAATTTGAGCGTGAGTTAGTAATTGTCCAGCGTTTTGCATAAAATATTGTAGTAGCTGACTTTCTTTTTCTGATAGTTCAATTACTCGTCCTTGACGGTAGGCAATTTGATTTTCGCTATCGAGTTCGATACCTGCTACTATTAGCCTTGCTGTCGTTACTTCTTCTTGTGGCTGTGTGGTTGAGCGGCGTAATAAAGCACGGACTCGTGCTAGTAATTCCCGCAATTCAAAAGGTTTGATTAAGTAATCATCAGCACCTGCATCTAAACCTTCAACGCGGTCATCAAGAGTATCTTTAGCAGTAAGAAATAATACGGGTGTAGTTTTACCTTGATTGCGAAGTTCCTGGCAAATTTCTAATCCAGTTTTTCCCGGCAGCATCCAATCTAAAATTAGTAGGTCATAACTGCTACTTTGAGCTAGTTGTCTACCATTACTACCGTCGTAGGCAGTATCAACATTGTATCCTTCGCGTGTCAGTATACGAGTTAAAGGGTCGGTTAATTCGATTTCATCATCAACTAAGAGGATTCGCATATGAATATAAATTTTAAATTTTAGATTACTAAAAGACTGATAAACTAATATGTTGTTCTAAGTATATTGAATAAATACGTAAGATAGGCTCTTGCTTATCCAACGCTCATCTGTTGATATTCCAGACAAGCGAGACACTTATTTCATTGAAAAATTCCAAATTCTAAATTGCCAATTTTATGATTACTGTTGCATTGCCCAAAGGTGGACTTTTAAAAGATAGCATTCGCCTGCTACAAACTGTTGGTTTAGATTTTAGTATTTTTTTAGACTCATCAACTCGCCAACTACAGATTACCGATGCTAGCGGCAAAGCTCAAGGTTTATTAGTTAGGGCACAAGACGTTCCAGTGTATGTTGAGTATGGGCAGGCGCAATTAGGTATTGTTGGATACGACGTTTTACGCGAGAAAAAACCTGATGTTGCTCATTTAGTTGATTTGAAATTTGGCTATTGTCGTTTATCTGTAGCAGTAAAAGAGTCGAGTCATTACCGTTCATCTTTAGATTTACCTGCTAACGGTCGGGTCGCGTCAAAGTATGTCAATTGTGCCCGCGATTATTTCCAAAGTCTTGATTTACCTATAGAAATTATCCCATTATCGGGTTCAGTTGAATTAGGACCGATAACTGGTATGTCGGAAGCAATTGTCGATATAGTTTCAACTGGACGAACTTTGAGTGAAAATGGTTTGATAGAAATTGAAAGGCTTTATGAAAGTACAGCTAGATTGATTGCTCATCCTCTAAGTTATCGGTTAAATATGGACAACTTGAGCGATATTATTGGTAAAGTGCGCTCGGCAATGTTAGCAAATGTCTAAATGTCAAGGAAGGTCTAAATACTAAACAAAAAATCCCTCCCTAATCTCTTTACTCTGCGCTCTCTGTGCCTCTGTGGTAAAATAAAATGATTTTTTAACCACAGAGACACAGAGAGCGCAGAGAAATAAAAGAAATTTTAATAGTTATCTTGGGGGGAAAATGCTCCCATAACAAGCAATAAATTTTGATACGAATCCACCAATAGCTAGTAGCGAATATGACGGGCACGGTTGGCTTTACCTAGATATGAGGCAATGCATACGATTGTATTGTCGATTTTAAAGTCTCATTTTCCTACAACTGCCAACTTATTAATTACTCAACATCTCTAGTTCGCGCTGACATTCAAGAAAAATATAGTTAATTGCAGCAAATAATTTGTCTAAATCAGATAATAAATAAAACTTAATTTCCCTTGTAAATGAATTAGATTTCAACTTGGCAAACTGCCAAAACTGCCCGTTAGTCACAATCCCATATATTGTTTGTTGTTCCGGCTGTTGATTTACCTTCTGGATCGCAACCATTTCTGCTAAACATTGTGCCCATCCTTTAATAAAATCGTCGCGTTTAGCTTCAACAGCTACGAAAAAGGGTTTTTCAAATACTTCTTTTCCCAAAGGTGATTTTTTTGCCACAAGATAATCAGGTACACCACAGAGTCTTTCGTCGTAGGTTAATCCTTTGTGACTCCAAAGTGTAAAATTATCGCGGTAAGTACGGTATATCTCCTTTAAAATTGGGAAAATCACGGCTTCGCAAATTGCATATTCGGAATCTCCAAAAGTAAATTCTCTTTGCGAAAACTCTAAATCTTCTCGAAAAGTGTCTCGAATATTAATTGTAGTTTCAACAATGAAGTTACTTTCACCTGAAGTAATAGTATATTCCTTTAATACTTCACCGATATTTTTATACGAATCAAAAGACATAAGATGTTTGTTATAAGTAAACAAGGTAGAAGGTAGAAGGCAGAAGGGAAAAGGGTTTCGATCTACTTTACTTTTCGTTACAAGCAGGGCTGTTTTTTTACGCCTTTCTACTTAGTTTGAGCATCAGATACTCCACTCCGAAAAGTCGGGGTTCTGATTAATTAATTTTAGGGGTTTAATATATTCTGCAAACCATTTACCAAGCGTTCAATTCCAGTTTTCGCTGTTTCCTGTTGCAATGCACCGTAACCAACGCGCAAATAACACCCTTCGTTCATCCCAAAAGTTGTACCGGGAAGACAGGCAACTTGATATTCACGAATTAACCTTTCAACTAACTTAAATGTATCGATATTAGTATGGACTTTCAGGAAAAAATAAAATGCACCATTACCAAGGGCTATTGTACATAATCCATCTAGCTTCTTGAGCAAGTCAATCACCGATTCTCTAACTTGCGCGATCGCACCGACTTTCTCTTTGATATACTCAGGTTTGGCTTGTAATGCTCCCAATGCCGCATACTGCGAAACCACTGGGGGACAAATCAAAATCGTATCCTGAATCTTTTGAATTGATACAAATAAGTCTGCGGGAATTACCATATATCCAATCCGCCAGCTAGCAAAACCATAAGCTTTGGAAAGACTGAACAGCGAAATTGTGTGTTTGCTGCTACCCGCAAACGAACCGGGGGAAATATGCTTTGTACCGTTGTAGGTAAAATAATCATAGGCTTCATCGCTAATATGATAAATTCCCCGGTCGCGGCAAATTTGATTGACTTCGCGCAACGCCGCTTCAGGGTATACTACACCTGTGGGATTGTTGGGTGAGATTGTCACAATAGCACGAGTTTTGGAAGTTATTGCGGATGCCAAAGCATCGGGACGCAGTTGATAATTTTCGTCGGTTTCTACAAATACCGGATGACAACCTGCCATTGTTGTTGCCATTTCATGGTTGAAATAATAAGGTTTATTTAAAATAATTTCGTCACCTGGGGATGTAATCGCTAATACAGCATTGACAAACCCCATATTGCTACCTGCGGTGACAACAATACAGTTACTCGAATCGATTTCGATATTGTTGAAGTTATGTAATTTTGCTGTAATTGCAGCTAATAATGGCGGAATTCCGATAACTGCCTTGTATAAATTATTTGATTCTTCCGCCATAAATTTAGATAAAAATTCGATGGCTTCGGGTGGTGGTGAGTACGAAACTACACCTTGTCCTAAAGAAATTGTTCCGGGTGTGATGCGAATTAACTCGCCAACTATTGGGATAATCGGAGACTGTACAGCCTCCATGCGTGGAGTTAAATTTGTCATCTGTTATCTGTTATTTGTTAGTTGTTATTTGTCAGTTGTCAAAAGTCAGTTGCGATTGGTCAATTGTTATAAGTTTTCCCCACACTCTTAAATAGAAAGGTAAAATTATTTATAAGATGAGCAAAATTATAAATCTTGTGGGATGGGCATCGCAAGCCCCGTCCTATCTTATATTTAATTACGCAAATGCTACTTATACCAATTTAATATGAAGTTGCATATATAAAGAACCCCACCATTGTATGGTAGGGCGGGGTTTTGGGCATTCTATAAAGCTATATGTTACCGATGTTGAGGAGTGATACCCCTGATTCGCCAGCGGTATCCGTAAAAGTTGTCGGGGATCTGGGCAAGAGCGAAAGTCCCCCAACATATCGGGGGATTTAGGGGGATCGATTTTGGGAAAACCTCTATCGTTTGCAGTATTGGGTTTACAGCAGCTTATCGGGTGTAATTGGCAAATCGCGGATGCGCTTACCAGTGGCATGATAAATTGCATTCGCAACAGCCGCAGCTACACCTG
>CAXTCQ010000195.1:0-15895 GCA_964242965.1 uncultured Calothrix sp. | reverse complement strand
AAAAATCATGATTGACTTGTGCCTGACTCCAGAACAACAAAAGTTGCAACAACAAGCGCGTGACTTTGCACGGAACGAGATTCAACCTGTTGTCAAAATAATTGACGAGCATGAAAATACAGGTATTGCTCCTTGGGATGTTTGTAAAGGGTTGCTTCGTAAAGGAGCAAATTTAGGCTTCACTTCTTTGATGCTTCCCCAAGAATACGGGGGTATGGGTGGAAAATGTATAGATTTTGTAATAGTTCTAGAAGAATTCGGTGCAGTCGATGTCAGCATTGCTTCGAGTTACTTCAGTCTTACCTCTGCGATGTCGCTTCTCATTGCCAAAGCTGGAACTAGCGAACAAAAAAGGCAAATATTAGCGGGTATAACTAATAAAGAACCAGTTTTGTTTAGTGCGGCTGAGAGCGAACCGAATGTAGCAACCTCAGATTTATTCTGTCCGATACCCGATAGTAAGATTGGACTTAGAACTTTTGCCCATCGTGACGGCGATGCGTATATCCTCAACGGTCAGAAATCGTCGGTAGTTACAAATGGCGGGATTGCCGATGCGTATTTTATCATGGCACGTACATCTTTTGACAAACCTACGCTCGAAAGCATGTCGATGTTTTACGTGAGTGCGGATACCCCCGGTCTAAAATTTGGTAAGAGGACAGAAATGATTGGCTGGAAACCTTCGCACCATGCCGAAATTCATCTTGATAATGTGCGAGTACCTCAAGAAAATCTGATTGGACAGGAAGGAGAAGCGGGCAAATTGTTAGTGTTAGCTCCAGAAGTAGCGATTGGACTCTCAGCTTCTTATGTCGGTTTAGCTCGCGCTGCCTACGAATACGCTCTCGATTATGCCAAAAAGCGGGTAAGTTGGGGTCGTCCAATTATCGAGCATCAAGCTGTTGCCTTGAAGTTAGCCGATATGATGGTCAATACCCAAGCTGCAAGGTTGATGGTATGGGATGCAGCTGTAACAGCAGATACCAACCCTTTCCTAGCAGCAACGGTGAAAGCACCAGCAGCTAAGACTTTTGCTGTAGATGTAGCGATAAAGAATGCTCAAACCGCAGTCGAAATTTTCGGTGGGTACGGAGTTTTAAAAGATTCTATACCTGGTAAGTACCTTGCTGATGCTTGGATTGGTTACTCGTGCGACTTTACGAAAGATATATTGCGGCTTGGACTTGTTAATTTTATGTAGTAAAATATCATAATTATTCGTTGTTAGGTACGTAGTAGCGCTTTAGCGCCCAAAAAATACTTGAAGCCCAACTACGTACCAAGAACTGATCTAGACCAGTAGATAAATCCTTACAGATTACATGTTTGAATAGTTCAACTGCCACAAGTCGGATTTAACAAAAACTATAAGAAAATTATGATGGGAATGTACCTATCAAATTATTTAGTGCTATGAAGCTCAAAAAACAACTTCAGCTAGCATTTTTCATTCCGTTGTCTTGCTTAATAATAAGTATCCCTGTTGCTAACGCATCCCCCATAAAACTTGCACAGTCGCAAGACAGTGTCACTGAGCGATCGCAACTTATCCAAAAAGCAAATTCGCTTTTGAATGAGCGGAATTTACCAGGTGCGGAACAAACCTTACGCGAATTGATTAAGAAGTTTCCCAAAGATGCTTTTGCACATTACCAACTTGGCAATGTGTTATATCAACAAGAAAAAGCCGAAGATGCTGCAACATCGCTAACTGAGGCAATTCGCCTCAATCCGCGTTACGCGATCGCTTATAATGCGATGGGATTGGTGCGTGCTAGTCAAGAACGGTGGGACGATGCTCTAGCACAATTTCGCAAAGCGCTAGAAATTAACCCCGAATATGGGGATGCATTGATGTACATGGGACAAGTATTATTACAAACCAACAAAAAAGAGGAAGCGATCGCATCGTTGGATAAAGCTTTAAATATATTTAAGGCACAAAATCGCAACGAGCGGGTCAACCGGATTGAAAAAATCTTGCAAACAATCAAAAAATCGGATGACCCTAGTTTATCTTAAGTATTAGTCTTACGTGACAACTCCACACACTGACACCCTACGGGGTACAGGGAATCTACTTTTAACAGGTGAGGAACGTGCATTTATTTGAGCGATCGCTTGCCGCAATTGAACGACAACGTGCGGAAACTGAGCGAAACAAGCGTGAAAGGATAGTTGACAAATTGCGCGACTTGACACCAGAGCAACTTAATGCTCTGGGTATCGACCCAGAAATGTTGGAATAAGTTGTAGGGTACATTATTAATGCACCGATGAGCAGTTTGTTGATGATAGCAATTCACAAAAATCATCATACATCTGAATTGTTGTAGGGGCACGGCAGTGCCGTGCCCCTACGCCACTCGACGGGTTTTAATTAACGCGGTTTTTATTTATACCAATCCACAAAAACCACCAAAAAGATCAATTTTTGTCGGCCCCCGGCCGCGCCGTGCCCCTACGACTCTCGACTGCTATAAATTACCCTGGTATATATTTTAACGTTTAGCCTTTACCCTTTACCCTTTCCCCTTTCCCCTATTTATTCTTTACCCTTTAATTTTCAAGTTTCTAGAAGTCAGTTGGTGTGGATTATCCATATAGTCATACACTATACGGGAAACCTGACGAATAAAACTTTTTGCTCTAAAGTCATGGTTCGGTCTTTTAACTAGAATTCCTGCTAAATAACGCTTTCCACTCGCGGTTTGAATAATCCCAGCATCTCCCAGTACAAACCTTAAAGTACCTGTTTTGTGAGCAATTACTGCACCAGCACCCAAACCCGATGGAAGCATACTTTGGTTGCGACAGCGACGCATAATATCCAATATTTGGGAACGACTCGCATCACTTAATAGTTGACTATTCGTAAGTAATCCTGACAGTAACACTAAATCTTTCGGGCTAGTAGTATTAGTACCATATTCATCTGCTAATAGATGACGAAGTGCAGTATTTCGCAATCCTAAAGATTGAAAACGTTTATTTAATATATTAAATCCACCTAAGCGGTCAATAATCATATTTGTAGCGGTATTATCGCTAATAGTCATCATCTTAGTCGCAGTTTCCAAGAGGGTGAACTTACGTCCTACACGCATATTCTGCATGTCACCCGAACCCCTAGCAACTAAACCTCGTCGCATTACAAGAGTTTCATTCAAACGAACTTTACCTGCTTCTATATCTTGAAATAGCGCAATCAAAATCGGTAATTTAATTGTACTAGCTGCTGGGAATGCTTTATTACCATTGATATCTAAATAATCACCTGTTTGCAAATCAACAAAAAACATTCCTGGAGAAAGATAATTATACTTGCTCATCAATGTTTTGATTTGAGAAGTAATTGCTAACATCTCTTTTCCGGAAGGAATAACCCCATTATTTGCAGGAGTATTAGGATTCACAATAGTGGTTTGAGCTTTTGGAGGGGTAAATTGAATATTGGGTAATGGTGGTAATTCTCTATAATTACTAACAGACTTTGCATTTTCGGTTGCTGGTGATTGGTTAGCTGGTACTTGTAATTGAGATGCAGCGACAGGGGAAGATAGCAACGCAATGCTAGCGATGTTAAATAATAAGCTTGATTTCATCATGCTGAGATGGTAGTTGTGTTGTTGGGAGTAAAACGAAAAATAATTACTTGAGGAAAAAACAATGTTGCTTTATTGGTTCTATTGCAATAATTAAAATTAAATACCGGAAATTAAGTCAAACAAAATAGAAAAAACATGCAATCTTCAAAGTTCTTTATAACATCTAAACATTTTAAATTCGTGCCAAATACGCTACATTATACTTAATTATTAATTTATGTAAACTTAGGTATTCATATTTTAAAGCTATCTTTAAAGTAAAAAAGTTTTATTTGTTTGCTTCAAGTTAGATCTATTTATTTCTAAATTTTTTAATTTTATCTAGAGGTGACTGTAAATTTCAATACTTTTTACCCGTAAGTTTTCATAAACAACAAGTATAGGAAGGCACAAAAATTAATATCCAAAATAAACTACTAGTCCATGTCACGGATTTCTAAGGGGTTACTAGATCCCCGACTTCTTCTCTCGACTGCTAAAATTACCCTGGTATATTTTTTAATCTTTACCCTTTACCCCTTACCCTTTCCCCTATCTATTCTTTATCCTTTAATTTTCAAGTTTCCAGAAGTCATACAGTTAGTATTTAGCGCCGACGTTAGCGAAGCTATCCGTAGGAATCACGTTTATTGGGATTCGTGGGAAAGTACGATCGCGTGCTAACATTGACGCAAAGCATATTCAGCAAATAATTATGACAGAACTTAATTTTAACGAAGACAAAATTAAGCAATTATTCAAAACCGCACCGATCGAAGTCATCCAAGAACAAAAAGAAGTATTTTCCGATTTGGTAGCAGAAGTTATTGAAGACATAGCTTTAGAAAAAGCCATTAGAGAAGGCGAAGATACAGAACCAGTAAGTCGAGAGGCAATTTTTAAGATTTTAGGAAATAAAGAATGAATGTCGAGTTCAGAAAAAGTTTTGAAAAGGATTTAAGTAAGATTCGAGATGAAAGCTTGCTGCAAAGGATACAAGCAGTAATTGAAGAAGTTGAAAAAGCGGAAAGCCTCGAAGAAGTTAATAATATTAAAAAACTGAAGGAGATGGTGATTACTATCGTATTAGAATAGGAGATTACAGAATTGGGTTAACAATCTCTGATGGTGTAATTATTTTTGTCAGAGCCTTACAAAGAAAGGATATTTACAGATATTTTCCTTAAAAATAATTCAAAAACTTTTAGGCAATGTCCTTAGATGCGATCGCATTTAGTTTGGGTTGGAATGCGCTTCGGTGATTCGTAACCTGTCCCAAGGGGGTGATGGCGCTGACTTGTCAGTTCGTGTTTATTGGGGTTGATGGGATGCGTTAGCGTTAGTCTCTGGCATTGCCACAGGCTAGCTTTCCGCAGAAATCGCATTTGTAAATGTACAACGTCCAAATTTCGCAACAAAGATACCCAAAAAATCTAGAGATTGGCACAATTGAAGTGGTGCTACAAGGTATGTAAACTGTGTCAGAAAGTATTGAAATTGCCAAAAACCGCTACCAAACTGGGAAAGCAGCATTTGAAAACGGACAGTATCGAGAAGCTGTTGAAAATTTAGAAAAAGCGAGTGCGCTACTAGTGCGGAACAGTCGTCTGGGTGGTGAGGTGCAAATTTGGTTAGCAACAGCATACGAAGCTGCTGGACGAAATGAAGACGCTTTAGCGTTGTGCGAACAACTCAGACGTCATCCTTTCCCAGAAACCAATCAACAAGCACGACGCTTGGAGTATATTTGGAAAGCTCCTAAGCTTAACCGTCCGAAGGAATGGATGACGGAGATTCCCGATTTGGGTACAATGTCAGGCAATGAGAACAAGGTCAAATTCGTTGCAAATACTAGTAAATCAGCCAACGGACAACAAAAATCGCCCGAACCGGAGTATGTTGACCTTAGCCAAGTCAATACTCAAGATAATCGCTTTATCCTGCTTTCATTGATTGTGGTGGGGTTAACAGTTTCCTATTTAGCTTGGTTAAGTTTTCAGTGAATTGTAGCAGAATAGGCAAATCGAGAGGCGAAAATTGTAACAGAGATTTTATCGCTATGGATTCTTTAGTTATGAGAAAAAGCATAAAGCGAATATTTCGGACTTTAAATCGACGGGTACGAATTATCTGGTTAGTAGCGATCGCATCTCTACTCCTATCGGGATGTGTTAAATATGACGTAGGCACTAACTTCGATAATGCCAATCATGGCGAAATAGTCCAGCATATTCGCTTGGGTGAAAAGCTTACCAGTTTTAGCGGCGACTCAGTATATGAATGGTTGAATAGTATTGAACGTCGCACCCGCAAGCTGGAAGGTAAAACACGTCGTATTTCGCGTGAAGAAATTATTGTCACAATTCCTTTCAGTAATGGTAGTGAATTGCAAACAAAATTTAACGAATTTTTTAATCCTAACGGCAATCAAAAAGGTAAATCATCTGTAAGTGAAACAGAGTCGTTGCCCAAAATCGAATCCAATTTGCTGCTGTTTCAAAACAACTTTTTGCTGTTAGTACGAAATCGGCTGATTTACGATTTAGACTTGCGATCGCTTGCTTTAATTTCCAACAACGGTAACGTTCTTGCCAATGTCGGCTCGATTCTCGATTTGGATTTTACTTTAAAAACCCCTTGGGGTGCGAAAAATATTCAAGTAACCGAGAATGCTGTTTTACCCGAATCCAATGGCAAACAATTGACTTGGCATCTCAAACCCGGAGAACTTAACCACATTGAAGTTGTATTTTGGCTTCCCAGTTTCTTGGGGATCGGTGGATTGATAATTATTTTGTTTGTTTGGGGTGGGCTTTATCTACGTTATACTTTTATGCCCGACCCAAAAATTCAATTTTCCCAACCGCAAGTTGAGTAGAGAGATGGAAAGAAGGGGAAACAGGGGAGACTCTTAAAGAGTAAATTCTCTCTTGTCCCCCTTATCCCCTTTCCTCTTCAAGGCGATAATCGTTTTACTTTCCAATTATCATTATTATCGCGACTGTAACATAAGCGGTCGTGCAGGCGGCTAGGACGACCTTGCCAAAACTCGATTTCGGTAGGGATAACGCGCAACCCTCCCCAATGTGGAGGACGAGGTACATCTCGGTCTGCATATTCGTGTTGTAGTTCCTTAAAGCGTTCTTCTAAAACTTCACGACTGGCGATCGCTTGGCTTTGGTTCGATGTCCACGCACCCAGACGGCTATTTAAAGGACGACTGTAAAAATACTTATCCGATTCTGCATCTGATACTTTCTCAACACGTCCGCAAATCCGTACTTGACGTTCGAGTTCAGCCCACCAAAATACTAATGCTGCTTGGGGATTCTCTGCTAACTCCTGTCCTTTTTGACTAGTGTAGTTGGTATAAAAAACAAAACCTCGTGCATCAAAATTTTTTAACAGTACAATTCGTGCTGATGGTTTGCCGTCGGGTGTAGTGGTAGCAAGAGTCATCGCGTTAGGTTCCGGAAGTTGTGCTGACTGCGACTCGTCGAACCATCTTTTAAACTGTGTAAAAGGATTGGGGTTAATCTCGGTTTCGCTCAGACCATGCAAGGTGTAATCTTTGCGAAGGTCGGCTATAGTCTTATCCATATATATAAAGTAAAGTAACTCTCAAAAAATACTGGGTCAGGAGTCAGGAGTCAGAGGGACAAAGTAGATAAGGACGATAAAAAAGAATTTACTCTTCTCCTAACTCCCAACTCCCAACTCCTAACTCCCAACTCCTAACTCCTAACTCCTAACTCCTAACCAATGAGACGTTCAGCCTCCTTTCAAAATCTATTACTTTATGGTCTGAGTGGACCGATCATCGCTCTTAATGTTGCGATATTATCATTACTTTTTCGTTTTTTTCAGCATCCAATTACCATCTTGAGTATTGCAGCAATCCTGGCTTTTTTACTCAATTACCCGACCAAGCTTTTTGAAAGCATACATCTCAATCGTACCCAAGCAGTAATTATTGTCTTATTAGTGACTTTGATGGTGTTTATCATCTTGGGAGTGACGCTTGTACCGATTTTAATCGACCAAAGTACCCAATTATCTAACAGAATCCCCGATTGGTTAACCGCAAGTCAAGCAAACCTCCAACATTTTGAGATGTTGGCTAGAAAGCGACGTTTGCCTTTAGATTTCAGTCTTGTTAGTAAGGAAATTAATGAAAATATTCAAATTTACGTACAGAGTTTAGTGCAACAGTTACCTTCGGGTGCAGTTGGATTTGCTAGTTCGCTATTGTCAGGAGTTCTTGACTTTGTGCTGATTATCGTACTGGCATTCTATATGCTTTTGTATGGGTCTAGCGTTTGGCTTGGGTTGGTAAGTCTCCTGCCGTCAAAGTTTCGCATCCCCTTTACAACATCGCTACGGCTGAATTTTCACTATTTTTTCCTTAGTCAATTTTTACTATCGTTGTTTATGACAGCAAGTTTGACTCCGATTTTTCTTGCACTAAGGGTGCCGTTTGCCTTATTGTTTGCAATTGTAATCGGTATTTCCCAATTAATTCCGTTTATCGGGGCAACGCTAGGTATTGGCTTGGTGACGCTTTTGGTACTATTACAAAGTTGGTGGTTAGCTGTTAAAGTTGCTGCCACGGCAGTTATTGTACAGCAAATCAAAGATAATCTACTTGCACCTAAATTACTTGGTGAATTTATTGGGTTGAACCCGATTTGGATTTTTGTAGCAATTTTAATGGGTTTTGAGATTGCTGGGCTATTTGGTACTTTAGTCGCAATCCCCATAGCAGGCACGATTAAAGGTACTTATGACGTACTCAAAAAAAATACGCCAGACGATCGTACACCGTCTATCAAAGAAACTTAATTTTTATACTGATAGGACGGGAGCAAAAACTTTCTCAAATCCCAAACTCAGTTTTTAACCCTAAATTAGTAGCAGTGTAGAATAAGTATCATTTGTAACTAGCTTTTAAGTATAAAAAATCTCTAGCAATACTTGAATGATTAACTACTTTCTTATAGTATTTCTCTGTAAACCTATAAGATTCGTACAACTAAATATTATTTAAATAAAAGGTTGCATAATTACCAATCTCGATTCCAAATTAACCAATATTAGATTTAAGGGAAGTAAAGTGCCAAAATAAATCAGTTAATATTTGATTGTGAATGAAACAATTAAATTTTGCTATTATTTATAGCCTTTTATCAAATTTTGGGGGTTAAAATCCCAACCGTTCTCACTATAAGCTTCAAAAAATACAGGAGTTGCAATTGCTCGTATCACACAAACTACAACAAGTAACTGGTTAACACCGTAAGGATTGCATTTACTGAATAATAAGGTAAATGTAAAACTTAGGCTCGTAGACGTGCGTTTCAACGCTTGACTATTCCTTATCCAAAATTCCTAGAAATAATTGATGGATGCTTCGGAGCTATTAGAAACAATTACACAACTCATTCATCAGGCAGAACAAGGGGAAATCGACCCTTGGGACGTTCAGGTGATCGAGGTGATTGACCGTTTTCTGGAACTAATGGCTCCAGAAGCGACTGTAAGAGGTTATGAAACCGATTTGTCTCAATCCGGACAGGCTTTTTTGTCGGCATCGATGCTGGTTTTATTTAAGGCAAACACCTTAATGCAAATGCAAGCTTCTGTTGACGACGAAGCTTTACTCGATGAATTATTACCCGAAGGTGAAGACGGTGTGTTGTATCCAACACCTCGGCTGCAACTAGAGCGAGCATTACGTCGTCGTCCCACAGCAATGCCTCCCCCAAAACGCCGCGTTACTCTCTTAGAGTTAATCGAACAGTTGCAAGTTATGGCTGACCAACTTAAAAAAGTTCAGCTTAATAAAGAGGTCAGCAAAGCACCCCGTACCCGGACTTCGGCTAACAGCGTGCGAACAATGCGACAAGCATTGGAATTGGCACACCAAGAAAATTTGACTGAAGTTGCTAGTGAGTTAGAACAGCTTTTGTACCGTTCGGCAAGCGAGTTATTATTAGACCAAGAATGGATTAATTTGGAGCGACTTGTGGAGTTATGGCAAAGCACGAAGCAGCCAACTAAAATACTATCGGGGCATCACGAGTCACCTAATAGTCAAACAGTTGGCATATTTTGGGCGCTGTTGCTGCTGTCTGCTCAGTCTAAAGTAGAGTTATATCAAGAGGAGTTTTACCAAGAAGTCAAAATTCGCTTGCTGACAGCAAGTAGTAGTAAACCGACTGATGTGTCTGCTTCTTAGACAGTGCCTAATAAAAATTATTTCTAGATTTTTGGTACAGCAGTCGCCAAAATCTGGGTACATTGGAAGGATGACCTATGGAAATTGCTTATTACAATAGTCATGGCGATTGCATCATGTAAGCAATAATACTGTTATCCGTGCTTTTATGGATGACTTAGAGTATAAATGAACCGATGATTAAATATCACTCAATCAAAGTAAACTGGCTTGTGGCTGAGGAATAAGAGGAATAAATATATATGAAGGCAATGATTTTGGCTGCGGGTAAAGGTACGCGTGTGCGTCCCATTACTTATACTACTCCCAAACCAATGATTCCCATCCTGCAAAAACCAGTAATGGAATTTTTGTTGGAACTATTACGTCAGCATGGATTTGACCAAATTATGGTCAATGTAAGTCATTTGGCTGAGGAAATTGAAAGTTACTTCCGCGATGGTCAGCGGTTTGGTGTACAAATTGCTTATTCTTTTGAAGGTAAAATCGTTGATGGTTCTTTAGTCGGTGAAGCAGTTGGTTCCGCTGGAGGGATGAAACGCATCCAAGACTTTTCACCCTTTTTTGACGATACGTTTGTTGTTTTGTGCGGTGACGCATTAATTGATTTGGATTTAACGGAAGCAGTCAAATGGCATCGGTCGAAAGGCGCAATTGCGACCATCATTACGAAAACTGTTCCCCATGAAGAGGTTTCGAGCTATGGTGTAGTTGTAACTGACGATGATGGTCGCATTAAAGCTTTTCAGGAAAAGCCGTCCGTTGAAGAAGCTCTCAGCACTAATATCAACACTGGTATTTATATTTTTGAGCCGGAGATTTTAAATTATATTCCATCGGGCGTTGAGTATGATATCGGCGGCGAGTTATTTCCTAAATTGGTGGAAATAGATGCGCCATTTTATGCTAAACCAATGGACTTTGAATGGGTCGATATTGGTAAAGTTCCCGACTACTGGCGAGCCATTCGCGGTGTATTGTTAGGGGAAATCAAAAATGTGCAAATCCCCGGTCATGAAGTTGCTCCTGGCATCTATACTGGGCTAAATGTAGCTGTAAACTGGGACAAAGTTGATATTACTGGTCCTGTTTACATCGGTGGGATGACTAAAATTGAAGACGGAGCAAAAATTGTCGGTCCGGCGATGATTGGTCCAAATTGCTGTATTAGTAGCGGTGCGACGGTGGAAAATAGCGTCATTTTTGAATGGTCGCGTTTAGGTCCCGGCGTGCGTTTGGTTGATAAACTGGTGTTTGGGCGTTACTGCGTCGATAAAACTGGTGCGACTATTGATGTACAAGAAGCAGCCTTAGATTGGCTGATTACCGATGCACGTCAAGACCCCCCCTCGCAAACTCCACTCGAACGCCAAGCGATCGCTGAATTGTTGGAAACAAATTCAACGTATTAGATATATTTGTCAGTTGTTAGTTATAAATACAACCAACAACTGACTCATAACTATCAGCTAGTCAAATACGTGTATTTTCTCAAACTGTTTTCGTAGGTTTGCAGCAGTCTTTGCGATTCCGCTAGCGTGATGCGTTTTTCTTCTAATGCGAGTTCGCATCGTTGGCGAATATTTTCTACCATATCCTCGGAGTCATACTGCACGTAACTAACGACTTCGCTCATGGTATCGCCTTTAACTACGTGTTCAATTTGGTAGCCTTTGGGTGTGAGTTGAATATGAACGGTGTTAGTGTCGCCGAAGAGGTTGTGCAGATTGCCCATAATTTCTTGATACGCACCGTTGAGAAACATACCGAGATAATATGGTTCTCCCTGTTTAAACGGATGCAATTCTAACACTGACTTAACATCGCGTAGGTCAATAAATCTGTCGATTTTACCATCGCTATCGCAGGTTAAATCTGCCAAAATTCCGCGCTTAGTTGGTTCTTCGCCTAATCGATGAATAGGCATAATTGGAAACAATTGGTCAATTGCCCAGCAGTCGGGTGCTGATTGAAACACCGACAAATTGATGTAGTAAATGGAAGCCATTATTTGTTCAATATCTTCCATCTCGTCTGGAACGTATTCATACTGTCGAGTAATGTTTAAAATTTTCTGACAGCAAGCCCAGTAGAGGCGTTCGGCTTTGGCACGTTCGGTGAGGCTGAAAATTCCCAATTTGAAGCGACTGATGGCTTCTTCTTTAAATTGGGTAGCGTCATGATAAAGTTCTTGGTAGTTTTCGCTATTTATCGATTGGTAGGTTTCCCAAAGGTAATTAATGATTTGAGACTCGCCTTCTTTGGGAGGTTCAGCATTTTCTAAAGGAGCTTCACAGGTACTAAGAACATTGAAAATTAACACCGACTGATGCGATGCGATCGCACGTCCGCTTTCACTTACTAGTGTCGGTACGGCAATATTGCGTTCGGTACAGGTATCTTTTAACTCTGCCACAATATCGTTGGCATAGTTTTGCATATTGTAATTTTTCGATGCGTAGAAGTTGGTTTGCGAACCATCGTAGTCTACGCCTAAGCCGCCACCGACATCGAGATATTTCATGCTGGCACCTAACGATGCTAGTTCAACATAAATTTGGCTGGCTTCTTGAATGGCATCTTTAATCACATGAATCGCCGAAATTTGCGAGCCGATATGGAAGTGTAGCAATTGCAGAGAATCCAATAAATCGGCATCGCGTAACTTGTCAACAGCTTGGATAATTTCGGGAATACTCAACCCAAATTTAGCGCGATCGCCGCTCGAAGTTCCCCACCGTCCCATTCCTTGGGTACTAAGTTTGGCACGGACACCCAAAATCGGTTTTATTCCTAACTGACGATTAGCTTCGATTACTAAATCAACTTCTTCCACCTGTTCGAGAACAATAATTGGCGTTTGTCCGAGTTTTGTCGCCAACATCGCCGTTTCGATGTATTCTTGGTCTTTATAGCCGTTACAAACTAATAATGCTCCAGGAGTATCGAGCAATGCTAAGGCAATCATGAGTTCCGGCTTAGAACCTGCTTCCAAGCCGAATTGATGGGGTTTGCCAAACTTGACCAAATCCTCAATTAAATGGCGCTGCTGGTTGCATTTAACGGGGAATACGCCACGATAAACACCTGGGTAGTTGTAACGTGCGATCGCTTTGGCAAAACACGAATTCAACCGCTCGATTCGGTCTTCCAAAATATCTGAAAATCTAATTAACAGCGGTAGTCCCAGGTTACGCTGTTTGAGCGCGTTCACCATCTCATATAAATCCAGCGAACCACCGCGATCGCCTTTTGGAGAAACTGTAATATGACCCGCAGCGTTGATCGAAAAATAAGGCTGTCCCCATCCTTCGATGCGATACAAATCTTCACTATTTTCAATTGTCCAATGCTGGCGGGAAGAATTTGGTGTACTACTTGGTAAAAGAAACTGTTTTTTTCGCTCTAATGCAGCAGCTTTTTTACCATTGGCAGGAGGTTTTAATACCTCATCGCTTGTAGCAGTTGACTCAACACCCATTTTTTTACTAAACCTCTGTTTTCACCCACGAATATACAATCTAACGCATTCGCTCACCTACGCATACACTTAAAGATATTTATTATGCACATCTGTACTTATCGGTCATTAGTTCTTGACAAAAGACAAATGACAAAGGACAAATAACAAGGTAACTACATATATCAGGAGGAGCGCAATGGAGCGTACATTTTTAGCAATTAAGCCCGATGGCGTACAGCGCGCACTTGTCGGCGAAATCATCCGCCGCTTTGAAACCAAAGGTTTTACCCTTGTTGGGTTAAAAATTATGAACGTCAGCCGCGAATTGGCACAAGCACATTATGACGTTCACCGCGAACGCCCTTTCTTTGCAGGATTGGTAGATTTTATTACCTCTGGTCCGGTTGTAGCGATGGTTTGGGAAGGTGATGGTGTTGTTACCGCAGCCCGCAAAATGATTGGTGCAACCAATCCTCTCACGTCCGAACCTGGGACTATCCGGGGTGATTTTGGTGTAAATATTGGTCGCAATCTTATTCACGGTTCCGATGCGACTGAAACAGCACAACACGAAGTTTCGCTATGGTTTAAAGATGAAGAATTAGTCAACTGGCAACCTGATATTAAAGCTTGGTTACACGAGTAATTTTAAGGGAGTGGGGAGTAGGGAGTAGGGAGTAGGCAATAGGAAACTGAGGAATCAACTAAAACTATTTACCCCCAACTCCTAACTCCTAACTCCTAACTCCCTACTTTGCCTCATTCTGCTACCTTCTGCTTTTCTAATGGTGATACTGCTATTGTTTCAGGGAGATTGCGTTTAGAAAAACCCCAGGCGAGAATAATTACGATCGCGCTAATCATTAGCCACTCAGGTGGAACAAATGCGTCGTTAATGACTTTGATGAGTAAACGCAAACCAACGAGGGCAACGGTAATATAACCTGCATCTTCTAAATATACATATTCATCCAACCAGCGGATGAATAATCCTGCCATAAACCGCAGCATCACAACTCCAATAGTTGTACCTGTAATTACTAACCAGGTTTCTTGCGAAACTGCGATCGCAGTTGTGACGCTATCGAGCGAAAATGCTAAGTCAGTAAATGCAATTACCGGGATAACTTGCCACAGCGAGCTAAATTGGGGACCGTGGTGTTGATTGTCTTCTTCTTCTTGGGAGCTAAAATGTTGGAACACCAGCCACAGCAAATAAGCTGCACCGATTAGCTCAAACTGCCAATATTGTTGTACCCAAGTTGCAGTCAGCAACAATGTAATCCGAAGAATATAAGCTACTACTAAACCTATGTTTAGAGCTTGAGTTTCTTTTTCTTTCTCTTCGAGTCCTCGTGCGATTGCTGCGAGTGCGATCGCATTATCTGCTGAAAGTACAGCCTCTAAAAAAATTAGCAGCAGCAAAGCTATAAAAGCTTCAACGCTGAAATGAAAGTGAAGGCTATCAAAAATTCTGTCTATCATTCGTTATTTCTCAAGCTGGAAAAATTAAAAAACTAAACAACAATAGCGAAATTAATATAAAAAGTGAAACAATTTGCTACTTTAATCCAGCTTAACTTGCGGCTGGAGAATTCGTACATACGGTTTTTTCTACCATATTGATATTACACTAAGCCAGGGTAAGAAAACTTTCACAGTTCCTCCCTGAAATTCACAAGGCTTTATCCTTTTTGTAGTATTTGCCATAAATGTGTAAATGTTAATTAAATCTTAAATTTTTATTATAATATGAGTCGGTTTTTGACCGTACCGATCGTTATTGTTTTAAATACTTGTATAAATTTTGCGGACTAATTCTCGATTTTTGGAGATTTTACATTTCAAATCGTTAATTTGCTACACAAATCCTTGTAATTACAGTGTAAGTAAATTAACTAGTAAATCATTTGAGGTTTATCGGTGCGACTGCTATACATGAGTTAATAACGGTGGAGAGGTGAGAAGTTACCAATGAAATTGAACTTGCGCTCGATAAATATGACGCTGTTACTAGCAATTGCAATGGTGGCAGCCACTCAAGGCTTACGTATCGCACCTGGCTTGGCATCCAAGATTTCGCAACAACCCTTGCCACCTCCTAACTGTAAAGACCCCCAGACAAATAGAGACATGATTGAATGTGGCGATCGCGCTTTTAAAGAAGCTGATAAAAAACTCAATCAACTTTATAAAACCTTGCAAGCAAGAATGGGTGAGAAGCAAAAGAAACGTTTGACAAGCTCGCAACAAATCTGGGTAAAATTTCGAGAAACCGCTTGTGCATTTGAAGCTGGAATGTATGAAAGCGGCAGCCTCGAGCCATCAACACGAATTAATTGCTATGCGCGAATGACAACGCAACGAGTTAGAGATTTAGATACTTGGCGACAAGAATTGAATAGACGCTAACTCAATAATATTCTCTAGTTTTAGCGTGCGTAAAAATAGAGAATATTATTAATATCATCGTTTAAATTTGTAACTTGATAACTGGAAGATTAATAATTTCCAAACAAAAGCCTCCTTTAAAAATATTAAAGGAGGCATTTGTATAAATATGACCCTGGCATCGAGCAATTGTTGCGGGAGGCAACCCTCCAA
>CAXTCQ010000194.1:0-15931 GCA_964242965.1 uncultured Calothrix sp. | reverse complement strand
GGAATGGTAATCACAAACTCTGCACCCTCACCCAATTGTGAATTTACTTCGATGGTTCCTGCATGTTTTTCGATGATTATTTGCCGTGCGATCGCCAGTCCCAATCCCGTACCTTCACCCACTCCTTTTGTAGTAAATAAGTGGTCAAAGATACGTTGTTTAGTTTCTTCGTTCATGCCTTTACCGTTATCTTTAATACTAATTATTACATGTTGGCTATCATCATTAATGCGAGTTGTAATTTTGATGATATTAGGCAATCGTTGAATTTCCTCAAAGCTACGTCCATGATTTGACTCATCCAAAGCATCAATAGCATTAGCAAGTAGGTTCATAAATACCTGATTCAACTGACCTGGGAAGCATGAAATTTGTGGCAATTTACCATAATCTGTGATGACTTCGATTGCGGGTCGATTTTCATCAGCTTTGAGGCGATGTTTGAGAATTAGAATTGTGCTGTCGATGCCATCATGGATATTAAAACTGACTTTATTTTCGGTATCGGCACGCGAGAAAGTCCGCAAGCTGTTGGATATACTGCGAATGCGAGTTACACCTTCTTTCATCGAATTCAGTAGTTTTGGCAAATCTGACCGTACATAATCTAAGTCAATTGTTTCGATTTCATCTATAATTGCGTCGTTAGGATTTGGATATTCTTGCTGATATAAATCAAGTAGTCCAAATACATCTTTGACATAATCCAGCGCCGGATTGATATTACCTGCGATAAAGCCAACTGGGTTATTAATTTCATGTGCCACACCTGCAACTAAATTACCCAAAGCTGACATTTTTTCACTTTGAACTAGTTGCAATTGTGCTTGTTTTAATTCTGATAATGAGTTTGATAACTGCTGGGCATTATCTTGTGCTTGTTTGTAAAGACGAGCATTTTCTAAAGATATTGCAGCTTGAGATACGAGTAAATTTAGAAGCTCGACTCTATTAGTTGTAAATGCTCCAATAGTGAGGCGATTTTCTAAATACAATATGCCAATTAGCTTACTTTGGTTGAGGATTGGCATACATAATATACTTTTGGGTTGTTCGCGTTGAATGTAGATATCAGCAACCCACCTTGTTTGTGTATTTATATCGTCAATTACTAATGTTTCTAGAGTATTTTTGACATAGTTGATGATACTATGAGGTACTTCTTGAGAATCTTCAAAAGTAAATTGCAAAATATTTGTTTGAGTTTCTTGTTTTGAATTAGAGATATTTGCAGTAACTTCGATGAATAATTTTTTATCTCTGGGTAAAAGTAATGCCGATTTTTCGGCTCCGGCATTTTCTAAGACAACCTCCATTAGATGAGAAAGTAATTTTTCGAGTTCAATTTCGCTAGAGATAGCTTGAGATGCTTTAATTATTGCTGACAAGTCGAAAACTGATGTGGTTGTTTTACTGGTGGAATGAATTGTATTAGTAAAACTTTTAGCAATAGTTTCACCCTGTTTGATAGTGTTACTTTGTCTTTTGCAAATTATCGGTGTAAGTAACTGAAAATAATGTTTTTCTAAGTCGTCTATTTTGGCTTTTGCTCCCCAACGTGCGTAGCAATAATAAGCTTCGATTAAATATGTTTGGGCGATTTTTTCTTTTCCCCATTCTAGGTAAAATTTAGCTGTAAGTTCATTGGCTAAAGCTTCTTCGTTAACGTATTTGTTTTCATTAGCAAGAGATATGGCACGTTCATAACATTCAATTGCTTCAAGTTTTTCACCTAAAACTCGATACTTTTCTGCTTCAACTAGATAGTATTTATGTAAATAGTTCATAGGAGCATGATTTGCCCATACTTTCATTTGTTTTTGGTTAGTTGTTACCTTAGCCAAAATACTATCTTTCTCTAATGAATCTGAATAATTAGCTAATTGAGATAAAGAAGCGTAAAAATTGAATAAAGCTAAAAATATTGCCCCAACTATTCCTTCTAAGCATTTTTCTGCAGCAACTGCATTTTCGATAGCTTCTTCAAACTTACCGTAAAGATAGCAAAGGCTCATTTTACTGATGTGGAATAGCCCCATAGAAAATATATCATTTACCTCAAGGTAACTTGGCAACATACTTTCCTCGTCGAAAGCTTCACCAATTAAAAGGTAATTGTTTTTACTTTCACCTAATAAATTTAAAACCAATTGATAAAAAATATTATGGAAATTAAGAGTTGCTGGGTTTATGCGAGCGATCGCGTCACTATAAATTGCCATCTCGCTCTTTAGATACGTTAGTTCGTACCCTGCACAATATGCGAAAGCACAATAATTAAAAGCACCATAAGAAGCAAATTCCAATTCACCAGTTTCTAATCCGCTTTGATAAGCTTCTTGTAATGGTTTTAACGAATCTCTAAGCGGTTTTTTCCAAGGCATAGCATATGAATAAGCAGTATTAAAAACCGGAGCCTTAAATTTCTTGTCTCTAGATTTTTCCAGTAAATGCAAAGCTAATTCACTTGCTCGATAACTTGAGTCAATGTCACCGCTTCCAGATAAAATCATGCTATAAGTTACATAACTATAAGCAGACCAAGGTGAATTACCGTAATTAATAGATAAATTAACTTGTTCGCAAACTAATAGTGCAAATAATTCCGGAGCAGCTCTGTAAGAACTAGAAATTAATGTCGCAATTATACGTTGAGTTGCTAATGTCTGTTCTGATATTTCTGGCAGACTAATTAAATTCTCGATGGTTTTGCTATTAAAATTTGATGCGGTTTCTGCAAGCTTTTGACTAATATCAAATTGGCTCGGTTGTTCTGGAAAATTTACTCCTAACAGATTGAGAATTTGCAACCCCACTTTGACAGCTTCTAGCATCATTCGCTGCGCTTGATATGCTAAAATTCTAAATGCATAGACTGGTACTGTATCTAATAATGTTGTGGCTTGCTCTAATATTTTAAGAGCAATTTGCTCCATTTCCTCAAAGTCACAGTTAAGATAAGTTGCTTCGACTCCTTCAGTATGCAGTGTTAAAGTCAGATAGTAATTGTTTTGCCAACTATCATTCTCCAAAAGTTCTCTTCCGAAAGTAAAATATTCAACAGCAGCAGCATAAGCAGTTGAAGTCTTAGCTTTTCTGACTGCTACTAAATTTAATTGTGCGAGTTCATCTCGTTCATTTTGGTCATTAATTAATTCAATACCAATATTCAATTGATTAACAATCTCAAAAATTTTTTCTTCTATTTCCGCTATTTTTGTAGAAATTAATAGTCTTTTCCCAATTTGTAAATGAATTGATTTATTTTGATTTTCAGGAATCAACAAATATGCAGCTTGTTGTACTCGATCGTGTAAAAATTTATAAGTTGGTGATTGAATCAGATATGAATACTCAGAATTAATTACCAATTCTTTGCTTTCAGTTTGATAAAACTTATAAAGCTCATTAGTTGGTAAAATTAAACCTTCTTGCAAAGCTTTCCACAAGTTCACACCTGTATCAACCTCAGTTTTTTGGCAAATTACTGCCAGCGTTTCTAAATCAAATTGGTTCCCAATACAAGCTGCTAACTTTAATATATCCTGTGTTTCGGGGGGTAATTTTTGTAACTGAAGTGCCATAAATTCTATCACATCATCAGTTAGAGCTAATGACCGAACTTTAGCAATATCACACTCCCAATATCTCGTATCAAAGTTAAATATAATTAAACCATCTTCATACAACGATTTAAGGAATTGATTCGAGAAAAAGGGATTACCCTGAGTTTTTTTATAAATAATCTCAGTTAGAGGTAATGCTAATTCTACTGAACAACTAAGTGTATCCGCGATAAGATAATTTAAATCAGTTTTATCGAGAGGACATAGGGTAATTGTGTTAAAGCTGGTTTTTGCTTTGACAATTTCATCTAAAGTCAACATTAACGGATGTACCGGATTGACTTCGTTGTCTCGATACGCACCAATTAACAACAGGTATCCTGTATCTGTCATTAATAATTCCATTAACTTCAATGATGCGGAATCTGCCCATTGCAAATCGTCTAAGAATATTACTAATGGATGTTCGACACTTGTAAAAACTTGGGTAAGTTTTTGGAATAATAAATTAAAGCGATTTTGTGCTGCATTTCCTGATAACTCTGGTGCTGGTTTTTGTTTGCCAATAATTCTTTCTAATTCAGGAATTACTTCGATAATTACCTGTCCATTTTCACCGACAGCATCTAAAATTTTACTTTTCCATTCAAGAATCGTCGCATCACTTTCTGACAGCAATTGCCCCATCAAGTCACGGAATGCTTGCACGAATCCCCCCAAGGGAATATTTCGTTGAAATTGGTCATACTTGCCTTTAATAAAATAACCGCGTTGACGAACAATCGGTTTATGAACTTCGTTAACGACCGCAGTTTTGCCAATACCAGAAAATCCAGCTACAAGCATGATTTCTGTCGCACCCGCACTGACTTTATCAAATACTGAGAGCAAAGTTTCTACTTCTTTTTCTCTACCATAAAGTTTTTCGGGGATCAGGAAACAGTCAGATATATCTTTGCTTCCTAATTCAAATCCTGCGATATTGCCTGTTTCTTTATACGCATACAAGCATGTTTCTAAATCGTGCTTTAAACCTAACGCACTTTGATATCTGTCTTCGGCGTTTTTCGCCATCAATTTGGCGATGATATCTGATATAATAACGGGAATCTTTTGATTAATGCTGTTAACTGATGCCGCTTGCTTGACAATATGGCAATGAACCAACTCCGTCGGGTCATCGCTAAGAAAAGGCAATTCTCCTGTTAGTAACTCATAGAAAGTTACACCCAAACTATAAAAATCTGTACGATAATCTATACCCCGGTTCATGCGTCCAGTTTGTTCGGGGGATATATACGCAAGGGTTCCTTCTAATCCGTTGATATTTTGTAATTGTTGCGTTTCTCGTGGCAGTAGCGAGGAAATACTAAAGTCGATAATTTTAACTTGCTTCGTTTCTGGATTAATCAGGATATTGGCAGGTTTAATATCTTTGTGAATAACGCGGTTGCGATGCAATCCATCCAAAATAGTAGCAATTTTAATTGCGACAACTAAAAAATCATCTAGAGACGCGATATATCGCGTCTCTACACTATTGTTTTTTACCCATTCTTTGAGGGAAATACCCCCATATTCCATAACCAGCGCATAGCCATTGTGGTAAGTTTCTAAGCTTAAAGGTTTGACGATACCGGGAATATCGATATTTTTGGCAATACTATATTGGTTGCGAAACTGGATAATCTCGCTAAAGCTGGGGTACTCCGAGAGCATCAACTTAATTACTACAGGCATTTTGTCTGTGTCGCGGATACCTTTGTATACAACAGTTCTCTCACCTTCGTAGATTTGCGATCGAATGCTGTAGCCAGGGAAATTTAATGTAGTACCCAACATATTTACACTCATATTTAGTTAGATGTTCATATGAGTAGTATTCCCACGATTTTACCGTTTCTTTACACAGATAGAAAAAAATTAGTTTCCCCACTTCTGATACTAAGTTGTGCAACCAGGTAAAAATTTATTCGACGGGAATGGTAATCACAAACTCTGCACCCTCACCCAATTGTGAATTGACTTCGATGGTTCCTGCGTGTTTTTCGATGATTATTTGCCGTGCGATCGCAAGTCCCAATCCCGTACCTTTCCCTACTCCTTTTGTCGTGAATAAGTGGTCAAAAATACGTTGTTTAGTTTCTTCGCTCATCCCTTTACCGTTATCTTTGATACTAATAACAACTTGCTCTTGGTCATCGCTGCAAGAGGTTGTAATTTTAACGATATTGGGGTTAGCTTTGATTTCATTAAAGCTACGTCCATGATTCGACTCATCTAAAGCATCAATAGCATTAGCGATTAAATTCATAAATACCTGATTCAACTGACCGGGGAAGCATGAAATTTGCGGTAATTCACCGTAATCTGTGATGACTTCGATTGCTGGTCGATTTTGATCGGCTTTAATGCGATGTTTGAGAATTAGGATAGTACTATCAATGCCATCATGGATATCAAAACTTACTTTATTTTCTGTGTCGGCACGCGAGAAAGTACGCAAACTATTTGATATACTACGAATGCGGGTTACACCTTCTTCCATTGAAGCAAGTATTTTTGGTAAGTCTTCTCGTACATAATCTAAATCGATTGTTTTGATTTTTTTTCCTATTTCTGCATCGGAATTAGGATATTTCTCTTGATATAAATCGAGTAAATCAAACACATCTTTGACATAATCAACTGCGGGTTCGATATTACCTGCGATAAAGCCAACGGGATTATTAATTTCATGTGCTACACCCGCAACTAAATTACCCAAAGCTGACATTTTTTCACTTTGTACGAGTTGCAATTGTGCTTGTTGTAATTCTGATAACGATTCTTCTAACTGTTGAGTATTATCTTGTGCTTGTTTGTAGAGACGAGCATTTTCTAAAGATATTGCAGCTTGCGATACTAGCAAATTTAAATATTCTACTCTATCACCTGTAAATGCTCCAATAGTAAGGTTATTTTCTAGATATAATATGCCAATTAGTTTTCTCTGGTTGAGGATTGGCATACATAATATGCTTTTGGGCTTTTGCTGTTGAATGTAAATATCAGATACCCATTTGGTTTGTGTATTTACATCGTCAATTACTAATGTTTCTAAGGTATTTCTGACATAGTTGATGATGCTGTGAGGTACTTCATAACTATCTTCAAAAGGAAATGATAAAATAGTTGTTTGAATTTCTTGTTTGAAATTAGAAATATTTGCAGTGATTTCAATAAGTAAATTATTATCTTTCAGCAAAAGTAATGCTGATTTTTTTGCCCCGGCATTTTCTAAGACAACCTCCATGAGATAAGAAAGTAATTTTTCGAGTTCAATTTCGCTAGAGATAGCTTGAGATGCTTTAATTATTCCTGATAAATCGAAAAGTGATGCGATTGTTTTGCTAGTAGAATGAATTGTATTCGCAGAATTTAGGGTAATCGTTTCACCCATTCTAATAATATTGCTTTCTTGTTTAAATATGGGAGCAAGTAATTTGGAGTAATATTTTTCTAAGTCATCTAGTTTAGCTTTTGCTCCCCAACGAGCGTAACAATAATAAGCTTCGATTAAATAAGTTTGGGCAACTTTTTCTTTTCCCCATTCGAGGTAGAATTTAGCAGCGAGTTCGTTTGCTAAAGCTTCTTCATTGAGATATTCGTTTTCTTTTGCAAGCGTAATAGCACGGTCATAACATTCAATTGCATCAGTTTTCTTATCTAAAACCCGATATTTCTCTGCTTCTACTAAATAAAACTTGTGCGAAAAATTCATCGGAGCATAATGTGCCCATTTAGCAATTTTTTTCTGATTAAAATTGACTTGCTTAATTGTATTTATTTTTACATTAGGTTTGGCATCTTTATAGGTAGCTAAAAGCGTTAAGGAAGCATACCACCAATAGTATTGAGGAAAATGTAGTGCAACACCTCCATCTAAATATTTTTTGCTTAATTCTATGTATTGAATACCATTATCAAAATCCTCAAAAAAATAAGCTAAAATTAATTTACTTACATAAAGAAAACATAGACCAGTCCTATCGTTAGCATTTAGCATTAAAGGCAGGATTTTCTCTTCATCAAAAGCTTCACCCTTTAATAATGAGGGACAGTCGGTTTTATTTAATAGGTTTAAAACAGTTTGGTAAGCAATATTAACATAATTAAGAGCAGTTTGCTGTTTGATACTAGAAATAGCATTTGCATATATTTCAGATTTTTCTGCAACTACAATTAATTCAATACCACTTAAAAAAGCATGTTGTATGTAAACTACTATTGCCCATGCTCCATACTCAGTATCGCCATTATCCAAGCCACATTGGTAGGTTTGTTGTAATAAATTTAGGGTATCTAGTACGCGAACTTTCCAATGTTTGATAAATGCATAAACGATAAATCTTATTCTTGCTTCACTCTCTTTTAGCTCGAATTTAGATAGTAGTTTGAGGGCAAGCTCACCAAATTCATAACCAGGTTGAATATCTAAAACAACACCACACAAAATTAAACCATACCAACTATAAGCAAAGGCAGACATTTTATCATTACCATACTTGATTAATATATTAATATTTTTAAATACAAGTAATGGCAATAAATTTGGTGCTGCGATATATGTTGCAGAAAAGAGTTTAGAGAAAATTTGGGTACTAGCTTGTTTTTCTAAATTTGACATATTGGGTAAATCACCCAAAGATACTATTGGTTTTCCTAGTAGTAAGATTTTTGTTTTAAATAAGTTAAATAAAACCTCTAACTGATTGGAGCTAATTGAGAATTTCATCCCCAGTTCTTCCAAAACAATTAATGCTGTTTTTACTGCGTCTAATGGTTTATTTTGAACAATATATGCTTGAATTTTCACTTCATAAATTTTGATTTGCTTCAAGATATTTTTAGTTTCCCGAAGAACAATTGTGGCTAATTCTTCTGTTTGTTGAAAATTTCCACATTGGTAAGCAACCTCTGCTGCAACCTCATATATTTCTAATGTCAAATCATATTGAGTGTTCCAGTAATCTGGATTTAACAATTTTATCGCAGCTTGACAATACTCTGCTGCTACGATATAAGCAGTCGATATTTTGGCTTTATACCCCGCACTCAAATTCAGTTTTGCTAAGTTTTCCCGTTCGATAGGTTGTGTGATTAAATCAGAACCTATATTTAGCTGTCCCACTATATCAAATAATTTTTCTTCCTGTTGTAATTCGGAAGTTGCATTTAATAATAATTGTCCTATTTTTAGATGCGTTCTTTTTTTTTGATTATCGGGAATTAGTAAGTAAGCTGCTTGCTGCACTCGGTCGTGTAAAAATCTATATTTTGCTAATTGTTCATTTTCAACCGTTAATTTATCGTTACTTTCCCCTTGATAAAATTTATAGACTTCAGTAATCGGTAAAATTAACCCTTCTTGTAGTGCTTTCCATAAATCGGATGCAGTATCTGCTTGCGATTTTTCATAAACAATCGAAAGCGTTACTAAATCAAATTGATTGCCAATACAAGCGGCTAATTTTAAAACTTCTTGAGTTACTTGTGGCAATTTCTGCAACTGCAATGCCATAAACTCGACAACATCATTAGTTAACGCTAATGCTTTAACTTGTGCGATATCGCATTCCCAATGATTGACTTCAAAATTAAAGTTGATTAATTTATCTTCATAAAGCGATTTCAGAAATTGAGTAGAGAAAAATGGATTGCCCTTTGTTTTTTGATATACTAACTCAGTTAACGGACGAGCAATAGAAATACTACAACTGAGAGTGTCAGCAACTAAGTTATTCAAGTCATCTTGTTGTAGTGGAGTTAAAGTAATAGTATTTATAGTTGCTGCATCCTGAATTTCATCCAGAGTTAGCATTAATGGATGTGCTGGGTTCACTTCGTTGTCTCGATACGCACCAATTAACAACAGGTATCCTGTATCGGTCATTAATAATTCCATTAACTTCAATGATGCTGAGTCTGCCCATTGCAAATCGTCTAAGAATATCACTAATGGATGCTCGACACTAGTAAAGACTTGGGTAAATTTTGGGAACAATAAGTTAAAGCGATTTTGTGCTGCACTTCCAGATAATTCTACAACTGGTGGTTGTCGAGCAATAATTTTTTCTAATTCTGGTATTACTTCGATAATTACCTGTCCGTTTTCACCTACAGCAGCTAAAATTTTACTTTTCCATTCCTGAATTTGAGCATCACTTTCTGATAGCAATTGCCCCATCAAGTCGCGGAATGCTTGCACGAATGCCGAAAAAGGAATATTACGTTGAAATTGGTCGTATTTTCCTTTGATAAAGTAACCACGTTGACGAACAATCGGTTTATGAACTTCGTTAACAACCGCAGTTTTCCCAATCCCCGAAAATCCTGCTACAAGCATGATTTCTGTAGTCCCCGCACTGACTCTATCAAATGCTTGTAGTAGGGTTTCTACTTCGCTTGGACGTCCGTAGAGTTTTTCTGGGATGAGGAAACTGTCAGATATATCTTTGCTTCCTAATTCAAATGCTGCAATATTGTCTGTTTCTTTATATGCATACAAGCATGTTTCTAAGTCATGCTTTAAGCCTAACGCACTTTGATATCTGTCTTCGGCGTTTTTTGCCATTAATTTGGCGATGATATCTGATATAATAACCGGAATATTTTCATTAATGCTGCTAACCGCTCCAGTTTCCTTGGCAATATGGCAATGTACCAATTCCATCGGGTCATCACTAACGCAAGGGTACTCTCCTGTTAGCAATTCGTAGAAAGTTACACCCAAACTATAAAAATCTGTACGATAATCTATCCCCCGGTTCATACGTCCAGTTTGTTCGGGGGATATATACGCAAGGGTTCCTTCTAATCCGTTGATATTTTGTAATTGTTGCGTTTCTCGTGGCAGTAGCGAGGAAATACTAAAGTCGATAATTTTAACTTGCTTCGTTTCTGGATTAATCAGGATATTGGCAGGTTTGATATCTTTGTGAATAACGCGGTTGCGATGCAATCCATCCAAAATAGTTGCTATTTGAATTGCGATAACTAAAAAATCATCTAGAGATGCGATATGGGACGCGGTATGAGATGCGATATATCGCGTCTCTACATTATTGTTTTTTACCCATTCTTTGAGGGAAATACCCCCATATTCCATAACTAGCGCATAGCCATTGTGGTAAGTTTCTAAGCTTAAAGGTTTGACGATACCAGGAATATCTAGATTTTTGGCAATACTGTACTGGTTGCGAAATTGAATAATCTCGCTAAAGCTGGGGTACTCCGAGAGCATCAACTTAATTACTATAGGCATTGCGTCTGTGTCGCGGATACCTTTGTATACAACAGTTCTCTCACCTTCGTAGATTTGCGATCGAATGCTGTAGCCAGGGAAATTTAATGTAGTACCCAACATAGTTACACTCATATATAGTTAGACGCTGATATGAGTATTCCCACAATTTTACCGTTTCTTTACACAGACAGAAAACTTTGCATCCCGACTTCTGATATAGCCGTTATTGTACTGTTCCAAGCTTACGGGTTTGACGATACCGGGAATATCTAAATTTTTGGCAATACCGTACTGGTTGCGAAACTGGATAATCTCGCTAAAGCTGGGGTATTCATTTTGCATTAACTCCTTTGTAACAGAGGTGTCTCGCCTGTCCGTATTATAAAATATATACAGACTATGAGCAAAGTGAAGTAATAAAAAAGCTTTTACAGCAATGGGTATCATAACAAGAAAATAAGAAGAAACAAAAATGACAACAAACCAACCAGAATCAATTGAAACCCGATTAAGCCGTCTTGAAACCTTATTCACAAATGTAGGTGAAACTGTAGTAGGACAGAGCGACACTATTGATGTATTGGTAGCGAACATTAATCAGTTGACTGAAAACCTCAATAATTTAACCGAACAAACCAACCGCAACATTAACAATTTGGCGGAACAAGCAGCCCAAGACAGACAGCAAGCAGCTATTGACCGACAACAAGCAGCCCAAGACAGACAGCAAGCAGCTATTGACCGCCAAGCATGGCAAGCAGAGATACAGAGAATATGGGAATACCTTTTACAACAAGGGGGAAACGGTAGACAAGGTACATAATCATAGATGAAAATTAACAGGCATGGACGCGCCAAGGTTCTCACGAAGGAAGAGAATATCTAGATTTTTGGCAATACTGTACTGGTTGCGATAAAAAAATCCTCGGCTTTTTTGAAAAGTCAAGGATTTTTATGGGAGGCAGAGCCTCGCATAAGGCATTCCCAGGCAGAGCCTGGGAACGAGAGTATGCACTATGCAGACGCACCTGCGACAGCACCAGCTATAGCGGCGAATATTCCCGAAACAATCGCGGTTAAAAACAGCCACCAAGCTGCATTCGCTGCGGCTTTACGGGTTTCTTCGGCTTGCTGCTGTGCTTGGTGTTTGACTTCTTCCAAGCGTCGCTGTGCTTCGCGTTGAATGCGTTCGGCTCGTTCCAGGACGTTATTACGTGCCCTTTCTACTTGGTCGATAATCCGATTGGCATCATCTGCGGAGATGTCCTCGCGCGAACTCATGACGGCAACTAGGGTTTCGCGGTTGAACGATTGCAGGCGATCGCGTAATGCATCAAATCCAGCTTGCGGGTCGTCGAATAACTTGCGAACGTCGCGTTTAATACTGTCGTAGTTCAATTCGGGACGGTCTAACGAGTTTAAGTAGTTGCGAATTTGAGCAAAAACCCCATCAATCGCGTCCTGTATCCCCCGTTGGATGCTGCGTATTTGCTCGACAAATTGCTCGCGCACCGAAATAATATTATCGGCGATTTGTTCGGCTTCGGCATCAGACATATCTTCACGAATCTTCAATAAGGCGATGATTGTGTCGCGGTCAAAGTGCGAAAGCCGTTCCGATAAGTTTTCCATGCCAACGCGAGGGTCGTGCAATAGCAAAGCTACGTCGCGTTTAATACCTTCAGGATTCAATTCGTCCTTCCCAGTTCCCCGCAAGTACTCTTGCAAATAAGTTTGGAAGTTTTGGACTCGTTCCTGCGTCCGAGTTGCCAATCGACGCGGCGCACCCGCGATTTCACGAATCGAACTTTGGGTCGAATTAATGATTTGATTGACTTGTTCCTCGCTCAAATCTTGACGCTGACTCAGTAATTTTACTAGAGTATCGCGGTCAACTTGCGACAAGCGGCGGCGCAGTGCAATTACCCCTTCGCGTGGATTTTGGAATAACCGATTTAAATCGCGTTGAATGCCTTCAGGATTCAATTCGTCTTTACCCGTGTTTCGCAAATAATCGGCGAGGGTGGTTGTTACTGAGTCGTATTGTTCCTTGGCTTTATCGAGTGCAGCTTTAGGTGCTTGGCGAATACTTTGCCAGGATTGCTCGACTGTATCGATAATTTGGTTAGCTTCGGCTTGGCTCAAATCTTGCCGCTGGCTCAGTAATTGTACTAGGGTATCGCGGTCAAAACGCGACAAGCGAGCTTGCAGTGCTGCAACTCCTGCTTGGGGGTCGTCGAGTAACCGTTTGATGTCACCACGAATCGCGTCAGGATTGAGTTCTTCCTTCCCGGTATTCCGCAAATACGATTCTAAGTTTAACCACAGCGTTTCGGCTTGAATTTGAGCTTGTTCGGCTAAACTTTTTGACTCAATCAAAACTTGGTCGCGCTGTCTTTCCAACTGGTCGAGAATCGAGTCAATTTCCTCCGGCTGGATATCGTTACGTTCGAGCAAAATTGCCCGCATTTCCTGACGGTCGATTACTGCTAGCTGACGCGATCGCGTTTCGTAATCGGCGTCGGTATCTGCTAACAATGGTTTGAAGTTTTGCTCGATGCCTTCGGGTGTTAAATTTGATTTGGGAGTAACCAGCAAGTAGCTTTCGACCCGACGCTGCAAGTCGAGAACGATTTCGCGTTCTTCGTTTGCTGCCACTTGTACCAGCATCTGTTGACGAATTGTTTCAAGTTGGTCGGCAATGCGTCCAATTTCGGTTTGAGTTAATAGTCCCCGCTGTTGGAGAATATTGACAAAATCTTGACGCGAAAGACGTTCGATTTCTTGACGAACAGTACCTGGGTCAGCTGCGGGGTCGTAGATAACATTAGGGAATTCTTGCGCGATTCTATCAGCTTTTAACTGCCAAGACTGAGTGTTGAGCAAGTAATTTTCGACATCCGCACGAACCGGACTGAACGGTTGCGGTGTTGGCACCCCTACTTTATCAGCTTGTTCGCTGACTTTATCTTTAGCTTTACTAAGAGTATTGAGTATTTTTTCAACATCAAAATCGGATAAATCGGCACGTCCCAAAACAATGCCAGTTAATGCCGAGATTCCCTGTTGGATTGTGTCCTGGATCGGACCCGATGTTTTGTCAGCAACTTTTTGGTCGGCTTGTTTTTGCGACCGCATCTCTGCAATTAAGGTATTTAACTTCGCATCGAGTTCGTCGGTTTTGCTTTGTCCGGGTTTTAGAGTTTTGAGATATTCAATCAACTCACCCATCCGGTCTTGTGCCTGTCCGGGTTGCTGACTGACAACTTGCTGCCATACATTATATAGTGTATCGGCAATTCGGTTCGCATCGCGTTTGGAAATGTCAGTGCGATCGCTTACTAAGCCGATAAACTTATCGCGGTCGATGTTGCGAAGGTCGGCAGCCCCGGCAACGGCTTTAAGCTGTGGATTATTAAGTAACTTTTCAAACTCGCCGCGAATCTTATTTAAATCCAATTCGGGCGGACGCACCATTTCCAGGTAGTCTTCAATATTATCGCGGATACTCGACGGGTCAATTGCACCACCAATTTCTCTACGTACAGCCGCCGCTGCCGCTTCTGCGGTGGCTACAACTTGGTTGCTGACTGCTTTTGCACCGAATGCAGCAGTGGCAGTTCCCATTACTGCCTGCAACCCGGAAGTTGCTGTGTTAACGACATTACCGATTAAAGAACCGACAGTGGTCGAACTAACCCATACTAATAGTAAGAAGTACGCACCCCAAATCACTAAACCGAGAATCGCCCCTAATCCGGGACTGAGAATTACTAAGCTGAGTTTAACAGCAAGGAAGGATGCGATCGCCAGGGCAATAGTTACAGTAATTAATGTCCACAGTCCCACTGCTGTACCAATTTTGCGAATCGTCCCACCAAAACTGCTAGCCTCCCCATTTCCCTGATGAGTCCCATCCGAGTCCGATGAACGTCCCAAGTAGGAAATACCGGCAGCAACTGAAAGATTCGTGAGAACAAACTGGATTGCAAAAGCAAGTATTACACCAGCAATTAAAGCTACGAAGAAGCGCGGTCCGGCAGTCACAACTGAAGCCTGTGCTGGCGAAATTTGCGAGGGGTCTAGTGTCGTTTGTGCTAGCCACCACAATGGCTTAAGTGGCTTCATAATGTCCTGCGTTATTTCCAGGCTCTGAAACATTTTATTTTTTCCTTTAATCCTTAACTCGGTGGGAATAAAAATTACAACAAAAAGATGAACTTTGTATCTATCACCATACCTAACTCTTCTGTCCCAGAATCGGGCCATTTACCTGCCACAAGCATCTCTCCTTGGTTTGAAGCTACCTCCAGCGACGGGTAGATTTTTTGTCGTTTTTCCCCTTCTCCCCCCTTTGACAGGTATATGCTTTTTCTAAAGCTTATAAGTAAGGGTTTAAATCGAAAGTTTCTTTTTGCTTTGTCGGTAAACACAGCTTTGAACTTAGCTTTCAAGCTGGGAGAGTCTCTACTACGCAAAAAACGAATGTGACTAAATCCTGACTCAAAAATCCGCAAAATTGAAGTTTGCAATAAATTTTAACAATCTTGTTGAAATGATATTTTTTATCACTTCCTTGCGGTGGATATTTGCATCTGGGAGTCGTTGCAATTAATCGTCCGCAAGAAGTGCATACATATTGTACCTGTAGACAGAAAGCAAGCTATTCTAAAACAGCTACATTAAAGTTAACAAACGAAGCGTTGAGGAAAAAAACATGGAATCTCGTCCTAGCACAAATCTGCCACCAGTTGCAACTGAATATAACGGTAAAGACCGTAATGCTTTTCTTTTTGGTTTTAACCCACAAGCCGAATTGTGGAATGGTCGCTTGGCAATGATTGGATTTCTTGCCTATTTACTTTGGGATTTAGCGGGTTACAGCGTCCTCCGCGATGTACTGCACTTCATCGGCTAATAAATCTTCTAAACAATTAAATATTGAAAATTACTAGAAAATTGGAGAAAAACAATGCAAAGTCCTAAAACTACACCTACACCTACAACCGATTTGCCAGTCGTAGCTAAAGCTTATAACGGTGTAGACCGTAACGCTTTTCTTTTTGGCTTCACTCCA
>CAXTCQ010000193.1:0-16157 GCA_964242965.1 uncultured Calothrix sp. | reverse complement strand
GATAGAGCTTATTTTCTTCTCAGGTATGGTAAAAAAGATTTAGGCATTGAGCCAATTCAAGAAGGAAGAAGGAAGAAGAAAGAAGGATGAAGGGGGTTTTTAGATGGGAATTGGGACTTCAACTCAAAACAAGAAGTGTCAAGTTAGAAAACTTTTTCCTTCTCACTTCAAAGTTCTTCCTTCATTTATAGCTGCTATCCATTTGCAACCGCTTGACAATCGTCCGGTGGCTTTCTTAAATGCGTAATCTTTGCCAAACCTGCACGATTAACTTCACATGACGCAACTACAATCAGTAAGGAAGCGCATTTTCGTAGTCTTCCAGAACATAGGAACGCTAGTACTACTGGCGATCGCATTTCCCTTCAACTGCACCGTTGTCTTTGGAACGTGGCTATGGAGTTTTTTTAACCGATTTCAGAAGCAAAAAGTTTTAACCGAGAATCCCAAAACGATTTTGATTGGGGGCGCTCGAATGACCAAATGCCTTTTGCTAGCACGTTCTTTTCATGCGGCTGGGCATCGGGTGATTATAGTAGATACTTTTAAATTTTGGTCAAGCGGAAATAAATTCTCCAACGCGGTTGCAGGCTTTTATACCGTTCCCGACCCAAAAGAAAATCTGGAAGGTTACGCTCAAGCAATGCGAGCGATCGTTAAAAAAGAATCTGTGGACTTTTTTATTGCAGTCGCCATGTTTGCCGTCGATACTTATGATTCCAACAACAAACCCGTGTTATCTGGCTGCTGTGAAATTTTCCATTTCGATGCTGATATTACTAATGGGCTAAATGACAAGTTTGCTTTTGCCGAAACTGCGCGATCGCTTGAGTTGTCAGTTCCCAAATCTTTCAAAATTACGACACCAGAACAGGTTATCAACTTCGACTTTACCCACGAGAAACGCAAATACATTCTCAAAAGCATTCCCTACGACCAAGTGCGCCGCTTGTACCTGACTAAACTACCCTGCGAGACTCCTGAAGAAACCGCAGCTTTCGTCAAAAGCCTACCGATTAGTTCTTCAAAGCCTTGGATTATGCAGGAGTTTATCCCCGGACAGGAATACTGTACTCATAGCACCGTGCGAAATGGAGAGTTAAGATTACATTGTTGCTGCGAGTCATCCGCTTTTCAAGTCAACTATGAAATGGTTGATAAACCTGAAATTACCCAATGGGTAGCTCATTTTGTCAAAGAATTAAAACTGACCGGAGAGATATCTTTTGACTTTATTCAAGCGTCGGATGGAGTAGTTTATGCAATCGAATGCAACCCCCGCACTCACTCCGCTATTACAATGTTTTACAACCATCCAGGGGTAGCGGATGCTTATTTAGATCGCACTCCCTTACCCGAACCACTATACCCACTCCCCGATAGTAAACCAACCTATTGGTTGTACCATGAAATCTGGCGACTCAATGAGGTGCGATCGCTCAAGCAATTGCAAGCGTGGTTTAACAAGATTTTGCGAGGTAAAGAAGCCATATTTGCTGTAAACGACCCGCTACCGTTTTTGATGGTACACCACTGGCAAATTCCTTTACTCCTCCTCGAAAATCTCCGAAGGCTCAAAGGATGGGTGAGAATAGATTTCAATCTTGGCGAACTGATAGAGTAGCGCTTGTTGAGATATTAAGGAATGGATGTGACGGGATGTCTGTAAAATCACCTAAAACCCTACTCTCTACTCCCCACTCCCTAATGTATTACAAAATCTCAGCTTTAACTGACACTAAAAAGCAACCATTTATTTTCCAAGTACCATTTAGTTGCTTTTCCATTAAGTAAAGTGCGCGAACTGGAACGTCATCGGGTCCTAAAAGTATTGTAGTTAAGTATTGTAGGGTGCGTTAGACGCAAGTCGTAACGCACCATTTTTGAGGTGAGGAGTGCGTTACGAATCACGTTAACAAACCCTACGTGTCTTTTCAAAAATCAAATATGAGTCCTATATGTAGTGCTCCATGTCATTAATTTTGGGGGGTTGGTTAGGTATTAAATCTCTCCCAATTCTGACACCGTACCTCTATGGTTCGTTTTTTAACCCATCAAAACTTTTGACATAGACCACGCTTTGATTCGTTTCATAAGTTTTGATGGTAAAAAAACACCACAGAGACACAGAATGCTTAGAAACAAGAATCGGAGAGGTTTGAAATTTGTATCAACCCCTCAGAATTAATGAAACAGACCACGCTTTTATTCATGTCAAAAGTTCTGATGGGTTATTAGCTCCCCTACTTCTTGGAGAAGTAGAGGATCTGTACCTCACGAAAAGGTCAAAATTAATGACATAAACCACTAGTAAGCGTTAGAAAAACGAAGTATGTAACGAAACGTAAAATCACCCAAAACCCTCTTCCCTAATCCCTAATGTATAAAGATAAAAAATTTATAATATAATTCCTCTTGTGGATTATTAATGAAGCATTCATAGAAGATTTTTTATGGCTAGAAGTAAGTAAGAGGATATTTGAAAAGTCAAACACAGGTATAATTTGTCATTCTGAACGCTTGGGAAATGAAGTGTTCGCGGAGTTTACCCTTGAACCCTTCACTTCGTTCGACGGCAGGCTCCGTAAAGGTTTCCATTCAGCATGACAAAAACTATACTTTTCAAACATCCTCTAAGAATGAAGAAAAGCCTGCATAAGGAACTGCAAATATAAACGTTTTGGTTTGCAATCACAAGATTTTTCTATTCACATTAACAGCTTAGTCTTTTACTTCCTCAATTTCTGTAAAAATATTCTCATCATCTTCAATTTCATCAAATTCCTCTTCCTCCTCTTCAAAAGAGTTCAGCGAATCTCGAACTTCAATAAAGGAGTCATCTGATTCAGAAGATTCTTTTATTTGTTCATTAATAAAATCAACTTCAGGTAATATCACATGAAAATTTTTTCTCCAAGTGGAAATCGAAGTTTCATTCCAGTCAACCTCATTACTAACATCCTCTTTAGTACGTTTTATCAAATCTCTTACGCCATCAGAGGAATTAGACAATATCATTCTGACAAGTTCTATACATTTCTCAGTTCCCGATCCTGTAGTAATCATGGTTAGATTTTCATTTGTCCGCACTAGAACATGAGACCAATGAGATTGATCTCGTCTGAAAAATTCCTCTTTATCCATTTTAGTAATACTAAGCGAGATGGCGCTAAGAATTTCTGGAATACGATGCTCTACCGTTATCCTGAGCAAGAATCTTGAAATAGCGAAAAAAAGAATTTTTTGTCCTAGAACAGTATACAGAATGCTCGAATCTCGTAATTTTTTTATACTTGCTTTTTGATTTGCACTTAATCGAGGTTGCTCAGGTTGAATAGGAATATTTATACCTACATGGCTAATCTGTGATATCCAATCCTTAAATGGCTGAAGTTCAGTAAAAAACCACTCAAGGAATACTTTTGTGCCTATTTCAGAAAGTTTAGGATGAGACTCATAATAAGTTTCCAGAGCAATATTACGTTCAGTTGGTGAATTAAATGATTTCTTTAAAGCTTGTTTAGGATAATCTTTCAATAGTTCAACAGTACATTGGCTAACTAAATCTAGAGTTGTTAGGTAAGGTTCTGATTGGGTCAAGTTTCTTGATTTGGAAGACCATTTAACGTATCTATCTTCAAGCACTCCCTCTTCTAAAAGCTTTCTAGGAATCAATGCCGATATTTTACTGTCATCAAGTAATAGTTGAGTTTGTTTATCGATTGATTTCGCAGTCTTGTTTATAACTGTAAAGATATTGCGAGTTGCCTTGATTATCTCATCTCTTACAGTTTCACTTGAATCTGAATGACCAACCTTGCCAAGATTACCAAATACTAGATAAACTACTGGTATGTCAAAGGTTTCTAAGCAACTAAAATTTTCCTTTATTTGTTGAGGGGTTAAAGGCTCTTTTCCAGTATTAGCATTCCAATATCTCTTTAATGAAAGAAGTCTATGTTGACCATCGATTACAATTCTGGCTACGTTCTTATACAGCTTTAAATTGACCCATTTCTCGACAGTTTTTCCTTGACTACTAACTGTGGAGAAGTCCCAAAACTCTCGTTGGTCATTTGAATTAGGTAAAAGTACGACTACGATTGAATTAAAAAAGCGAATTCCACCCAGTGCTAGGTAAGAAAATATTTCTGTATTCGCTCTGTTTTCATCTAGTTTTCTTTGAACTCGTTCAGAAAAGCTCCAACTGCCTTGAATTTCATCAGCAAATCTAATGTTTTCAACTGCATCACTTTGATCGAGAGTTGTTATAAAGTACCTAACATCACCAAACTGACCACTGATTGCTTTATATTCAATAGTTTCTGGAGACTGATTATCTAATTCCATTTTTAACTTCTCTGTGTATTAAATTTAGGCTGACATAGTTGAATCAACAGGCTTTCTAAGTCGCTAGAAATATTTTTTGGGCAAGGGAAACAAATGAATAAAAATTCATCATTGGGTCTGAAATTTCCGTACTTTGAGAAAAAACCATCGTCTTGCTCCAAATGCTGAATAAATCTATCTCTTAAATTGCTTGTAGTACCAATGTAATCTGGGCGTTGGAGAATGCTACATGAAATCAGAAGATTTTTTAGCATTCTTCGTTCTTTAGGCTGAGAAACAGCTTTTATAAATTTATTCATTTTTTGAGACAAACTAACTGACTTTCCACAAGTATCAACAATAAATTTACTTCTATTGTCTTTCTCAGAAAACTTTGTTTTAAATACCGTATTTTTTATGCGAGTATCTATATGGTCAGACAAATTATTTTCTAAAAAGTCAAAAGCATGATAAAAGGCATAAACACCTGATTTTTCAGGAAGCTCATCTTTTGCAGATACAGTTGCTGTTACTACGGTAAAATTCTTGAAAAAGTTGTCGTGAACTGTTTCTTCCATAAGTAAGTAGGCGTAATTAATTCGTAGATAGCAGTGCGAGCGTTTCATTTGCCCTTCGGACACGCGACACGAACACGGACAAGATGTCCACACTACATATTACATTCAATTCAACCCATTTACTTACTTCTCGATAAGCAAATTTTTGATTTCAAGTTATTTTCACCTTTAAAGAAGCCTATCCGGTTAACTTTAGTACGTAAATTGAAAATTTTGTAGTAAAATTTGCTACTATACTTGCTAAATACGATCGTAAGTTGCGATTCTCGCTATAAAGTGCCAAAAGCCTCAGTCATTGTATGTCATCACGTATAATTAAATCTTTAACAGTGCTGAAAATCTTACCCAACTAGCAGTCCTGTCATTAATTTTGACCTTTTCGCTCTTGTTTAGATCCCCGACTTCTTAAAGAAGTCGGGGATCTATTAACCTATCAGAATTAATGACACAGATCACTACTGATCCGTATTATTAATTTTGTGGTATGTAGAGACGCGATATGTCGCGTCTCTCCAAGGTTTTCAACATCTAAGCAACCCATCAGAACTTTTGACATGGAGACCACTAACTCCCACCAACGACTCTACTAAATTGGATGCAAACTGCGCTCGAAAATTAAAAACTTTGTTAGCTGATATCGCTGCTACTTCCATCGTAGAATTAGTTATTACAAAATCTCAGCTTCAACTGGCACTAAAAAGCAACCATTAATTTTCCAAGTACCCTTTGGTTGCTTTTCCATTAAGTAAAGTGCGCGAACTGGAACACCATCGGGTCCTAAAAGTAATACTAACTGCGTAATATTTCCTTGAATTGTCGTGATATCTTCAAATAACACCGAACGCGCACGGTAAACTGCTGGATAGCCAGTTTTCACCATTACGATAAAATTTTCGGGTGTTTGAAACTGTAACTGGATTTCTGGACTTGCTAAAGTAAACGCTGACTCAGCGTCATCGTGTTGAAACGCTTGAAGTTGCTGTTCGATTACAAAACGCATGGCTATGCGATCGCTATCGGTAATTTCCATCTTTTAAGCCTATACCCTGCGAGCAAAAAGCTGGTAAAATCCAGAACATTAGCAGAATTTTAGCATTTATGTTGAATGTAAAGCTGATTCAAGTTCAAATTTTTAATTGACGGTAATAATTTCGCCTTTTTTATTAATTTTCATTGAAGTATCGGGAAAATCTTTAGCAATCAAATCGCGCAATAGTCCGACTGTACGAAAATTTTGGTCGATGCGAGGAATTCCTTGTTTATCCATACGTACCGGAATAATCTTACCTGCAACTAATTCACCCTGCGAATTCAGCTTTACTTCTAAAATCATTGAATAACCAGTTTGGGCAGTTGTCGATAAAGTTCGGTATCCTAAAAAGTTACCCAAGGAATATGCTATTAATTTGCCCTTATAGATTTCCATTGCACGCGGTACGTGAGGTCCGTGTCCTAAAACTAAATCTGCTCCCGAATCAATCATTTTTCGTGCAAACTTGACCGAATTACCGCGATTTTCGCCATAGAAAAACTCCGTTTGATTTGGAGTCCGCAGCGCATTTGTTCCTTCGGCACCTACATGCATTGAGATAACGGCAATGTCAGCTTTTTGTTTCGCTGCTTTAACCAGTTCTATCGCGGTTTCTAAATCCTGGATTGAATTGTAACGTTCATACGGTGCAAATCCAACCATTGCGACTTTGACTTTATTGGCTTCGAGTAATAATATTTGATTTTTGTGACCTAATGTTTTAATTCCTACTGATGCGAGATTTTTGGTTGTGTCTCGAAAACCCACTAACCCAAAATCGAATGAATGATTGTTGGCAATATTAAAGACATTAAAGCCAACATCTGAAAATAGTTTGGCATATCCAGGTGGCGAACGAAACGCAAAAATTTGCCCTTTGCTAATATCTTTTGAACTATAGGGGTAGTTCGTCAAGCTAGTTTCAAAGTTACCAAACAAAATATCCGCACGTTGCAAATAAGTTCGGACTGAATTAGGGATAAGTTGATTGCTTGAGCGTGGCAATTTATTATCCGGGTAATTTGTACCGGGAATAACATCCCCAACCGCTTGAATCGTAATCGAGTCCGGAAAAATCTGTTCTTCAGTTACTGGTGGCAATATTGGCAGCGAATCTGGTAGTTTTGGAGGTTTGTCTGATGCCTGGATTTTCCCCATCCGAATTGCACTACCGATACCAACACCTACCGATAAACAGGTAGTAATGAAAATAAGTGAAAGTAATTTTCCTAACCATCGATTCAGCATACACGTACTCCTGACACCACGACAATTAGTTTAACTTAGGTGTCAAGTATACTTAGATATATTTATTATTTTTAGAACGGAGAGGGGGGGATTCGAACCCCCGCTAGGTTTCCCTAGAACGCATTTCGAGTGCGTCACCATCAACCACTCGGACACCTCTCCAAATCAAAGTTATTTAGTTGCGCCTCAAATGAGACATCATTTGTGGCAATCACGATTATATCACAACTTTTTCATAGCAATCGCAAAATTTTTCTCATTAAACTTTTTGCATTAAAACACCGACGATTTATTCTCCATCGCTTGAATAAATGCTTCAAATTGACCGTTTGGTGTCCATTGAATTGCACCATCACGTCCTGTAAATAGAAGTTGCGTCTTTGTTTGACCGAGTTCTGATAAAATTTTCGGGTCTAGGTCAGCATTAGTTGTAATCGCTACTTCTGGTTGAAGTGCTGGAACCAATTCTTTGAGTACTTGAGGGGGACACCATAGAACTTGCGTAAGCGGTAAACTTCCTTGTTTAATTAATTGTCGTAGTTCGGTAGGCTTGAGATTCCCTACCAATAACCAATTTTTGTTTTGAATTTGCATTTGCAATATTGGTAATTGGTCGTTTACAAGTTGCACAACGGATGAGCCGATGTTTATACTTTGACCAACTCCTAAAGACTGATACGTACCTTTGTTTTGCAATCCTTTTTGAATTGCTGCGCTGGTAAGTGCATTTTCGGCTTTAGCTGAGTAATCGTAAAATACTTTAATCGGAAGGCGAGGTAGTAATTCTAACCAGCCATTACTACCATTACCTTGGAAATCGGATGCTACGGCACTGTCGATTTGATTCACGCCCTGCTGTTGCAAGAAGGGTAATATTGTAGAGCGTCCCGTGCCTTCATCGCCGCTATTAATAACAGTTACTTTACCTTGGTCTTGAATAACGATAACAGGTTCGCCCCTTGCTGCTAACATTGTGACTCGGAATAGCGTGTTTGCTGTATGCCATACGGGAATGAATATCAACGCGAGTGCAATTCCAATCGCAACCCACCATCGTTGCTGCCACCATCGTACTAACCAAGTAAGTATTAATATAATATAGATAACAACCATCTGCGCGACAGTTATGCTGCCAGTTGCGAACGAGTTTCCTGGGAAATTGCTAAAAAAATCTACTAGTCTTAACAACCAGTTAGCAGGGTAATATAATAATCCGGCGATCGCACTACCCGCAGCAGGTATAATCAATGCTGCTGCTGCACTAATAAATCCGCCGATACTAATTATCGAGATTAAGGGCGTGGCGACGATATTCAATAGTAAACTGTATGTTGGTGCAACTCCGAACACATTTAGCTGTAAGGGTAAAGTCCAAATTATCGCTGCCAAGGGAACTGAAATCAAAGATGCTAAAGCAGGAGGCAACCATCCCAATCGTTTGGCTATGGCAGGAGCTGTGACAAGTAATCCCAAAGTTGCCAAAAAACTCAATTGAAAACCTAAATCCCAAATCCAACTTGGATTAACTATTAATAATATAGTTGCAGCCAAAAGCAATGAACCAAGTTGATTTACTTTTCTTTGCAGCAGCAACGCAATTAAAGCTCCAAACCCCATCACACCAGCCCGAAGTATCGCAGGTTGAAAACCAGTTAAACATATAAATGCGAGTAAAGCAAAGCAACCGACTGTAAATTGAGTTCCGTGCTTGGCACGTTGAGTTAAACCTAGTACTATACTTAAAATTAACGAAGTTTGGAACCCTGAAGCTGCCAAACCATGAGCTAAACCAGTTTGTACAAATGCATCGCGGGTATCATAAGGTAAATCAACTGCTTTGCTACCCAAAACCATCGCACTAACTAGCGGGCCTTCTGGAACACCCAGAGAACTGACTTGCGATCGCACAATTTGCTCGCGTACTTTCCACCATCCCCACGGACGTTCTTCGTTGCGAATACTTACTTGTCGTCCGCTTAGTCCTGCAAATACCCCTTCTTTCGCCAAATATTCCTGAAAATCAAACGCACCCGGATTTATAGCAGCTTTCGGCTTATACAATATACCCGTGACAGCTATTTCTTGACCGGGGTACAAACCAGTTGATTGAAGTAAAGGAACAGCCACATATAATTTACCCGATACACCTTTACCCGTACCTGCCTCCCCATCCTCATTTTTTACCTCATCGAGTTGCTTCGCTTCCATCCAAAACTGCCCCCTCGAAGCGCGAGTTAACCTGGGAATACTTAATACATTACCCCGGACAATAAATAATTGTTCCTGATTGCTGTTATTTCCTGGTGGAACCAACTTACTAATATCGTTTGCAGTTGGTACGGGAACTCGGTAGCTTAAATAGAAACTTGCTAACAACCCAATTAACCCAGCAAGAAACCACACTCTCGGATGTGGATAAATTTGCACTTTTTGAGGTATTGTTGACTTTGCTAATCCTTTTTCCTTCGCTTGCCTTGTTTGACGTGCAACATAGCGTCTTCTTTTGAATAGGACTGCACCCACCAGACTCAACCCTAAAACCCAAAAGCCACCTCCAGGAAGCGCAGAAAACAACAGTCCTAGAATATAGCCAAGACATACAATTACATTACTTACCTGAACCATGCCACTACTTATTAAAGTAATTAAAGACTATCTAAAATTAATCAGCCTGCTCGTCCAAGCTTATTTACATAGCCTTAAATCTCTAGTGTGAAGGTGGAATGGTATATTTTGCAAGACCTTAACTCAAAGAGTTATACCTAATCTCCATCCAAGTGCAGCGTGTATAATCAAGACCAAGAAAGCTGTACTACCCAAATAAGCGTGAAGGTTGCGTAAACCCGCATTATTTCCGCCAAAACCACCTAGTGAAATCGCACCATTCACAGCTAACAATACCAACGCACTCGAACCAGTCCAAAAATGCGAACTTTCCATAATTGGTTGCTTCTGCATCACCAAAGATAGTACGCCACCCGTGTAACCTAACGCCATAAAAGTAAACATCAATGGTGCAAGCTTATTATGGTCGGCACGATTTTTAATTGCAACTTCTTTATCTTCTGCCAGTCTTCCTTGGGTAGAGTCGATGGGAGGTAGTCGGGTAAGGTTCTAGAGTTACCTCTCTCCCCTCCCCTAAGAACCGTGCATGAGGTAGGGTAGGTAGCCAGCGAGTTACCATTACTGGTACTTTTCCAACCACCCCCCTCCAAACTACGCATGACCGTTTCCGTATCACGTAGCTTTCCGGTAATCTTTACGTTTTGAAGGTTTGACCATCGTAGCGTCCATACTGAATTTTCTCATGGCACTGACGGCAAACTACTAAGGTTTTACGTCCACGTGCCGACATTTTCTTCATCCATTCTGGACGTTCTTTGCATCCTCGTTGCTTAATATCTGCTAATTTGCGAATATGATGGACTTCAATATTGTCCGTTGCTCCACAAATTTCACATTTTTGGGCTAAAAGACGTTGAACGACTTCGCTACGCCCGTTCCAGATATGATTAGCCTTGTTATCATCAATTTCGACCCACTTATTCCACCGCAAAGAAACTCCACCAAAATAAGTTCTCAGAGGTAATTTTCCGTCACGTTCCACTGTTACTTGTAGCACCCGATAAGTGCCATCTTTTGTATCAATGGTTGTACGATAACGTTTGTAAATTTTCTGGCAAGTAGTTTTAAACTTCTTCGCCAGAGTTTTTACAAGAGAAAGCTCTGTAATTCGTTTTAGTAGGGATAGCGTATGGAGGTTGTAAGCCATGCGGTAATATTGGACTACTCCTCGATACTCCGCCTGATATTGGCTAACTATGCTGTAGGCATCGTCGTTAACCCTTTGTGTAAGGTGTATAGGCTTTCCAGAGCGAATATACTTAAGACAATGGTCTTTAATTACGCTTTTGGGAACCCTTAGTCCCACGCTACCGTTGATACATCTTTGACCACGGTGGTCATGTTTATCATCGGCATGTAGTATGTGGATTTCATAACCCAGGAATTTAGCAGCCTCATCCCTTGCATGGCTAATGAGCGTTTTTTCATCACTGAGTTCCAGTTTTAACTGGTCACGTAAAAACGTGGCGATTTTCTGTTTGATTTCCACAGCTTCGGATTTTGAACCTACAACTCCCAATAGGAAGTAGAGTAGGCGACCAGCGAGTTACTAAAAGCACTTTTCTGTTCGCCCCTCCCCGAACCGGACTTGCGCCTTTCGGAGCATCACGGCTCTCCAGTGTTTACATGTCAGTAGTATTTCTTTGTTTTACGCATCCTGCATGGATGTCCATGTGGCATTTACGACATACTACTAAAGTTTTACGTTGTCGTGTTGCCATAATTTCGACCCAGTAGGGTGGTGGAGTTCTTCCTTTCTTATGTAAGTCTTTAAGCGCTCGAACGTGGTGTACTTGGATATCCTCATGTGAACCACAAAGTTCACACGTATTAGCCAAAAGTCTACGTTCTAGTTCAGTTCTTGGACCAACAATAATTAAAGGAGAATCGTTTAGGACTGCTTTCATGTTTCGAGATAGAGAAATTCCTCCCCAATTTGCTATCAATGGCTTTTGCCCTTCACTTCGTTCAATTTTTACCTGTAGTCCAATGTATGAACCATCAGGGGTATGAAGTGTGGTTTGATAGTGACGGTATATTTCCCTAACACTAATACGCAATTTATGCGCGAGGGTTTGGGTTAGTGACCGTTCCATAACCCATTTCAAACGATTTAGTTGATATAGGTTATAAGCCAATCGATAATACTCTACGATTCCTCGAAATTCGTGTTGATAATGTGCCACGATACTAAAAACAGAATCGTTGGTTAATTCAACACGATGTATCGGTTTACCGTGGAGTAGAAAGCGTTCACACTTGCTTTTTATAACATCGCTTGGTACTTTTAAACCAATTTGTCCATTGATACTGCGGTGTCCGCGACTATCAAGTTTTTGGTCGCTATTTAGCACTACAAGCTTACTCAGTGTGGGCAGATCGGGAGTCACGCATGAATCTTGCGGGAAGGGCTTTCACCTTCATCAACCTGAGAGTTCAACCATCGTTGGTTGGCTTAGTTATGTACGGACTGTTTACCGTGATTCACTAAGCAACGAATCGCACCCAACCCGCATATGCAACATAGCTACCCAAAACAAATATGACAATAGCCATTATTGCTGGATGTCCCCAACGTACAATCGGTTCGGGAATATTTAGGCTGCGAAACCATGCAGCGATTGGTTCTAAAATTTCTACTAGCTTAGTACCCATTGGACGCTCTCAATTGCTCTCTGATGTGACCCGAATGATATGCTGTGCATGAAGCCAGCATTGGTTAGTACCCATTCAAGAGTACGATAACCTATGTAAGTAGTAGTAATACATACAAATATTGCCAAAGTAATAGTCCAAAAGTCTCTTACAGGCATAGGCTATTAAAAAAGTTTATTTTTTCGCATTTTATGCTACTCTTCAAGTCGCTGTTTAATTTGATCGAGCAACTCTTCATCGCTTAAAGCCTCGGACCAATTATTATCTAGTTCAAGCCGCACCGATTTAGCTGCACCGCTTGGAGTACAAACAACCCAATATTTATCGCCTTTCTCGTCTACTTGGGCTGCTGCTTTTAGCTTTTCGTCATCGCCAGAAAGACCAGAGTATGCTTGAACGCATGACCAAGTTACTCCATTATCTGTAATTTCTCGTGTCATTATATATCGTTACTATTATATTGCTTTTAACATCAGGACTTACGCAAAGCCCCCCAACGCATCGGGGGGTAGGTTCCGATCTCCAAAGACTAGAACGCGCTTGTTTTTCGTATAGTGTGCGTAAGTCCTAAACATAACAATTTTCCTACCTTAATATCGAGACCGACCTCTTGCCTGAATTATAACCATCAAAAGCTAACCGCACTTACTAGAGACCCAATTAACTATTAATTTATGTAAATTTCCGGAATTATCTATATATAGACGGTAAAGTTAAATAGTATTTAACTTTACACCTATGACTAGATATGTCACACCGCGAGAAGCGATGCAAATCCTCCAAGTTTCGGAAAAAACACTCCGAGAATGGCACAGAACCGGGAAAGTGGTTGCCCTTCGTACTCCCGCTGGACATCGAAGATACGACATCGACAGTATTCTTGACCCCAAATCCACTAAAACCAGGAAGGTCATCCTTTATTGCCGAGTCAGTTCCCATAAACAGCGAGACGACCTTAACAGACAAGCAGACTACCTCCAGTCCTTGTTCCCCCACGGAGAAGTCATCAAAGAAATTGGATCAGGACTCAACTACAAGCGAAAAGGCTTACAATCCCTTTTGGGACAAATTTTGTCTGGAGACATCGAACAAGTTGTATGCAGTTATAAGGACAGACTCGCAAGATTTGGAATTGAACTCATCGACTTCATCTGCACTAAAAATAATACAAAACTCGTGGTTCTCAACCGCATTGATTTGTCTCCAGACAGAGAGTTCGTCGAAGATATCTTGGCAATTATCCACGTCTTCAGTTCAAAACTTTACGGACTTAGAAAGTACAAACAAAAAGTCAAAGAAGATACGGATTTACCCGGAAACAAACCTCAAGCTAGTCTATAGAAATTGGCTTGCTGCGTGTCGTTGGTGCTATAATCAAGCGATTGCTTATCAGCGTGACTGTTTTGTAAAAGGGGAAAAGCAACCAAGCAAGTATAATTTAAGAGAAATAATTCTTAAATCATGTCCGGACTGGGTTAAAGAATGCCCTTACTCTCCTAGAGAAGAAGCTGTGTTTGATGCCAAAATAGCTTTTTATAAAACGGCTGCAAAAAATAAATCGAATCCTAGATTTAAGTCATGTCGAGAACCAATTAAAAGCTTAAGAATCGGTGCTAAATACTGGAATAATTTTACCCATTATGCCAAGGCAAAAGTATTGGTGAATGGTCAAAAGCTTGTAATGAAGGATTTACAGATTAATGCTGTAGAACCTTTATGCGAAGAAATGCCTTCCGAGTTTACCATAATGGTTGACAAAGGTAGATGGTATCTAAGTTTTTCAATCCCATTTCAGATCAAGGAAAACAATAACCAAAATTTCATTGCATTAGACCCAGGTGTTAGAACTTTTTTAACAGGGTTTGACGGAAATAACATTTTAGAGATCGGAAACGGATCTATTTCCGAGGTTGCAATTTTATGTCAACGCTTGGACAAAATACAATCACAAATAGCTTTGTTAAAAGGGAGGTCAAATAAACGGGCACGATGGAAATTAAGAAAACTGTCTGAGGATTTGAGGACGAGGATTAGAAATTTAACTAACGAAGTCCATAATAAAACCTCAGCTATGTTGACTAAAAATTATAAGCATATTTTCCTTCCCACGTTTGAAACATCTAAAATGGTTGTCAAGAAGAAACGTAAAATCCGTTCAAAAACAGCCAGGAATATGCTTACTTGGTCACACTATAGATTTAAACAAACTTTCAAGTTTCACGCACTAAAACGGGGTTGCGTTGTCCATGACGTAACCGAAGAATATACTTCTAAAACCTGTTCTAAGTGCGGTCATGTGCATGAAAAATTGGGAGGCAACAAAAAGTTTAAATGCCCTAGCTGCGGTCACCAGTTACCAAGAGACTGGAATGGTGCAATTAATATTTTCATCAAGTCGTTAAATGATTTGACAAATGCCTCAACTTCGGTTGGGGGTGGGGAGGATATACCCCAATACACAGTAGATATTAGTACTTGTTACTAGTTTTTACCGGGTTAAATGATATCCGCACTTGTAGGAGGCGCTATGCGATCGGACTACGCGGTTGCACAAGCCATAAAAAACCCTCTCCGACCGGAAAGGGTATGAAAAAATTCTAAAACTTCAATTCGGCGCATTTTTCAACAACGGATAACCTAACCTTTCTCGCTGTTCCACATACATCTGTGCTACCTTCCGTGCCAAATGCCGAATTCTTGCTATATATCGCGTTCGTTCCGTTACCGAAATCACACCTCTCGCGTCCAGCAAGTTGAACATGTGCGAACACTTGATTACGTAGTCGAAGCTTGGTAAAACCAATCCGCGTTCGGTCAACTGCTGCGCTTCTTGTTCATACATATTAAACAGTGTCAAAAGCATCTCAGGATTTGACGCTTCAAAATTATAGACGCACTGCTCAATTTCACCTTGGAGATGAACATCCCCATATGTAATAGTATCCGTCCATTGAATCTTAGTCATCGCGTCAACGCCTTGGAGATACATTGCCAGTCGCTCTAAACCGTATGTAATCTCAATCGATACCGGACGGCAATCAATACCCCCACATTGTTGGAAATATGTAAACTGTGTGATTTCCATCCCATCCAACCATACTTCCCAACCAGTACCCCAAGCACCAACGGTTGCATCTTCCCAATTATCTTCTACAAACCTAACATCGTGGTCTTCAGGACGAATACCTAATGTTCGCAGTGAGTCTAAATATATTTCTTGGATATCGTCAGGCGAAGGCTTAATCAAAACTTGATACTGATAATAGTATTGAAACCGATTCGGATTCTCGCCATAACGCCCATCTGTTGGACGGCGACAAGGTTCTACATAAGCTACAGCCCAAGGTTCTGGTCCCAAAGCCCTTAGAAAAGTGTGAGGGTTTTTGGTGCCGGCTCCTTTTTCCATGTCATAGGGCTGGGCAATCAGACAATTGCGATCGCTCCAGAACTTATGTAACTCCAAAATTATTGACTGAAAATTCACACATATTCTCCCGAACTTTGCACAATGCATAAACCATTGTTGCTTAAACCCGCCACTGCGAGGAGTTTGAGAGCGAAAAAATAATCCTGATTTTTTTTCAGGAAAAGTGTTGACAATACTCTTTGCACTCGCTACTATTAATAAGTTGCCTGAAAGACGAGCGCCAAGCGCGATGTCGCAGGGACATCGAACCATGAAAATTATATAG